>CAMDRO010000003.1 GCA_945906795.1 Spirosoma fluviale
CAGTTCTACAAGCCATCAAAACCTACAATGAACTAAGGCCACATTTAGCCTTAAAAATGAAAAAACCAGTTGAATTATATGCAGCTTAAATATATATTTACAAATAATTATTAATCAACCCAACTGTCAACCTATTTCAGGACAAGACAACCTAATTTCAGTTACCTAATTTGGGCTAACCCTAAAAACCATTCCAGGATTCTCAACACCAATGTACAAGAAACCATCTGATCCTAATTTCACATTTCGTAATCGGCCTACATTGAGTAAAATTTTCTCTTGCATAACCACTTTGTTGTCTTTAATCACACAACGATTTAGGTAATTGAAACGCAAAGAACCAATCATCAAATTACCCTTCCATGCTGGATATTTGTCAGTGTTCATGAAGGTCAAACCAGATGGAGCGATCGACGGAACAAAATAAGATACAGGTTGCTCCATGCCTTCTTTTTTCGAGATGTTGGTGATGGGTTTTCCATCATAATTGATTCCGTAGGAGATGACGGGCCAACCGTAATTGCGTCCCGCTTGGATGATATTGATTTCATCTCCTCCACGTGGGCCATGTTCTGTTTCCCAGATATCTCCTGTCCATGGATTGGTCGTTAGCCCTTGAGGATTTCTTTGGCCATACGAATAAATACTTGGATGGAATTTAGCTGGATCTTTGCCAACAAACGGATTATCTTTTGGTACCGTTCCATCATCATGTAGGCGGTGAATTTTTCCATTATCATTATCCGTTTCTTGTGGAAACACCTTTTCCATGCCTCTTTCTCCCACGGAGAAAAACATAAATCCTTTTTTGTCAAAAGTAATTCTCGAACCAAAATGATGGAATGTTTTGGTATATGGAAGTGACTCAAAAAGTTCTTGCGACTCCACCCACATGTTGTTTTTGATTTTTCCTCGAACAATTCCTGTAGAGGTAAGTGTTGTCGAACCATCCATTTTAAATTTGGAATAAGACATGTAGACCCAACCATTTTCCGCAAATTTTGGATGCAAAGCAATATCTAAAAGACCCCCTTGGCCTTTAGCCATCACAGCAGGTATGCCAGTAATTTCTGTTTTATTTCTTTTTTGATCGACCAAATACAATTTGCCTTTTCGGTCAGTGATCAAATAATCTTTGTTTGGCAATTGGGCAAATCCCCATGGACTTTCTAAACCAGTAGCGATGGTATCCAATTTAATGGTGATGCCTTCAGACACAAAAGTATTTGATTTAGGCTTGTTTTCGAATTTATATTGCTCCACTCCCGCTAGATTTTCGATAATTAAATCAGCTAATTTATCAATGTCTTTAGGTGATAATATGCCTTTCCAAGTAGGCATTCCCATATCATTATATCCATTCGTGATACTGGCCAATAATTCTGGTTTTGTTTTTCCATGTTTCCAAACACGATCCACAAATGCTTCTACTTTCTCGCCATGGCAAGAAGCACAATATTGCGTGTAAGTCTTTTCAGTAGGCTCGTCTAAAATAGCTTTTTTAGGAGCGTTATTTAATGACATGATGGATAGAGTGGCTGTGGCGATAAGGCCAACAAACATTATTTTTTTGTACATGTTCGGTTTTATATAATTCAAGTACTAAGCTAAAAATTATTTTTCATTTTTAATAACTTAAGTTCAGGTCAAAGGTTTCTAATAATTTTGTATTTTAGCTATTCAATTTAACCTAAACCTATGAAAAAATTAATGGTAATGGTCTACGGACTAGTGATCTCTTTAACTTCTTTTTCGCAAATTCCTACAGGATCTTGGAAAGTTCTAGAACCTTCAAACACCGCTTTGAAGCGACATGAAAGTGGATTTGTTGAATGTGACGGCCAATTTTATGCTTTGGGTGGTCGGGGAAAAAAGGCGATTGAAGCCTATAATCCGAAGACAAATACCTGGGAAAATTTGGGGGATACGCCCATCGAATTTCACCATTTCCAGGCCTTAAGTTTCCAACATGAAATTTATGTTATTTGTGCCTTCACGGGTGGATATCCCCATGAAAAGCCGATTGAAAATATGTTGATTTTTAATCCCAAAACAAAAACATGGCGTGAAGGTGCCAAGATTCCTATGGATAGGTTACGAGGCTCCGCTGGAATTTTTGCCTACAAAAATAAAATATATGCCGTTTGTGGAATAAAGGATGGACACTATGATGGCCATGTGAGTTGGTTTGATGTTTTTGACCCTAAAACTAATACGTGGTCCCAATTGCCTGATGCTCCTCGATCAAGAGACCATGTGCAAGCTGCTATGTTGGGCGATAAATTGTATATGGTCGGTGGGCGTAATTCCCATGCAGCGATTGGAAAAGTGTTGGAAAAAACAATTTCTGAAGTAGATGTATATGATTTCAAAATGGGTACTTGGACTACTTTGCCTAATGGCCTTCCTACCCTCAGGGCTGGAACTTGTACCTTGACTAAATATCCTTATGTCATTGTGCTGCAGGGAGAAAGTACTAAACAAGTTCCTGCGCATGCAGAAGTGGAGGCGCTCGATGTGAGAACGAATGAGTGGGTGAAATTCCCTTCTCTATTACAAGGGCGGCATGGTACTTCGACTATTTTATACAAAAACAAAATGTACATCATGGCCGGGAGTGCAAACCGTGGAGGAGGACCTGAAATTAACACGATGGAATTTTTAGAATGGTAATTTTTAAAGAAAAAATTAAATCGTATATTTCGTTTTAAAATCCTTTAGGATCTCCAAACTTCATTATGAAAATTTTTAAAATCATCATCCCCTTTGCCCTATTGGCTATCAGCATATACGCTGGATGGAGTTGTTCCAATGCCCAAGGTTCGGATACATCCATGCCCGATGTGGTTGATTATAATTTTCACATACGTCCGATTCTTTCTGACCGATGCTTCAAATGCCATGGGCCGGATGCCAATAAACGCCAAGCAAATTTACGTTTGGACACCAAGGAGGGTGCTTATGCGGCTTTTAAGGATAATGCAAAGGCACATGCGATTGTTCCTGGAGACCCTTCTGCATCGGATGCTTTTCAGCGTTTAATTACGAAAGATACTTCGCTACGGATGCCTAGCATGAAATCCAATTTGGTTTTAACCCAGCATGAGATTGATTTAATTGAGAAGTGGATTGAGCAAGGAGCTGTGTACAAGCCACATTGGTCTTTTATGAAACCTGTAAAACTTGAATTGCCAAAAGCGGATGAGGCGTGGGTGCGAAACGATATTGATTATTTCGTGTATGCCAAAATGAAGGAAAAGGGTTTAAGCCCTTCAAAAGAAACGGATAAAGAACGACTTTTAAAAAGGGTTAGTCTTGACTTGACCGGTTTGCCGCCTACACTTGAAATGCAGGATCGTTTTTTAAATGATACTGATCCTAAGGCATATGAAAAAATCGTTAATGAGTTGATGGCCAACAAGCATTTTGGGGAGAAAATGGCAGCGCCATGGTTGGATGTAGCCCGTTATGCAGATTCCCACGGATATCAAGATGATGGCTTACGGACGATGTGGCCTTGGCGCGATTGGGTGATTCACGCGTTTAATTCCAATTATTCGTACAAGAAATTCGTGACTTGGCAGTTGGCAGGGGATTTAATTCCGGGGGCCAACAAAGAAATGTTATTGGCCACGGGGTTCAATCGGAATCATAAGATTACGCAGGAAGGAGGAGTGATTGACGAGGAGTATCGGGTGGAGTACATCAATGACCGGACAAGTACTTTTGGGAAATCTTTTTTGGCATTAACTTTTGAATGTTCCAAGTGCCATGATCATAAATACGATCCCATTTCTCAAAAAGATTATTACAGTACCTACGCATTTTTTAACCAGGTGCCTGAAAAAGGCTTATTTGGTACTATTGATGCTTCTTTTGCTGATCCACCGAATATGCGCATCACTTCTAAAGATGTCAATAGCTTGTTGAAATTCATCAATAAGCGAGATACATTTGCGGTCGATGTGATGGTGATGAAGGACTCTGCTAATATCCGCAAAACGCATATATTAAGTCGGGGCAACTACGATATGCCTACGTTCGAAGTGGGAGTAGGGATTCCGAAAAGTATTCTGCCCTATTCGACGGCTAAATATGGTCAAAACAGGTTAGGATTAGTGCGCTGGATGTTTGACGATGCCAATCCTTTAACATCGCGCGTGTTTGTGAATCGGATTTGGGCTCAGTTTTTTGGTCGGGGAATTGTCAAAACCTTAGGTGATTTTGGGATGCAAGGCGAGTTGCCTACTCATCCGGAGTTGTTGGATTGGTTGGCCGCCGATTTCAAAGCGCATCATTGGAACATGAAGCGATTGGTGAAGCAAATCGTCATGTCTGCCACCTATCAGCAGTCTTCCGACGTCCCTTCGGCGGCATTAAAGTCGGACCCTGAAAATATTTATTTATCGCATGCCCCAAGACTAAGATTTCCAGCTGAAAATGTGCGAGATCTTGTTTTGGCATCAGCAGATATTTTAAATCCGGAAATTGGCGGGCCTAGTGTTAAGCCTTATCAGCCAAAAGGATTATGGGAAATGGCTACTTCTGGTCGAGGATCATTAATGACTTATATACAAGACCATAATCAAGATTTGTATCGAAGAGGCATGTACGTTTTTATAAAAAGAACGGTTCCTCCTCCGTCTATGTTGATTTTTGACGCTAGTAATCGGGATCAGTGTGAGGTCCAAAGAGGAAGGACAAATACGCCTTTGCAAGCTTTGGTCATGATGAATGATCCCCATGTGATGGAGAGCTCGAGGGTTTTAGCTAGTCATTTGTCGGCGGAGAAGGGTAGTTTAAATGTGGTCTTATCGAAAGCCTTTAGGAAAATTATTTGTAGAAAACCGAGTGAAAAGGAGTTGGTTATTTTAAAGCGATATTTTGAAAACGAACAGGCTTCATTTAAAAAGAATCCAATTAAAATTGAAAAGTTGATGAAGATTGGAGAATATAAAAAAGATCCGGGAGCGATTCGTTTTTATACGGCGGCATTGATGCAGACGATCCAACTAATTTATAATATGGAAGAGGCTTTAATTCGAGTTTAATAAAGACACGATGGAAAATGAATTTTTAAATAGTAGGTTAAATGTTACGCGGAGGCACTTTTTCGGACAGGCAGCTGCGGGAATTGGTGGTTTAGCCTTAGGTTCGTTAATGGTTCCTGACTTATGGAAAGGGGATTCTGCGGCTAATTCGATGCCCTTGGGAATGGCACATTTTGCGCCCAAAGCCAAACGAGTTATCTATTTATGCCAAAACGGTGCCCCTTCACAGTTGGAGAGCTTCGATTACAAACCCACATTAATCACTCGTTCAGGCGAGGATTTACCGGCTTCTATTCGAGGAAATCAGCGATTAACGGGGATGACGGCAAGCCAAGATAAGTTTCCGTTAATGGGCTCATTTTATGGATTCAAACAATATGGAAAATCTGGGGCTTGGATTAGTGACATCTTTCCCAATATTGCTAACATCGCGGATGATTTGTGTATCGTTCGAACGATGAATACGGATGCGATTAATCACGATCCCGCTTTGACTTTTTTACAGACGGGGGCGCAAGTGGGGAATAGGCCAAGTATGGGTGCTTGGATGTCGTATGGATTAGGTAGTGAGAATAAAAACTTGCCTGCTTTTTGTGTATTATTATCGAGAGGGAGGGGAAATGGGCAGGGGGTATATTCCAAATTATGGACGAATGGATTTTTAGATTCTTTACATCAAGGAGTGGTGTTTAGTAGTTCTGATGACCCTATATTGTATTTGAATGACTCGGATGGAATTGATAAAAATGCGCGTAGGAGAATGCTCGATGAACTGGCGGAGTTGAATCATTTGGGATTTGATGAAAATAAAGATCCTGAGGTGGAGGCAAAAGTCCAACAATATGAAATGGCTTATCGCATGCAAACCGCTGTTCCTGAGTTGACGGATTTATCCAAAGAACCCGATCACATCATCAAAATGTATGGCCCAGATTGTTTAGTTCCAGGAACCTATGCCGCTAATGCTTTATTGGCCAGGAAGTTATCTGAATCGGGAGTTCGTTTTGTTCAATTATACCATCAAGGCTGGGATTCCCATGGAAATTTACCCAAAGAAATGGCCATGCAGGCACAAGATGTGGACAGGTCATCTGCTGCTTTAATTACAGATTTAAAACAAAGAGGTTTATTGGACGAGACCTTAGTGATATGGGGAGGCGAATTTGGCCGAACCAATTATTGCCAAGGAACATTTAAGGTGGATAATTATGGCCGAGATCATCATCCTCGTGCCTACAGTATTTTTATGGCCGGGGGTGGCGTAAAGCCGGGAATTGTGTATGGTGAAACAGATGAATTTGGTTATAATGTGGTGAAAGATCCTGTACATATTCATGATTTTCATGCCACGGTTCAGCATCTAATGGGAATTAATCATGAGCAATTGACCTTTAAGCATTTAGGCAGAAGATATCGCTTGACTGATATTGCCGGTAAAGTTCTTCCTGGTTTGTTGGCCTAATTTTTATACCCATGAATAAATTTTTTAGACTTAGCACGAGCCTCCTTATTTTTTTACAGGGTTTGATTTTAGTGCTCGTTTTGTTTACAGACAAAATCCATATTCCTTTGGTATTTTTGGGTCGTTTGCATCCTTTGGTATTGCATGTGCCGATTGGCTTTGGGGTCTTTTTAGTGCTGATTTTTGTGCTCAAAAAGTGGATTGACTCGCAGGCTTTTCAGGAAATTTTCAGATTTCTATTGTACTTGACTTCTATTTTTTCTGCAATGACAGCGATCTTCGGCATGTTTTTGTCTTCGGAGGGGGGATATGATTTGGAGCAAATCACTTTTCATCAGTGGGCAGGCTTGGGGGTCAATTGGCTTTATGTCCTACTACTTTTTGCCTATGAAAAAGGCTATTTAGAAGGTCGGAATCTGTTTTATGGTGTGCTCGTTGGTTTAGCTAGTTTTTTGTTGGCCGGACACGGCGGTGCAGATTTAACTCATGGAGAGGATTATTTATGGGCAACAATTGAGGACGGTGCTGTTCTGTTGACCGATGAATCTGTGGTGTTTGAGGCGGTAATCCAACCGATTTTAAAGCAAAAGTGTGAGGTATGTCATAATGATCAAAAGACCAAAGGGGCATTGAACATGAGTTCGATTGCTAAATTAGTAAAGGGTGGAAAAAATGGAGCTATTTGGAAGGCTGGGGATCCATTAAATAGTCATTTTATACAGCGGGCTAAATTACCTATCGATAACAAAAAGCATATGCCACCGAAAGGGAAGGCTCAGTTGAGTCCTGATGAAGTGCTAATATTAACTGCTTGGGTCCAAGAGGGGGCTTCAGTGTCTAAAAAGCTTGTTGCTTTTGGGGCAAATTCCAAGCTTATTTCGTTAGCTAAAAAATTGCAAAATACGGCGCAGGCTTTATTGATTCCTGTTAAAGTGTATGATTTCTCAGCGTCCTCAGAGTCTAATTTAAAGGCGGCTAATACTCCTTTTTGTTCCGTTTATCCTTTGTCGAGTGATGCTCCGGCTTTGCAGGCAGATTTTTATGTGAGCAAAAAATATGATCGAAAGACCTTAGAAAATTTAGCTAAGGTGTCGGTACAATTAGTTGGCTTGAATCTTTCTAAAATGCCTATTAAAGATGGGGATATTAGTTTGATTACGAAATTTCCAAATTTGGAAAAATTGATTTTGAATTTTACTGAAATCTCAGGCAAGACCTTAGGTGAATTATCAGTTTGTAAACAGTTGACATCTTTGGCTTTATCGGGCACGAAAGTAAACAAGGAGATTTTGGTCAATCTTTTAGGCAAAATTCCTTCGCTAAAGGAAGTGTTTGTTTGGAATACGGGGGTGGGTCTAGACCAAATAACTGGTATTCAAGCACAGTTTCCAAAGGTTAAAATCCAGGCGGGTTATGTGCCTAAAGATGAGCAATTACAGATTAATCCACCCATCTTAGTGAGTGAGAATTTTATTTTAAAGCCTAATGAAGATTTTGTTTTTAAACATACGCTAAAAGATGTAACCTTTCATTATACCCTAAATGATTCTACTCCGGATAGCTTAGGAGCTTTAGTTTCGAGGGGTCCGCTGAAAATAGAAAAATACTCAAAGGTGAAGGTGATGGCAACGAAACCGGGTTGGTTGGCTAGTCGTGTCTTAGAATATAAAGTATATAAATCAGCCTTTATTCCTGATTCGATTTATTTACTCAGTAAGCCTGATTTTAAATATCCTGCGAAGGGGGGCTATAGTTTAAAGGATTTTGTTCAAGGATTCAGGGAGACGGGTCGGCGAAGTGAATTACCAGATTATACTTGGTTAGGGTTTTTTGACAGCGATTTAGAAGCTTTATTTGAGTTTAAAAAGCCCATTTCGCCTAAGGGTATTACTTTTTCATATTTGAGAAAAACGGATTCGGATGTGTTTCCACCAGTAAGTATTGAAGTGTTGGCAGGAAACAGTCCGAATGCATTAACCCGCGTAGCTCTTGTGAAACCGGAGAAGCCAGAAAAGAGAAATGGCTATACTCAAATGGGGCAGGATATACCTCTTAAACCAAGTATGTATAAATATTATAAAATAAAAGCACTATCACTTAGACGTTTGCCTAAATATCTACTTAAAGATGATAAAAAAGAGGAGGTGGTTAATAAGGGGAAGCCTGCTTGGCTTCGTGTGGATGAAATATTATTTTATTAATTAAGGAAAATAAACAAATTAAATATGAAAAGATTCGTAAAATTTCAGGCGATCGCTTGTCTTGTGATGTTAGCATGTTCCCCTATTTTTATCGTTTTAGGGCAAAAGAAAAAAGTAGTTGATCCTGTCGAGCAAATGAAAACGAAGGTTTTAACTCTTGTTCAGGCCAAAGAAAAAAATGTCCAAGAGATGGTCGACATGGTTTTCAGTTTTGGAGAATTGGGATTTCAGGAATTTGAGACCTCCGAATACCTCACAGGCATTTTGGAAAAAAATGGCTTTAAAGTAGAGAAAGGTACATCAGGAATTCCTACTGCATGGATGGCCACATGGGGTTCTGGTTCACCGGTTATTGCGCTGGGTTCTGATATTGACTGCATTCCCAAGGCCTCTCAAAAACCTGGTGTAGCTTTTCGTGCGCCTATGATTGAAGGTGCTCCTGGACATGGGGAGGGACATAATTCTGGCCAAGCGGTGATTATTTATGCGGCTATAGCTGCCAAACAAATCATGGAGGAAAATAATATGCAAGGTACTTTGGTGATATGGCCTGGGGTAGCCGAGGAATTAGTTGCTAGCAAGGCTTGGTACATTCGGGATGGCTTTTTCAAGAAAGTCGACGCTTGTATTTTTACGCATGTGAGTAGTGATTTTTCATCCAATTATGGGGATAATGGGATGAATGGTTTGGTGAGTGTGCAGTTTGATTTCGAGGGAGATGCGGCTCATGCGGCCGGTGCTCCTTGGCGTGGGAAGTCGGCGCTGGATGCCGTGGAGTTAATGGATATCGGTTGGAATTTCAAGCGCGAGCATCTTAAACCTACGCAAAGATCTCATTACGTAATTCCTGATGGCGGGGACCAACCGAATGTTGTTCCTTCCAAAGCAAATGTTTGGTATTATTTTAGAGAGCGGACGTATGAAGATATATTGAAAAACTTCAAATCTGGAATAAAAATTGCCGAGGGTGCTGCGATGATGACAGACACCAAAATGTCTTATAAACTTTTAGGCACTGCTTGGCCTGGTCACTTCAATAAGCCCATTGCCGAGGCGATGTATAAAAACATTCAGCGGGTGGGAATGCCCAAATGGTCGGAGGATGATGAAACCTTAGCCTTGGCTGTACAAAAATTATTAGAGGCCCCTGCCAAAGATAGTTATGGCAAACCCATTCTTGGGATGAAAAAATCGATTGACACATTAAAAGGATCTGTAGAGTTTTCTTGGGGTGGAGGTTCGGATGATATCGCGGATATTTCATGGAATGTACCTACGGTAGTTCTTCGATATCCCGCTAACATTCATGGTACCAAAGGACACCATTGGGGTGATGCGATCGCGATGGCTACACCTATTGCCCATAAAGGAACTTTGGCAGGTGCGAAAGTGACGGCTTTGACCTTGATTGATATACTATACAATAAAAAAATCATCGAGGATGCGAAGACTTATTTTACTCAAGTGCAAACGAAGGATCAAAAATACATTCCCTTCATCTCGGAGAAAGACCCCGTACCGATTCATCTAAACAAAGAAATCATGGACCAATTCCGGGATCGTATGAAACCATTGTATTATGATCCCTCTAAATATGGAACTTATTTAGAGCAATTGGGAATTAAATATCCAACGCTATCAAAATAATACGTTCGTTGAGGTATAGTTTTGAGTCTTTATAGATATACGGAATTTTAAAATAGCAAACCTCGGTTAAACCCTAAAAAATATAGGGTTTAACTTGGGCTAAAAATTCCGGAACGATTATTTTAGGATCGTCCTTTCTAAGCGTTTCAATGGGGATATATCCTCGATAAGTTGATTCTTTGATGATTTCAAAAGTCTTTTTCAAGTCAATGGGTATTTCGGTTTTGCCTGAAAAAACGGTCTCTTTTAATTGCCAATTGATGGCATAAGGAATCGCTTTTTTGATTTCTGAATAGACCTCCTTATCGCGAAAACTTCCCACGTCTAAAATGAGCCCACACCAAGGGCTGTTGACCCGCTGAATAATATCAATCACTTGATCAGCCGTTTTGATAAAATCATGGTGATTTTGTAGGCCAATGATCACCCCTTTTTTTGCCGCGTATTCGGTGCATTCTTTGAGTGAATCGACTACCCAATTGGAAATTTGTGGCCAGGAATATCCAGCTAATTCACTTTTCCCAGCGAATACTCGGAGCACCGGCGCCCCTAATTTTGCGGTGGCATCCACCCAGTTTTTAACTAGCTGGATTTCTCGGTCTCTGGCTGATTTGTCGGCAAAAACAAAATCATTCCGACAACCTGTCCCGCTTAATTCTAGGCCAATTTGATGACATTTTCTTTTTAATTTAAATAAATATTCATCGGTAGGAACGATAGGGTAGCCGGGTAAATAGTAGGCGGTTAAATCCAATCCTTCAAATCCATGTTCGGCACAAAAATCCATCATATCCTCTACAGTCATCTTTCCTGCCATTAAAGGAGCATTGAAGGAATAAGCGTTTAAACTGGTTTTTAATCTTTTGGATGGGATTTTTATGGGTGTCTTTGCCGACGATATATTTGTCAACAGTGGACTTGCTACTAAATAGCTAAGGACATTTCTTCTTTTCATAGGTGTAGATTAAGCAATTAAATGTAAGAAAAATGAGTTAAAAATTTCACCTTATATTTAAATTATTTGTTTAGTGCTAGGTTATCTTCTTACAAACTTGGTGGGATAAAAACGTACCCATATTAAATTTCAAGTGCTTTGTTTCTTCATGCATTAATTGTGGATTTAATAATTTATTTTTGACATCTCATTCTGAAATAAAATGAGATTAAATAATTTAAAATGAATCAAGTGTTAAAATTTGTCGGATATTTCTTGGCTGTTTTTTTGGTCGGAATCGTTGTTTTGCTGGCCGTATTCTTTGAGTCAGATGTCCCTTTAGCCGAATTAAAACCTAAATACAGCACGGCACAATCACAATATGTTCCTGTGTTGGGCATGCAAGTTCACGTTCGTGACGAAGGCCCAAAAACGGATACTATTCCTTTAGTTCTGTTACATGGAATGTCCTCATCCTTACATACGTGGAATGAAGTGGTTCATTCGGTGGCTGGTCGGCGACGTACCATTTCTGTCGATTTACCCGGTTTTGGCATGACGGGACCCAATCCCAAAAACCAATATAATTTTGTTTTTTACAATGAGTTTATTGATTCCCTTTGTGCTAAATTAGGAGTCCATAAATTTACCTTGGTTGGCAATTCAATGGGAGGAGCTATTGCTTGGAATTATGACATTACTCATTCAGGTAGGCTGGATAAACTGATTTTGATCGATGCGGCAGGTTACCCTAAAACCAAGGAGAAGGGTAGTTTAGGATTCTTGATTGCGTCAACACCCGTCATCAATAATTTACTGTTGTATTTTACGCCAAAAGTATTGGTTAGAAAGAGTTTAGAAACCATTTATTTCGATCAAAATTTAATAACAGATGCTCAGGTGGAACGTTTTCATGATATAGTTGTCCGAGAAGGCAACCGAGCTGCGGCGCTTGAGATTTTTAAAGGCAGTTTTGGTAAGCCATTGGGAAAGACGAGTCAAGTGAAAACACCTACGTTGATTTTATGGGGGGAATTTGATCACGTGATTGACGTGGGAAATGCCGACCGATTTAATCAAGACATTCAAGGAAGTAAGCAGGTGGTTTTTTCTAAGGTAGGGCATGTTCCCATGGAAGAAGTGCCAGATAAAGTCGCGGATGAATTACTGAAATTTGTGGGTAAGATTAAATAATTCTTTTTTTTGCAGGATTTAATTTTTGGTAGGACCTACTATTTATTTACTTTTGGGAGGCTGGTAAATCCCCTTTTTTTCGAATTCTTGAAGGGTTTCTGCCAACTTGAATTTGTTCACTTGTTCAGTAAATCAACATCATATTTAGATCTTTCGCAGTCGAAATAATATTATTTTATCGATTCAGGTGGTTATTTTTTTCATTTTTTAATACCTATATAAATTGAAATTGTAATTTTGAAAAATGCGAAACGTACTTCATTTAAATAATCTATTCATAATACTCTTAGTTTTGTCCTTGAAGCTTCATGCTCACGAAGGAGGACATTATTCTCAAGGAGAAATATTGAAAGTTTGGCATTTTAAAAATGGCCAAAGTATATCTGGTAATTTCCTATATGCAACAAAAAATGAAATTATTTTAGAACAAAAGGAGGGCAGTTTAGTCAAAATACCTATCGTCATTTTGGCGAAAAATGATCTAAAATTGGCCCGATTCAAAATAAAAAAATATGCTGAGATTCATCAGCAATACACCCAAAGAAATATCATAAATAATCAAGTTCCATTTTTTGAAATGATTGATATTAGGTTTTTTGGTTATTTTCTAGTGACCATCTTGATCCTATTGTGGCTCAGCAAAAGACTAAAAAATCAAGCCTATTTTCAGCCATTACAAAGGGTAGCTCTGTATAGCTTTTGCTTAGGACTATTTATTTTGGCTTGTAAGTCCTCTTCAGATATTACGCCTGCAGGAACGACCATTGCAATTACGGGCGGGACGACAACGACACCCAGTACTTCGATCAGTAAAACCAGTACTTCATTTATCGATTCTGCGTTTACTCCCTATAAATCGGCTAATTTGGCCATCAAATGGGATGATACGTATTTTTATGTATCCTCGAATGGAATTCCAACGCATAATATGATGGTTGGGATCACAAGTTGGCAGCAACAAGTTCCCATTGCCCAGCCATACACGGGAACAAATCATTGGTCTATTCCATTAGCCCCTGTTTATGCCGCCTCCCCTGTGAGTACAAAAACAAATTTCATGAAAGGGGCGGTTGCATTGGCGGTCAATGGAGTTCCCATTTTTAATGCCTTAAACAACCGAGGCGAAGATTCATTTTTGATTGGAGAATTAGATCAGTGGGGTGGCCATTGTGGCAAAGGCGATGACTATCATTACCATGCAGCACCTTTACATTTGTCAGCGACTTCGGGATTAAAACCCATTGCTTTTGCATTAGACGGTTTTGCCGTTTATGGGGCAAAAGAACCCGATGGCACCATAATGAAAACACTCGATGAATCTCATGGGCATGTAGGATCAAATACTGTGTATCATTATCATGGAACTGCCGATTATCCTTATGTAGTAGGTTCGATGAAAGGAAAGGTAACTTTGGATCCTGCCACCACTGCGCCTGAAAATCAAATTATTCCTCAAGCGTTTACGAATCCTTTAAGACCTGCTTTAACTCCGTTGAACGGGGCGTCGATTACCGCTTTTTCCGCACCCACGGCTTCTAGTTATTTGTTGACTTATAAGATAGGTGCCAAAACAGGAACCGTTCAATATAGTTGGACTAACGCCAATCTGTTTGCGTTCGTTTTTACGGATGTCGATGGAAAGCAAACGAATGCTACTTACCAAAGAAAATAATATCAATATGATTCATCGCCTAAAAGAAAATTATTTCATTTGACTAATGGATACAGCTTATGCCACCAATAGCAGAATGATTTCGTTGACTTGAGGGTAACCAAATGTTCAGGCATTTTTTGATATTAAGGTCTACGGTTATTTGTTTTTGAGCCAGACCATTAAATTACCCAATAGTGTTCTGCTACATCTTATGGTTCATTAAAATATTGAGTGGCAATAATGGACATCCATTTTTTAATTACCTTTGGGTTGAAAAAATATCCTATGAATCACTTGCGCCTATCTCTCGTATTTTGTGCCTTTTTTACTTCATTGTTGGCCTTGGGCCAACAAAAGAAATTCACTTTTGTCGCCTTTGGTGACATGCCCTATCGGGTTCCGAATGATTACCCAAAATTTGAGCGAGTAATCAAAACGTTAAATCAGGAAAAACTGGATTTCATCGTACATGTAGGGGATTTCAAATCAGGTTCAAGTCTTTGTTCAACCGAATATTTTGAGCGCATGCATGCCTATTTTGAGACTTTTGATCCCCCGCTGATTTATACTCCAGGTGATAATGAATGGACGGATTGCAACCGCAAAGCGGCTGGCGAATACGATCCAAATGAAAGGCTGGAGGTGCTCAGAAAAATGTTTTATGGATCCGATAAAAGTTTTGGGAAGAAGAAAATCAATTTAGTATCTCAAGCAAAATCTTCTGGTTTTGGGAAGTATGTAGAGAATAATTTGTGGACTTATGGCGGACTTCAGTTTGCGACCATACATTTAGTGGGGTCCAATAATAATTTCAAAGACTCCGGCGACAACCAAGAATTTATCGACCGTGAAAAGGCGAATTTAGCTTGGCTTGAACAAGTATTTTTAGCCGCAAAAGACAAAAAAGGACTCATGCTTTTTACCCAAGCTGATATGTTTTATAAAGATCAGAAACCCAGCAAAGGATTTGAAAAAGTGGTCAATAAGATAAGTGAGTTGACTCAGAAATATGGCAAGCAAGTGTTTTTAGTCAATGGCGATTCCCATCGTTTCATCACGGATAAGCCTATTTTGATCAATGATCAAAAAGCTACTTTAATGAACTTTACTCGTGTTCAGGTTTTTGGCGATGCTGAAATGGCGGCGATTAAAATCACCTATGATCCAAAATCTACTACGCTTTTCCAGGTGGAACAGATGTTGATTGATTAACGAATAGGATAAACTTTCTCAAGCCAGGTAGCTGTTTTAATAAAAACGTCAGCAAGACTTTTTTTCATTTCATGGGTCTCGTTGGGATATAAATTCAATTCAGTTTTAATCCCCAATTGGCGCAGCTTTTCATGTAGGTTTTTAGCCTGGTGCACATCCACCAATTCATCATTTTCCCCATGAAAAATAACCGTGGGCACTCCTGTTTTTTTGCTTAAATTGAATAGTGGACTGGAGGTTTTTGCAATGTCTGCTTTGGCATCAGGATTCCCCAGAAAATAACTAATGGTAGCATCGGCAATACCTTGTCGGCCGCGAATGATCGTATCGGATAAGTCCGTCGGCCCTACAATATCCACCACCGTTTTGGTCATTTTTTGCGAATCGTTTGCGTAGGCATACATGAGCGCGAGATGGGCTCCTGCACTGGCGCCGATTAAAGCAAAAGATTTTTTCTTATAACCCAGACTATCTGCTTTATTGGAAATGTATTGTAATGCTTGGCTTACATCGACCATTTGAGTCGGGTATTTATTAGCCCCGGCTTTGACAAAACGGTAATTGATGGAAGCCATGGCATATCCTTTTTGGCCTACTAACAAATCAATTAATGGTTTTGGTAATTGGTGTTTCCCGCCTTTAGACCAAAATCCCCCATGAATAAATACGACCATAGGTGTTTTTGCTCCATGCTTTTTAGGCAGGTAAATATCTAATTCATTGCGATGGTCAGGGGCATTTCCATAGACCAAATTGGCAATAGTTTGAAAATTAATGGAATCGGTAAGGACATATTCACTTCTTGCGATGGCCGAAAAGCCTAACGTTTGAAAACAAATGAAAATCCAGAAGCAATTAATTTTACGCATATTAGGTTAAAAAAATAGGGCGAAATATGCCCTATGAAGTTTTTATTTAGCTGGAGTTAAGATAATGTTGCGGTATTCCACAGGTCCATGATCCCCTTGAATCATGATGGGCCCTAGTTCAGATTCATTGCTATCCATGGCTCCCCCTGTGATGCCCGGAATTTCTTGCTTGTAAATAATTTGCTTGCCATTGCCGACCAAAGTGACTAATCGGCCTACCAGCGTAATATCAAATGTTTGCCATTCACCCGGCTCTTTTGCCACCATTTCTAAGGGGGCAATAAACCCATAAATAGCGCCTAAATAATCTTTTAGTGGGGGCATTCCTTTGCTGTCAGAAACTTGAACTTCATAACGTCCTCTTAAATATACCCCGCTATTACTTTCTTTGGGATATCTGAATTCAACGTGCAATTTAAAGTCATTATAGGTATTTTTTGTGCGAATATTAGCCCCTGATTTTGGACTTTTTAAGGCCCCATCTTCCACAATCCATTGGTTTTTCTTGGTTCCTAATGTCTCCCAGCCCGTTAAATCTTTTCCATTAAAAAGTGTAATGGGTTTATCCCAAACGGGTTCTTTTTCGCGCCATAATTTAGGAGCTCTTACCGCAACCCAAGTTAAATTTTCTCCTTTAGAAGTGATCATGGTACCTGATAATTTTCCATTTTCAAGGGTACCATCTACTTGTAAATCTTGGTCTGAATCATCCCACTGTGGAGGGATACGGAAAGATAATTTTCCATCTTTGAAATTTATTTTGGAAACGGGTCTTGCGCTTCCGCCATCGGCTACAAAAGAACCTGTTAAAGTTCTGATGCCGGAGTGATTTACCTCGAGCCAAGATGGGAGCTTTTTATCTCCTTTGGTAACAGTAATATCCCAGCGACCCTCAAGACTTTCATCTCCTGTAGATTTAGCTGTTGATGTCATATTTGACATGACTAGAAAACTTAAAAATAAGGCAATTGTATTTTTCATAGCTGTTTATTTTGAACCTCAAATTAATCAAAATTTCAAGGTAAATCAAAAGCTAAATTTACCGAATTCGAAAAAAACCATGAAAGGTCAGTACATGGTAGACCTAAAATTGTCTGATTTAAATTTGTTCCTCCCAAAAAGAAAATTTAGTTTTATAAGATATTAGCTTACCTAAACCTAAAACAATTAGCTTTCACATAGGCTCGATTACCTCAAATTCTATGAAAAACTCACAATGGAAAATCGTTTTATTGGGCCTTGTGCTCTTCAGTTCTTTCAGTTTTATTTCTTTTCGTTGGAATGCGAATCCTACAAAGAAGGTCGCTGAATCCACAGATATTAAAGTTCCAGCAGGTTTCGTAGTCCAAGTTTTGGCATCAGATTTGGGACCAACTAGGCACATGACGATTTCGAAAAATGGAGATATCTATGCTAAATTGTCAAAATTAAAAGAGGGTAAAGGCATTTATTTGTTGCGTGATACCAATAAAGATGGGGTCATCGACGAGACTAAACTTTTCGGAAACTATACGGGAACAGGTATTGTGATCAATAAAGGGTTTTTATATGCTTCGTCAAACAAAGGCATTTATCGCTATAAGTTGAATGCAAATGAGGAGGTAATTGATATGGATAACCCTGAAAACATCGTGAATGGTTTACTAGATCATGGCCGCGATAATGCGAAACCTTTCTCTTTTGACAATAAATCTAATTTGTACGTTTCGATCGGTTCATACAATGATGCTTGCCGAATTCAAGGAACTGGGACAGGAATGGTTCCATGCTCTATTTTAGATTCAGCAGGTGGAATTTGGAAATTTAATGCAGATAAATTAAATCAAGGATTTAAAGACGGTACGCGTTATGCGACGGGAATTAAAAATGCGGTAGGGACTTTTTGGAATGCAAAAACCAATTCTTTATTTATAACAGCGCATGGTCGCGGTCAATTTCATGATTTTTATCCTCAATTTTATACGCCTAAGCAAAGCCAAGAAATGCCTGCAGAGGCTATTTATGAATTGCATGATGGGGACGATGCGGGTTGGCCTTATATCTATTATGACCAATTTCAAAACAAAAAAATTCAAGCTCCTGAGTATGGAGGGGATGGTAAAAAAGTAGGTGGCGTAAAGGCAATCGATCCAAGTGTGACTTTTCCAGCTCATATGGGACCTAATGACTTACTTTTCTATTCGGGAAAAATGTTTCCAGCAAAATACAGAAATGGTGCATTTGTAGCCTTCCATGGTCAATCGGCTGAATTGAAAAAAGGGTATTTAGTTGCTTTTGTTCCGTTTGTAAATAATAAGCCGAGTGGCAAATGGGAGATTTTTGCAGATAATTTTGCAGGCATCGATTTAGTTAAACCTTCTGGTCCTATCCAACATCGTCCATGTGGATTAGCTCAAGGGCCTGACGGTGCTCTCTATGTTTGTGATGATTTAAATGGGTCTATCTACCGCATTGCCTATAAAAAATAAATAGGTCTAAATTTCTTGGCTATGAGGATTCTTCATCTTGCTTTCACTTTTTTAGTGTCTGTCACTTTAATGTACGCACAAGTCCCTGTCGTATGGACGGAAAGTTATCCAGGCATTTGGAAAGCGGAAGTTGGCAAGCCTCAAAAGCATAGTTTATTGAAAGCAGCTGGGGGCAAGGCTAATGTAGCCGCACTCCAACTTTTACCTAAAACCCAATTTCCATTAGATAAAGGAGCGATCGAAGTTAAGGTCATTCAAGGCAAGACTTACTTGAAATTTCCACTCCAAAAAGAAGAGCAAATTTTTGGTTTAGGTTTAAATTTTCAAACGGTCAATCAGCGCGGTCGGATTTTAAATCTTCATATGGATCACTTTGGTGGCAAGGATAATGGTCGAACCCACGCGCCTGTACCATTTTATGTGTCTACCAAAGGCTACGGAGTTTTGATTGACGCGGCTCAATACATCACCATTTATGCGGGAACCGGCGTTCGAGTGGATTCTAAAAATCCTCCTGAATTGCAGGATCGAAATACTAATAAAAAATGGGATGCGCAGCCCTACTCAGATGCGGTTGAAATATTAGTTCCAGCCTCTGGGACTACGCTGTATGTTTTTGCTGGACCGACGACCATGCAGGTGGTACAGCGCTATAATCTACTGAGTGGCGGGGGATATTTGCCGCCTAAATGGGGGCTAGGGTTCACCCAACGAGTTCCTACCCTTTATTCACAGGAGGATATTTTAAAGGAAGTAAGCAGTTTTGAGGAGCATGATTTTCCATTGGATTTTATTGGCGTCGAACCAGGCTGGCATAGCATGTCCTATCCTTGCACTTTTGAATGGGACCCAACGAGATTCCCTAATCCTAAATTGTTTTTGGACCAGTTGGCTGCCAAAGGGGTTTCTGCAAACCTATGGCTAAATCCTTATGTTTCTCCTAAATCTTCTTTGTACCCTTTGGTCAAAAACCTAACTGGATCACATACGGTTTGGAATGGCTTAGTGCCCGATTTTACCCTGGCAAAAATACGCCAATTATATAAAGACCATTTCAAGAAAAATCATTTGGATATTGGAGTTGGCGGGTATAAAATTGACGAAGTGGATGGCTACGACAACTGGGTTTGGCCGGATGTTGCGACATTCCCATCGGGGACTAGTGCCGAACAGATGAGGCAAATGTATGGGTCGATGGTTCAGAAAATGACGGCCGATTGGTACAAGGAAATCAACAAACGAACCTATGGGTTAGTGCGCGCCTCGAATGCCGGAGGAAGTCATTTGCCCTACGTGATTTATAACGATTATTACAACCATAAGGATTTTATTACCGCTTTAGTGAATAGTAGTTTTGTTGGCGTACTGTGGACCCCTGAAGTTCGTGCCTCAAAAACGGCTGAAGAGTGGATTAGAAGAATGCAATCGGCTTGTTTTTCTCCAATGGCCATGATTAACGCATGGGCCGATGGCACCAAACCTTGGACTTTTCCTGAGGTGGCTGATGCGGTCAAAGATGTGGCTAATTTACGGATGCAATTGCTTCCTTATTTGTATACGACTTTTGCGGCATACCATAGAGAAGGAAAACCTCCTTTTAGAGCCATGCAACTTTTGGATGGTTTTGTCTCCCAAAATGTGCAGGAGCGGGGGCAATTTGACGCAACGCAGAATCCATACCAAATGGCCATTCGAAAAGATATTAAGGATCAATATATGATGGGCGACGCAATGTTAGTGGCTCCGATGTTCGCCGGAGAGAAAACCAGGAGTGTTATTTTGCCAAAAGGCAAATGGTATGATTTTTATACAGGAGCATTTGTGGGCGAAAATCAAATCATTCAGATCGAACCTTCGTTGGAAAAAATTCCTTTGTTTGTTCGTGATGGAGGCATTATTCCGATGGTTCCTGTACACCGACAAGCACCCAAAATAGGTCAAAAATGGCCGCTTGAAATGCGACATTATGGTCGGTCAACGGGCGAGTTTACGCTGTATGACGATGATGGAAAATCTTTCGATTATGAAAAAGGCGTGTTTTCTCTGACGCATTTTTCAGTTCAAAAAGATACTCAAGGGATGTTGGTCGGCAGCCAACCTTCTCAAGCCCCCATGGGGTATTTAAAAGAAGTTAAATGGGTATTCATGACCCACTAATTAATTTTTTAGCCCAATGTTTTTCTAGGGATTTGATAAAAAATTATTCACGGGGTAGTTTTAACATATAAAGATTATTTATTCTCAAAATTTGAATATTGTTAATTTATATTTAACTCACATCCTCTTATAAAACCTAAATACCATGAAATACATATTAACTATTTTGATCAGTGCTACTTTTGCTTTTCAAGGCATAGCCCAAAAAACCAAATTAAATCGCTATTTGTATGTTGCCGCGCCCGGAATACGTGATTATTTAGGTTATGGCGGACATGGGATTTTGGTTTTTGATATGGATCATGGACATCGATTTGTGAAAAAAATAAAAACGCAAGGCTTACATCCCAATGGAAAACCTTCCAATGTAAAGGGTGTTGCAGTCAGTATTCCATTAAATAGTATTTATGTTAGTACTTTGGAGTCACTTCAACGCATTGACCTGTCGACAGAAAAAGTGATTTGGGAACGTCAGTTTGTCGGTGGTTGCGACCGTATGTCTATTTCTCCCGATGGGAAAACGATGTATTTACCTTCTTTGGAGAAAAATTTCTGGAATGTGGTCGATTGCGAAACTGGGAATATCATCAAAAAAATAGATGGGTTTAAGCGGGCACATAATACCGTTTATGGCTCCTCAGGAAATTCAGTCTATATGGGTGACATAGGAAACCCGTGGTTGTATGTTTCGGATACAAAAACGCATCAGGTACGTTTAAAAGTTGGCCCCTTTTTAGGCTATGTACGTCCATTCACCGTAAATCATGATGAATCTTTAGGTTTTGTGACGGTCGACAGCTTGTTAGGTTTTGAAGTGGGGGATTTAAAAACGGGCAAGAAGCTTGCTAGTTTAGTGGTGGAGGGTTGGAATAAAGGGCCTGTACGCCGACATGGAAACCCGAGTCATGGCATTGGCTTGACTCCAGACGAAAAGGAAATTTGGTTATGTGATGGGTTTAATATGCGCTTGCATGTGTTTTCGGCGGTTGCGCCATACCAACAATTAACCACTATCCCAATGAAAGATATGCCGGGTTGGATTACGTTTAGTTTAGACGGAAAATTTGCTTATCCTTCTAGTGGCGAGGTGGTTGACGTGCGGACGCGAAAAGTTTTGTTAAACTTAGAGGACGAATTTCACAATGCAGTTTCTAGTGAAAAAGTCGTTGAAATTCAGTTTGAAAAGGGGAGGGCGGTTAGAGCTGGGGACCAATTTGGCGTGGGCCGAAAAAAGTAAAATAACCCTAGGTAGAAATAAATGCTTTTCTTCCTAGGGTTATTTATGTGAAATTTTTACCAGGTTAATTGGAACAGGTCGACGGCCTGTCGGGGCAATTCAATTTTTAGTTTTAATTCACCTTTGGATATTGTTAATTTTTGGGGCGGATTCACCATGGCCAGTTGGCCAGCTTTTTCAAGCGCTGAAATTTGTTCAGCAGAAGGTTCCTTAGGTGACCCCATTTTTTTCCAAACTTCATAGCTATTGCTATGTAAATCATCGATTCTGTAATGCGATAATTTAGCGGAGCTTGATTTAATCCCTGAAATTTCAAGAGAAACTTGCGTGGATTCTCCCTTTTTATCGACATCGTGGTAGTTCCAAACCATGACAGATGCAGTATTTTTATTTTTGGTGGCAAGCGTTCCGATATCCGTTTTTGATCCTCTAAAGCTCGAGTCTAAGGCCATTTGAAGTGAATAGGCATGATCTGATTTTGACTCTACAAAATCCCCTTGCATCTTTCCAAACATTCTAAATACATTTAAAACGGGTTTGTCTACGCCATTGGTCGCTAAATCCCTGAAACCATAAAACCAGGGTTGGTTTTCAAATTCAAAGGCCCATGTGACGGCGCCCATTAAATTGGAATTGTATTTTTGGGCCAATTCATATTTACGGGCAAATGTGGCCGCCGTATAGCTGGAATACATAGTTCCATTTCGGTAGGCATTTTGTGGACTTGTGGCCATGCCGCAAGCTGCGCAACCTTCAGGATCGGATTCACCGATGACGATGGGTAAATTTTTTAATTGGGGATAGGCACTGATCACCTTTAAATTATCTTCTATGTTTTTGAGCTGGGCCCTGGCGCTCATCACCACTTTTCCTTGTTCTAATTTTGGGGATCCTTTGGCATGAAACAAAATTAAATCTAAAGGCGAGCCTATTTTTTTCGTCACATAATTGGTGTCAAATAAGCAGTGTTTAAAAAACGCATCTTGGAATTTCATTCCCCCTCCCGTGATATCGGTTCCGCCAATTTTAGCGGTGGGCAATGCCCTTTTTACCGCATCTGCTGAATAATCATAGAGTTTAAAAAATTCTGCTTGCGTTCCTTTCCAATAGGCAGAATTGGGTTCATTCCAAACTTCCCAATACCAGCTTTCCACTTCTTTTTGACCATATCGAGCCACACTATGTTTGACCCATTGAAAAATTAATTCACCCCATTTTTTATAGTCTTTTGGGGGATAGGCCCAGCCCGTGTAAATATCATTGTAGTTGTCGCCCGGTTTCCAATAGTGTTTATAGGGTACAGGGTGGGTGGAAAGTGCTTCCGGCATAAAGCCTATTTGGGCCAAAGGTTTTATCCCTCTTTGTACATAGGTGTCGAAAATCTTGTCGATAATGGTCCAGTCGTAAATGGGATTTCCTTGCGCATCTTCTGTGTAGGCATTGGTAGAACCCCATTTTAAACTTGCGACGCCATCGCCGGTGACTAACAAGCTATGCGCTCTGACATAAACAGGAACTGGGCTAAGGGCTGAAATTTCACTCAACAGTTTTTTGCCATCTTTCATGTAGGTGTAATTTGGCTCATCATAGCCAAACCAAGCATAAATGGGCTTCATTTTTTCCTGGGTTTTCGAAAGGTCAACGGTGATTTTTGCTTGGTCTTGTGATTGCCCAAAAGCATCTAGGGACAGAATTATAATACATGCAAGAAATAAATTTTTCATAGACTAGGTTTAGATGACAAAAATATCCTTTTTAAGATAGAATATTCCATATAATTTTGATAAATTGTTTAGGATGAAGTATTCAATTTACCTATTTGCGATTCTTTTTTTAACTATTTCGCTCAGCGTACATGCCCAACAAAGGTTTTCGGTCGCGGGAAGAATTATCGAAAACAATTTAGATGGGGCGGCTATTCCCTTTGCCCATGTGTATTTAAATGGTACGTCGTTTGGTACGCAGGCAGATGTGAATGGCCGATTTGTACTAAAAAACATCCCCAAAGGCATTTATAAATTCTCTATTTCAATGGTCGGGTTTAAGACATCGATGAAGTTGACAAGCATCGAATCTGACCTAAAAAATATGGTTGAACGATTAGATGAAAATGTGTTGGATTTGATGGAAGTTCGGGTGAAGGGTCAAAAAGATAAGGTGTGGAATAAATCGATCCGAGATTTTGAAAATGAATTTTTAGGTCGGGATATTTCAAGGAGCGAGGTTCAAATTTTAAATCGAGAGGTCATTGATGTCGATTTTGATAAACAGAAAAAGGTCTTGACGGCGAAGGCAGAACAGCCCTTGATGATTGAAAATCGCAATTTGGGTTATTTATATCGAGGCTTTTTGGTTGAGTTTCAAAAAGGAATTAATCGAATGAGTTTTAAGGCTAGTGGTTATTTTGAACCATTAAAGCCTAGTTCACCTAAACAACAGACACGCTGGGAATCTAATCGGAAAGATGTTTTTCAGGGATCCATCAAACATTTTTTATGGGCACTTTACAGAGATAAGTTGACTGAAGAAGGGTTTTCTGCCTATTATTACAAGGACCGTAAGTACATGGGAGTTGTGCCTGAATTTAAGGCGGTTGATGTAGTTAGGCCCACCAGTGATTCGACTATTTTTTTGTTGGAATTGAAAGGCATGTTGTCGGTTGATTACAATTATAATTTTAGGCAAAGTTCCAAAGTCATGCCAGTTGCACAGATTTTTTTCAATCAATATGGGGAATTGATTGATCCCTACTCGGTAGAATTATATGGAAAAATGTCGGAAAATAGAATGGGTAAAGAATTGCCTTCGGATTATATCTATGTTCCTAAGGATTGAATTTGAAAGTTCAGTTCCGAATGCATTTGTATTTGACTTGACGTATGTGCCAAGCGCACAAAAATTGTCGGAAGAGAAGTATGTTAGTTTTCTCCCACATTTTTTCCGGCTATATAACCTGTGGTCCAGGCCGACTGGAAATTGAATCCTCCCGTAATTCCATCGATGTCCATGACTTCACCTGCGAAAAATAATCCAGGATGAATTTTACTTTGCATGGTGTTGACATCGATCTCATGTAAATCTACTCCTCCAGCAGTGACAAATTCTTCCTTAAACGTTGTTTTTCCTTGGACTATATAGCGGTCGTTCAATAAGGTATTTACGAGTTTATGGGTATTTTTTACCCCTAAATCATTCCACCTGGTCGCTGGATTAATTTCATTTTTGGCTAATAAAAACAACCAAAGTCGATTAGGTATCTCAAAGGGATTTAGATTGCTAATCATTTTAGAGCCGTGAATATTAATGGCTTTAACTAAGCTTTCACGTAGCGTGTTTTCTTTGGTTTCATTAAGCCAATTGACTAAAATACTGAATTCGTAATTTGATTCAGCCAGTATGCGTGCTCCCCAGGCCGATAATTGTAAGATTGCCGGACCACTCATGCCCCAATGGGTAATGAGCAGGGGTCCTTTACCTAGTAATTTTTGGCCTTCTATTCGAACGACCGCTTGCTCGACCACGATACCCATCAGATCACGAATGGGTTCTTGAGGCATGTTGAAAGTAAATAAAGAGGGTACGGGAGGGATTATGGTGTGATTTAAATCGGCAAGCCAAGAAAATCCTGTCATTTTCGGTTGCCCGCCAATAGTAACAATTACTCGGTCTACTTTTTCAGTCACTTCTTTACAGGCAATTTCAAAACCATTATTTACCCGAATTATTTTATCTATGGCGCGCAAGGTCCACAATTCAACACCTAATGTTTTTGCTTCTTTCCAAAGACAATCAATGATACTTTGGGACTCATTGGATACCGGAAAAACACAAAGATCTGGATAGGTTTTCAAAGGAATACCTCTGTTTTCAAACCAATCCATCGTGGCTTTTGTATCAAATTGTTCAAAAGCTTTTCGCATGAATTTTTCCCCTCTGGGATATTTTTCGGATAATAATCGATGGTTTGATAATGCGTTTGTGACATTACAACGACCACCCCCAGAGATCTTTACTTTTCCTAAAAACTTAGAAGTTTTCTCAAAGACCCGAACATGTGCTTGTGGAAAGTGTTTTTTTGCCGAAATGGCGGCAAAAAATCCGGCAGCTCCTCCTCCTAAAATGACTATTTCCAATGTGTATTTGCTAATGTTTGGCAAAAATCAAGAACAATTAGGGTAAATGAAATTATTTAAGGAATTAAATTTTATTTATTTCCCCACGTAGAATGAATTTTGGATTGAATCAGCAACCTTGAATTTTAATTTAAGGTCTATCTGCGCGATGACATTAAAAGCGTTAAAGCTAAAAAATAAAGAAAAGAGCATGTGTTTTTTCATGGAATTCAACGCTATTTTTTTATTGAATACCAAAAACCTTCATTTGCTTGACCATCCATGGAATATCATCTCCTGAAGCACTAGCAGCCTCTTCCAAAACAATACGCATGTACTTTGTTTTGGTATTAGCAAAAGCAATTTGATTATTTCCCTCCGTGCCCGAAATATGTGTTTTGGCCACTTGCCAAGTTTGTCCATCCAATGAGGTTTCAATCGTAAATTTTCTTGGATGTGTAGAAACGGCAGGATTAGGTACATTGGGAACCGGCTTGTATCCACGAGGAGTCATGCTTTGTGCATTAAATTGCAACTCAGATAACATGATTTCCTTCGGGAATTTTACTTCATACCACATGCCTTTGGCTTGCTTTTCACCGGTAGACCAACCTTCATACGTGAAAGCCGTTTTAGGAGATCCCTTACTTCCAATTCGGTTATTGCTGATATGACTGGCTTTTACTTCCCAATTATCTTGTACCCCTAATTCCTGTGGAATGATCGAAAATAAAGGATCAAATTTATACAGTCCACTTTGCTTCTTTGTTCTCGAACGAACTTCGGCAACTTGTTGGGCTGTCACGAAAGATGCCTCATTCGACATTCCAGTACGGATATAGGATAATACATCGGAAATCCATTCATCCGATTGTTCCTTCATCGGTGCCATCATTCCGCCAGAAAAAGTCTTCTTTTGAATAGGTCCTTCCAAGCCATGCAACAAAACTTGAATGGCATAAGTTGGATGACCCTGCAAGCGCAATGACCCCGCTAAAGCTGGAGCAAAAAACTTACCATTGCCCTCCGGTTTTCCTTGGCCATTATTGCCATGACATTGAGAACAAAGCTCGCTGAAAACCAATTCTCCTCGCTCTAATATCGCTTTTTGCTCCTTACTGAATTCAGCTACTGGAGCCGCATTTCGCATTTTTATAGGCGTTATAATTTGTGTGGCTACTAGTTTCACTCCTTCAGCTGGATGGGTACTCATCGCCGTTTTCAATGAATTATCCAGGTCGGGCAATTGGAGAACTTTTCCACTTAACATCGCCTGAATACATACATCAGTATTTGAATCTTTTAACAATGTTTGATACACGATGCCAAGGGATTTGTCACCTGCTTTGTATAAAGTCTCCCCCGCGCGCATGGCATGAATACGAATGCGAGGATTAGAATCTTTACTTAAGTTTTGAACCAAATCAGCTTTTAAAATACCTAAACCTTCTAAAGTCCACAAGGCATGAACCCGAGCCAATTCATTTTTTGAATTTTTAGCTAGCGTGATTAAAGCAGGACCAACAGTTACATCTTTTCGTAAAACGATTAATTGTTGGGCCATGTCTCTCCACCAACCATTTGGATGTGATAAATGTCCAACTAGCGTGCTACTAGATTCATTTAACATGTTCGGTTGTTTTTTATCTCGCTCTAGGCCTTCATAAGTTAATCGCCAAATACGGCCAAATCCCGTGACTTTTGCCATTTGGAATTGGTCAATTTTAGTTCTTAAATAAGAACCTTTGGCAGTCCAGTTTCCTTCTTGGATGATTCCGTGGTACATATCCACAATATACATCGTCCCATCTGGAGCGGTGGCCATATCGATCGGACGGAAAAGTGGGTCTTTGGAACGAATAAATTCAGATTCATTTTTTTGATAGACATTACTTAACACAGTCAAGCCCTCTTTATTTTCAGGATTTATTTGGCGTACAATTCTAGCCACAGGTTCACCATAGAACAACTGACCTTTTAATGCATCAGGTAAACGATGGCCCCTAAAAATATCATTTCCAGCGGAACCCGTTACTCGGTTTAATGAACCATCCGGTTGTTTTACTTGGGTCATTCCACCTTGCACATCCGCTAAATGCATCGCCTCGCCATAAGGGATATAGAATCCTTTTTCAAATTGATTAGGAACCTCGAAATTTCCATAGTGAATTGGAAATTGGAAGTAAGATGGTACCCCACTGGCACCACCTTGAAACCACATTTTACCATCATTATCTTGGGTAGCACCCCACTGAGCCCGGTTATAGCCCGTCTTCTCCCGAATAATTCCACCCGGAGTTTCCCGTATTCTAAATGAGTTTACCGTACTGTAAAGCCAGTTGTCCATGCCATAATATAGGAAGGCTTGTTGGTGCTCCACATTCCCCGATCGTCCATATTTCGTGGAAAACAATTCTTTTTTATCAGCCTTCCCATCTCCATTGGTATCCGTGTATTTGTACACATTATCTGTATCTGATTCCATCGTCAAAATACAGTTCTTGCCATAAGGAAGCACAAAACGAGGGAAAATTAAGTGGTCGATGAAGATCGTTCCGCTCTCATAAATACCGTCGTTGTTCTTATCTTCCCAACGAGAAATTCGGTTGATTGGATCTAATTCATTTTTAGAATCGGCATCGATCATGTAAGACCTAAGTTCCAACACATACATGGCACCATTTCCGTCAAACGTTATTTCGGCAGGATTTTCAATGGCCGGTTCTGTTAAGATGGGAGTCAATTTGTAGCCTGGAGGTAATAATAACATTTTTGCCTCTTCCTCCGGAGAAAGTGATTTAACTGGATTTTTAGGGCTTATATCTATGCCTTTCCAAACTTCATCGTTGGGGTCAATGCCCTCTGGCAACGTCACTTTAATTAGGGTATCTAATTTAGCTATGGTTGATATGGCTTTTGAAATAGTTTGAATAGGCTTGATGCCCGGTATAAATGAACTAATTCCTAGCGTAGTAATGGCAAAAATAAGGAGTGTTTTAACTCTCGTCGTAGACTTGATTTTCATTCGTTAAAAATAGGTTTGTGTTAAGCTTTATTATAGCCAAATATCTTAAAAATAAATGAATTTTCTAAAAACAACTCAGTGAAAGATTTTTCAATAATGGATTTGGGATTTTAACTTTCTGAGATACATAAAAAAAGATCCGACAATGCCGGATCTTCCTTATTTTTAAAGCAATGATCAAATCATTATTTCTTTTGCTCAGATAAAAAAGTAATCAAGGAAGCAAATTCATCATAGGATAATTCATTCGCTAAGCCTGTTGGCATCATCGAGTTTTCCATTTCTTTTCTGCTTGAAATATCTGCCGTTTTAATCGTAGTGGTTTGCCCCGTAATATCTCTTAAAATCAGCCTTTCTGCTGACTCAGAGGTGACAAATCCCATATATTCTCTCTTGTTTTTTGTCGTAATTAATACCGTTGCAAACCCTTGTGAGATCGATGCATTTGGTTTTAAAATAGACTCAGCGATTTGCTCTCTGTTCATGATGGCACCTATCTGTCCCATGTAAGGGCCTTTTGGCATATCTCCAGGTTTTAAACTATGGCAAACCACGCAACCTTGTTTGGTAAATAAAGCTCTACCCGCACCTGAATTACCTGGCATTTTGACCATCGCCAACATGATATCCTCGATGGACGTATTTCCAATTTGCCCTTTTTTGCTACGAATAGCTTCCAAATCTACTTTTACCTCTTCTTTAGCCAACATATTTTGAGCTGCACCGGCTATCTCAGCGATTTCCATTTGATGCTTTTCATTTAAATCAGATAAAACCAATTTTTCAGCATCCGATGATTTATTCCAAAGTGCCAAGAAGAAATCCTTTATTTCTGGACTTGATTCCCAGTCAGCCGTCTTGTAGTAGGGGCCGTGTCCATTCGGCTTGGTCGACCACCAATACTGACCTTCATAGAAATTCTCTTTCTTATACAAACGAGCAACCGTTTCTAAAATCTGCGATTTTAATTTTGGTTGTGTAGACTTTTTGTACGTAGCCAAAAGTGCCTTTACTACAGCTGGATCATGCATAGCACGCATAGCCCACAAAGCTATCGTTGAGTTTTTAGTAGCCAAAGCTGTGATGCTTTCTTTCTTGGCATCTAAACTTCTTAGCGCTTGAACCGCCACATGAGAAAGTATGATTCCAGAATTGGGTGTTGCGTGCGGCCCTTCTTTATCTTTTGGAGGTGCCACAAATGAGCTAGGAACTTGCACTTGCAACAAAGCTGGAATCGCTTCTTTGCGACCTAATCTGCCTAAACCAATCGCTGAAGCAACCTGAACTCGAGGAGATGGATCTTTTAACCCATTCAAATATGGAGCCAATGGAATTAATTTACTTTTAGTTTTTCGATCTGCCATCGCTCTTAACGCAAATTCTCTGACACTTTTATCTGCAACTAAAGTCGCAAGTTTAGCCACTCCCTTTTGATCAGCTGCTTGAGCATAGGTGAAAATTCCTGTCGCTCTCGTATATAATGGCAGCGATTTGTCAGCCGCTAATTTCCAAGATATGGATGCAGCATCCTTTGCACTTCTGCCCAATAGTTCTTGTTGGGCCGTAATTCTTGCCACCGCACTGTTGGATTTCAATAGATCCGTTAGCTCTGCCAACGAAGATTTTTTGACGTCAGGGAATGCTTTATACGTCCAGCCTTTGGGTACTGCTTTAATGACAAATCCTTTCGTCGGACTTCCTGAAAAACCTGCTCCATCCCAAGCTGCAAGGTATAATTGGCCCGAGCCATCCACATCTAAATCGGAAATTTGGGCCAATTTAATAAAGGTCTCATCCTTTTGAGTGAAACTGGCTCCATCAGGTGTCACACGATGTATGTACAACATGCTATTTCCCCAATCGGCCATCATCGGTACTTGGTTGTATTTTGCTGGCCAAGTTGGCTCATCCATAAACAAGGAACCTGTGCCTGAACCCCCACCTACATCCACTAAACCAGGAAGGATTTCTTCCGTAAAGTGCTTAAATAATAAGGGATAGCCATATTCACCCGATTGAATCTGATGACTAAAGCGAATGTTCCAACCCGCTCCGTCATTGGTATTATCCCTTGTATAAATGTTCATGTAGGCGTCAATGGCCACATCGTAAATATTTCTAGTTCCGTGTGTGTAGACTTCCATTTCAGTGCCATCTGGCCTGACGCGAACAATTCCACCACCCAACATAGTCAATTTTTTTCCTGAACGGTCTATCGCATCGTGGAAACCAAAGTCGCCCACCGCGATGTAAATCCAACCATCGATACCCAAACGAATTCCATTCGTTGAATGATCAGTACCTCTACTTTGAAGGAATTTAACAGAACTTATATGCTCAATTAAAGGAGAAGATGGTCCGTCAGCAACTCCATCATTGTCCTTGTCCTCAAAAACGACTAAATCCATACCAGCCGCTTTTCCCGTTTCTGGGGAGAAAACCGTATGTAAAACATATACTTTATTACCCAAAGAAATAATTCCACGTGGATTGTCGACCATCGCAAATTGGGTGCTCACATCTACTTTTCCATCATGGTCTTTGTCGATAAGTTTTAAGATATATCCTTTTTTTGGAGTCTTACCCAGAGACCCAATTTTGTCCACGCCTACAAATACCTCGCCAGTGGCGGCAACGGCCAAACAAGCAGGGGATGGAGTGAGGTCGCCACTTGTAAAATTTTTGACTTGCAACTCCCCAGGCCAAAACCCGGCATTACGTAATGTGTCAATTTTGACTAGGGTACTTGCACTATTTTGCTTGGAAGAGGAATCGAAAAAATGAATTCCAAAAAAGAAAAGTATCCCATAAATTAGGGCGAAGCTAATTTTCAACATGTTATGATAGGTTTAAATGTCTGTGGCCTTAAAACCACATGGCAATATATCATTTGAAATTAAATTTTCAATCCTTTAAAACATTTCTAATTGATTTTATTTTTTTATTTTGCCTTCTAATTCCAATTTAACTACATCATTTAACCCATTCATTGCATGCGCGACTCTTCGAATCATTGTATTTTGAATTCACTTATTAAATCTAACCTACAATGAACCCAAAAATTCAAAAGTTCATTTGTATTGTTTTTATAGTAGCCAATACATTAATGCTTCTTGGAAAAAAAGAGGGTCAGCCAGAGGTTAAGCTGCAGGTTAATTGGTCTCAGTACTTATCTAAACATGATTTAGTCTGGAATAAAATTCCCAAAGATTATTTTGAAGGTGATTTTAATTAAGATAATTAACGAGCAACAAGGAAACATGGAACGCTTGGGGTGAAGGAAAATGATAAAAAACAGGATGAAATAAGCGATTGAATTGGCCATGATTTTGATGTGTTGGAGTTGCCAGAAAACAGAAGTATCCACTACGACTTCGACAGGTACCTCGGTCACCCCGACAAAAACCTATTCGGGTACAGGTTCGATTACGCAGGGTTTAGGTATGACAGTTGTCGGCAGTTTGTACACATGCTCAGGAGGAAGAGTCTCTGCTGTGGGAAATATACTATCATCAGATTCTAAATCATGGGTTTTGCCAGCTGAAAACAGTTTCAGTACGGCTAATAAACTTCCCGATTTATTCAATGAGTGTAATGCTAAATCTCCTACATCAATTGCCCAGGTGGATACCGCTAAAATTCCAACCACCATTATAGACTCAGATGGGGAGACTATTACTGGGTTTATTTATGGAGATAATTATTTTGAACTTTATGTGAATGGGAAGTTGGTGGGTGTTGACGCAGTCCCTTTCACACCTTTCAACTCAGCCTTTATAAAATTTAAAGCCAAACGTCCCATTAAATATGCCATCAAGCTAGTTGATTGGGAAGAAAATTTAGGCATAGGGACAGAGTTGAATGGGGGCGATACCAATCACCCTGGCGATGGTGGGTTTATTGCAAAATTTAGTGACGGCACTGTGACTAATGCTAGCTGGAAAGCTCAAACCTTTTATATAGCTCCTTTAGCCTCGGTCGATTGTGTTACTGAAACAGGAACTTCCCGAAATTCCTCGGGTTGCCCAACGACCTCTTCCGCAGGGTTAAAATCTTATGCTTTGCATTGGAGCTTTCCATCGAATTGGTACGCTACTGATTTTGATTTTGCTACTTGGCCTTCCGCTAGTTTATTTACAGAAAGTGCGGTAGGTCCTAAAAATGCATATACAAATTTTAGCCCTCAGTTTTCGGGAGCTTTCTTTATTTGGTCCAGTAATTTGATTTTAGATAATTTGGTTTTACTTCGATTTACTGGAAAATGATAAAATGGATTTTGAAATAATTTTGTAGTTTTAAATCAATTTAAAAACTAAATCATTCTATTTGACTTCCCTATTTATTTTATATTTTTAAAACTCTAAACATATACTCATGCTCTTAAAGAGTATAAGCTTTCCTAATCAAGAGTCTTCTTTGTTTGCGAATGAATCTCTCATTGATATTTTCTTAAAAACGGTTCAAAATTATCCGCAAAAAACAGCGCTTGTTTTTGGAGATCGTATCTGTACCTACCAAGAATTGGATTCAAAAAGCAATGGGTTAGCTCAAAGTTTATTGGCATTAAATATAGGTAAGGGGGATATTTTAGGTGTTTATCTGCCTAGGGGGATTGAATTACATGTGGTCATTTTAGGCATATTAAAAGCGGGTGCGGCTTACATTCCTTTTGATATAGATACTCCCAAAGAGCGAATAGAATCAGTGCTCTTAGATTTTCATTTAAGTTATTGTGTTACTCATGAGATTTTGAATGAAAAGCTGCAGACTATTTCAGTAACTGAGACCGATCTAAGTCCAAAATCTGCCATTAATCATGCTCAAGCTGATTCATTAGCCTATATTATTTTCACTTCAGGAAGCACCGGTAAGCCTAAGGGAATTCCGATCAAACATCATCAAATTGCGCATTTACTCCAATCAGAAAATAGTCAAATTCAGGTAAAGCCCATTGACATTATTTACCAAGGTTTTTCTGTTTCATTCGACATGTGGTTTGAAGAAACTTGGATAGCTTATTTGGCAGGTGCAACGCTCATCATCGCAGATTCTAAAATTTCAAAATCGGTTGATGTTTTACATGAGTTTCTTAACAAACATCAAGTAACTATTTTACATGCAGTTCCTAGCTTGTTGGCCATGTTAGATGTTCATATTCCAAGCCTTCGATTGGTCAACTCAGGTGGCGAAGCTTGTAATAAAAATATTTTGGACAAATGGGCCGCTAGAAATTTGATATTTTTAAACAGTTATGGGCCAACGGAGACTACGGTAACTTCTTCATTAATCCAATTAAAGATAGGGGATGAAATTTCCATCGGGAAGCCTTTGCCTAATTTTAGCCTGGCGATTGTCAACGAATCTCTGGAGTTAATGGATGTTGGTGAGGAAGGAGAATTAGTGATTAGTGGTCCATGTGTCAGTGAGGGGTATTTTCAAAGGCCCGACTTAAGTGAAAAAGTATTTTTGAATAAGCCGGCTGGATTGTCTGAGATGTTTGGAGATCGAATCTATTTATCTGGAGATGTCGGAAGGATGAATTCGGAAGGCAATTTCTTTGTGACTGGTCGGAAAGACGATCAGGTTAAATGGCGGGGCTATCGAATTGAATTAGGTGAAATTGAAGCTCATTTGAATGCGATCGAGGTAGTCCAACAAGCCGTTGTGGTATTAAAAAGGGTTCAATCGTTGGATCAATTGGTCGCCTATGTTATTTTAAAGAAGGAGTATGAATGCGATGAGAAAGTAATTAGAAACGAGTTGAATAAGGAATTGCCCAATTACATGATTCCTTCATTGTTCATTGAGATTAAAGAATTTCAGCACCTTGCCAGTGGGAAAGTGGACAAGAAAAAATTACCCGAACCTAGTATCATTCCTGCCATTTCTTCCGCCTCGGATTCCAGCAGGGATCAGTCCATTATTGGGATTTTGACCGAGCTTTTCCCTGGATCTACGGTCAATTTGAAAGATGATTTTTTCACCGATTTAGGAGGATATTCTATGTTGGCAGCCCAATTTGTATCCGAAGTTCGGAAGTTGGCAGGCTTGGAACAAATCTCCATCATGGATGTGTATGAACATCGACCTTTAGAAAATTTAGTTTCACATTGGGAATCAAAAAAAGAATCTGTCCATCCATTTGAAGCTTTTCAAAAAACAAATTCGCTCACCTATTTTGCTTGTTGGGCCGCACAAAGTATTTCCTTATTTTTTATTTTTGGGCTTGTGGCCGCTCAAATATTTTTACCATTTCTTGGTTACTATTTCGCTATTGAGCAAATGGAAAGTCATTGGATCCCACTTTTAATGGCTGTTTTTATTTATTGTACGGTCGTACCCATATCTAGTGGTATTATTTGGTTGATCAAAAAGCTTTTTATCGGAAAATTTGAAGCCGGGGATTATCCACTTTGGGGATTGGTATTTTTTAAATGGTGGCTTCAGAAAAGATTAGTTTCCTTATTGCCCAAAGAACTATTTAGTAATACGCCATTTTATGCCCATTTTTTACGTTGGTTTGGGGTAAAGGTTTCAGGCGATACACAGCTAAGTAATTTTGACATTGGGATTGAAGATTTAGTCAGTATTGGAAAAAATGTGACCATCAGTTCAAATGTTGTCCTGAATAATGCTTGGGTTGAGAATGGCCGATTGAAATTAAGAAATATTAGTATTGCTGATCACGCATATATAGGAACTAGTTCGGTCATTTCGGGTGATTGCCAAATAGCGGAACGAGGTGAGATTAAGGATTTATCCCTTTTGCCTTTAGGCCAAAACATTGAGAAAAATGAAATTTGGGCTGGCAGTCCGGCACAAAATTTAGGTGTAAAGCCTCAAGAAGAAAACGTTCATTATGTCTCAAAAAAGAAAAAAATCGAGTATCAATTTATTTTCTTGGCCTTGATATTTGCTTTCCCAATTTTGGTTTTATTGCCCTTGGCACCCTCGATTATAAGCCTTTATTATTTGGATAATGAGGCAGATTGGTATTCTTTTTATTATTTGTTTAAGACGCCTATTTTCTCCTTCATGTATATTCTGCTCTTTATTTTCGAGCTTGTTTGTTTGACGCGAATATTTAAAAAAAATATCCTTCCGGGTCGCTATTCTATTTATAGTAAAACCTATGTAATCAAGTGGTTTTTGGATGCCTTATTTAGTTTATCTTTAAACGTGATTAAACCCATTTTTGCTACCGTATTTATTTCTTGGATTTACAAAGCTTTGGGCGCTAAGGTGGGGAAAAATACTGAAATATCTACGGCAACCAACGTGTCGCATTCACTTTTTGAAATAGGGGATGAATGTTTTATTGCAGATGATGTGGTGATCGGCGAGTCCGAAGTTAGAAATCAAATGCTTTATTTAAATAAAACAAGTATTGGAAATCGAAGTTTTGTAGGCAATAGTGCGCTCATTCCACAAGGATATTCCTTAGGGGATGGGATGTTGATTGGTGTGATTTCGGTACCTCCGACGCTGGACCAACTGCAAGATGAACCTTACGTTGATTGGTTTGGAAGTCCGGCAAAAGGCTTGCCCAACAGAGAAAAAAGAGATATCTATCCTCCTGAATTGACTTATCGGCCGCACTGGACTCGAAAAATGAGCCGAGGTATTGTTGAATTTATTCGCCTATTAATTCCTCAATCAATCATTTTGAGTGTCAGTATTCTATTCATTGCCTTAACAGATGACCTAATCAAATTGCAAAAGTGGCATGAAGTATTTTTATATTTTCCATTTTATTATTTGGGTTTGGTGGCATTACCTGTTTTCTTATTCAATCTTTTGTTAAAATGGGTTTTTATTGGCCGCTATAAAAAGGCTGAATATCCGATGTGGACTTGGCAGGTTTGGCGAACTGAAGCTATAACATCCATGTATGAATCACTGACCGTTCCTTTTCTTTTTGAATACATCAAAGGCACACCTTTTTTACCTCTCTTTTTTAGGTTAATGGGTGTCAAAATGGGTGAAAGGGTTTATATGGATTCGACCGATATCACCGAATTTGACTTGGTGTCAATTGGAGATTATTGCGCCATTAATTTGGATGGTGGGCCTCAGACACATTTATTTGAAGATCGAGTGATGAAAATGGGAGCCGTTCGTATAGGAGCATATTCCAATATTGGAGCTCGGAGTGTTATTTTATATGATACAGAAATTGAAGAAAATTGTCACATTAGTGCCTTATCTTTGGTGATGAAAGGTGAGAAATTACCTTCAAAAACTTTTTGGTCAGGCATTCCCATTAAAAATTAATTGATGATGAAACGATATGTTGTTCTTAGTATTTTTTTGTTCAGTAGTTTATTTAGTTTTTCGCAAATCTCTTTGCTTGATTCAACGGAAACCCGCCCTTATGCTTTTACGGCAGGAATGAACTATATAAGTAATTATGTCTACAATGGGCGATCGGATTCACTGAAAGCGCCCTATTTTATTCCCTCTTTGACCTTTCGGCATGAAAATGGATTATCATTGAGCGCTGATTTATATATATTAAACAATGGAGTTTCCAATGGCTTTGATTTTTTGGAACTAAATGGATCCTATAATTTTAATATTTATAAAAACCTTTCCGGAGGTGTAAATGGAACTAAATATATCATTAATGAAAGCTCGGAGTCTTTTTTCGGAAGTTTAAGCTATATTTTAGGGGGATTTTTAAATCAAGATTTTGGGTTTTGTGAACTAAATGTGGGGTTCGATGCATTGAATGGAACAGGAAATACGGACATACGATTAAGCCCTGGAATTGAGAGAACCTGGGAGTGGGGCAATGAGGATAAAAGATTTAAAATTAACCCAAGTTTATATGCGATTTATAGTACGTTAAATTATTTTGAAGGATTTACGGAAATAAAAAATACCAATGCAAGGGCGCGTCAAAAAGGGAGAGGTCCTTCCTCAGTAAACCAACCAGTCATTGTTAGCAACACCGTTGTTAGAAATCCAGGGCTCACTTTTATGACCTACGAACTTTCACTTCCTTTTAGCTTTGAGACAAAAAAAATGGGAATAAGTTTTATTCCTACTTTTGCTATGCCTAAAAACCCCATATATACCGACGAAACCACCACGGTAACCTTCCCTAATAAAGCGTCCAAAACGACTACCATTGACGATACGTATTATTCAGAATTACATTTGTCCAATGTTTTTTATGGTCAGCTAAACCTGTACTTTAAATTTTAAAAATGAAAATACTAAGCCTATTCTGTTGCTTATTTTTCGTTGGGTTTGCTTTTACTAGTCCACTGGTTTTGGCCCAAAATGCTTTCCCTTCTGAATTAGTGAATTTTAAGGCCTATGCTGAAAACCCGATTTTTACAGGAACGAATATAGATACCTGGGATAAGCAAATCAGGGAGCGTGGATTTATTTTAAAAGAAGGGCCAAATTACCATGTATGGTTTACGGGTTATTCGCCTGCTTCTCCCACCAAGTTTTTAGGCTATGCCACGTCAAAAGATGGGATTCATTGGGAGCGTTTTTCGAAGGAAACGATTCACGCGAGCCAATGGGTAGAAGACATGTGTGTGGTCAAATCGGGTAAAACCTATTACATGTTTGCTGAAGGGGAGGGCGATATTGCACATATGTTGGTTTCAAAAGACCGTGTTCATTGGCAAGAAAAAGGAAATTTAGACATTCGAAATGTGGATGGAAGTCCGATTCGAAAGGGAGCTTATGGTACGCCTACTGTAATTAAAGCAAATGGAGTGTGGAACTTGTTTTATGAACGAGATGATTTGGGAATTTGGTTAGCCACTTCGAAAGACCTAAAATCATGGACCAATGTTCAGGATGAGCCCGTGATTAAAATGGGTCCTGAAACCTATGACCTTTTTGCCGTGGCCATGAACCAAGTGATTCGTTATAAGGGTCTTTATTATGGATATTACCATGCTTCTGCCTTTAAAGATTGGCATGAATGGTCAACTAATATTGCAGTTTCTCCCGATTTAATTCATTGGAAAAAATATGAAAAGAATCCGATCATGGGCAATAATCAATCCAGTGGCATTGTATTGAAAGATGGGAAAGGCTTCCGACTGTATACCATGCACAGAAAGGTGAATTTGTATTTTTCAGAAGGCGCCTCAAAATAAAAAAATCAATATCTTTGTTTAAAACCTATTTAATCTCTTTTTAAAAACATGGAATACCGCAAATTAGGTAAGACTAATGAGCTCATCTCCGTTTTAGGATATGGAGCATCCCCCCTTGGAAATGTGTTTGATGTTGTAGATGAGCAAGAAGGGAAGCATGCGGTTCACTTTGCCATCGATCATGGGGTTAATTTTTTTGATGTTTCTCCCTTTTATGGCATCACCCTAGCAGAAACTCGCTTAGGAAAAGCCTTGCAGGGGAAGCGAAAAGATGTTTTTTTAGCGACTAAATGTGGACGTTATGATTTACGCGAATTTGATTTTTCGGCCAAGCGAATCATGGCGAGTATCGATGAATCACTCCAACGCTTGCAGACCGATTATGTGGATTTATTCCAATTGCATGACATTGAATTTGTGACTAAGGAGCAAATATTAAATGAGGCGATGCCGGCGATTGAAAAAATTAAAGCTTCTGGAAAGGCTAGATTTATTGGGATTACAGGTTTGCCTGTGCGTTATTTGGCAGAAATTGCACGCCAAGTGGAACTAGATACCGTCCTTTCTTGGGCTCATTATAATTTGCTTCAAGATGAAATAAATGATGAATTAGTTCCTCTGTCCAAGGAAAAAGGCTTTGGTTTAATGAATGCCGCTCCACTGATGCAAAGGATTTTATCGGATGCGGCTTTGCCTGAGTGGCATAATGCCCCAAAGGAGATGTTGGCGATCCAACCTGCCTTATTGGAAATTTGTCAAAAATATGGGGTGCGTTTAAGTGATGTGGCGATGCGATACGCGATGGATCATCCCGATATTGCTACCACGATTGTGGGCATGTGCCGTTTGACATCCATCCAACGAAATATAGCTTCTTTGGATTTTAAAATTCCTCATGGAATTTTAGATGAGTTGGCCTCAGTAATTGCCCCGGTTAAAAATGTCATGTGGTTCGAAGGTCGGCCAGAAAATAACATCCCTCGTCCATAAATACTATGAGAGCATTATTTCTAACGGCCATTGGCCAAACCGAGATTCGTGACATTGAGAAACCTAGCATAGGACCTGAAGAGGTTTTGTTGAAAATAGGTATGGTTGGTTTTTGTGGAGGGGATTTAAACGGGTTCAAAGGACTTTTTGAATTGCAAGAATACCCAAATGTGTTGGGTCACGAAGTGGGTGGGACGATTGAGGAGCTTGGGAGCCAGGTGCCTGAATCCTTTAAATTGGGCAATAAGGTTACCGTGTATCCATATTTGAATTGTGGAAAATGTATTTCGTGTCGCAAGGGTCGTAGGAATGCATGCCAAGATAATAAAACGATGGGTGTTCGTCGGCCTGGTGCGATGACCCGATACATCGCGATTCATTGGCAAGATTTATTTACATCTGAGAAACTTAGCCTAAAAGAATTAGCCTTGGTAGAGCCATTGACCGTGGGCTTTCATGCCGCCGCTCGGGGCCGAGTGAGCAGTCAAGATCGGGTTGCGGTAATTGGTTGTGGCATAGTGGGAATGGGTGCAATCGCTTCTGCCGTAAATCGGGGGGCGGAGGTTATTGCCATCGATATCGATGATTCCAAAATGGACATTGCCAAAAAGATTGGCGTCGCACACACCATTAATACAAGTCGGGAAGATTTGCATGAGGCATTGATGCGGATCACGGATGGAGATGGGCCTGATGTGATTATTGAGGCGGTAGGAAATGCAATAACGTATCGGGCTGCGGTGGATGAAGTGGCGTATACAGGCCGAGTAGTTTGCATTGGGTACGCCAAATCTGCGGTAGAATTTAATACCGGTATTTTTGTTCGTAAGGAAATAGAAATTTTAGGCTCGCGGAATTGCACGGATGAATTTCCGGAGGTGATTGCCTATTTAGAGGCGGGTAAATTCCCTGTCGATGAGGTTATTTCAAAAGTAGTTTCATTGGATGATGCCGGTGCTGCCTTGGCGGATTGGGCTGCCAATGCGAAGGGCATTACGAAAATTATGGTTGATTTTGACTGATAAAAATATGATAAAATCCTGTGCGACGATTGCCTTAGTTCCTGAAATTACTTCGGGCCCATGGATTTATTGGCATGATTTAGAGCGGAGTTTGGCGCATGCTTCTTCTTTGGGATTTGATGCGGTGGAATTATTTACTGCTTCTGCTGAAGTTTTAGATGTGTCAGAGACCCAATTACTTTTAGAAAAATACAAATTGCAATTGGCTGCCGTAGGAACGGGAGCTGGCAAGGTGATTCATGGATTAACCCTAACGGATCCTGATCCAAACGTACGGAAAAAAGCCATTGAATTTATTGAGTCGATGATCAAATTGGGAGCGGCTTTTGGGGCGCCAGCGATCATTGGGTCGATGCAAGGAAATGTGGTGACAGGGGTAGATCGGGAAGAGGCGTTAAATTGGTTGGCCGATGGATTAATTTATTTAGGTAAGCATGCCGCATCATTAGGGGTGAAATTAATTTATGAGCCTCTAAATAGGTATGAAACTAATTTAATCAATACGCTGGGTGATGGAGTTGAATTTTTGAAATCACGTCAAATTCAGCATGTGGGTTTATTGGCCGATTTGTTTCACATGAATATCGAGGAGGCGGATATGGCTGCGAGCATTAAGTCCTCGGGCGAATATGTCATTCATGTACATTTTGCGGATAGCAATAGACGCCCGGCGGGAAATGGGCATTCAGATTTCAGTGAAGTGGCTAACGTTTTAAAAGAAATAAATTACAAGGGTTATGTATCTGCGGAGGCCTTTGCTTGGCCTAATTCGCAGTCGGCAGCGACCCAAACCATAAAAACATTTAATCAGTATTTTAATCAATAATGTATGCAGCGATTTTGTTTGGCTTTAGATCTAGTCGATGATTCAGAATTAATTAAAGAATATGAGCATTATCATGCCAAGGGCAATGCTTGGCCCGAGGTAAGCCAACATGATATCGATGCGGGGGTTTTAAATATAGAAATATTTAGAACGGGGAATCGCATGTTCATGATATTGGAAACAGTGGATGAGTTTACTTTTGAAAAGAAATCTGCTTTTGATGCGACAAATCCAAAGATTGCCGCATGGGAGGAATTAATGTGGAAATTTCAAAAACCATTGCCTTGGGCAAAAAATGGAGAAAAGTGGATTTTAATGGATCGTATTTTTAAATCATAAATTAAAACAAGTTAAGATGAAATTATTCTGCTTTTGGTTGTGTTTGATTGGTAGTTGGGGTGTTTGCGCTCAGAAATTGCCTTCCGAATTTATTTTCCAAAAAGCACCATTTGCATCCAGTCATGCGTCTACGATTGTAGAAACCCCCAAGGGATTAGTTTCTGCTTTTTTTTGCAGGCAGCGATGAAGGAAATAAAGATGTGGGTATTTGGTTGAGTCGAAATATTCAAGATCGTTGGTCTCCACCAGTCCAAGTGGCGGATGGGATTCAAAATAAAAAAGTTCGGTATCCTTGTTGGAATCCTGTTCTATTCCAAATGCCACAAAGCGAATTGTTATTATTTTATAAAATGGGTCCAAAGCCATCTCAATGGTGGGGAATGCTGAAGCGTTCAAAAGACGCGGGGCTAACTTGGTCTGCCGCGGAGAAATTACCCAAAGGGATCTTGGGTCCGGTCAAAAACAAACCACTCTTATTAGCTGATGGTACCCTTTTATGCCCTAGTAGTTCGGAGGATTCTGGGGATAAATTGCATTTTGAAATGACAAAAGATGGTGGCAGGACTTGGAAAAAAACGAAAGCCTTAAATGATGGCAAAAGTTTCTCAGCGATTCAGCCTAGCGTAATTTTTCTTAAAGATGGTCGCATGAAATTACTGTGCCGAAGCAATACGGGATTTATCATGGAGGCCTATTCCCTAGACCAAGGAAATACGTGGACCTTCTTACAAAAAACGAATTTAAAAAATCCGAATTCTGGTAGTGATGCCATTACCTTGAAAAATGGATTACATGTGTTGGTGCATAATCCACTAGGCAACAGGCCCAAAGAAACGGAAGGGGAGCGCGAAATATTAGCCGTTTCCACGTCAAAAGATGGAACACATTGGACTAAAGTGGGCGAATTAGAAAATACACCCTTGAAAGAATTCTCCAATCCAGCCATTATTCAAACGCGGGATGGCCACATTCACATCACCTACACTTGGAAGCGTGAGAAAATCAAACATGCTGTTTTGAAATTTTAAAACCTTTTTGTTTTTCGGCAGTTTAAAATTCACTGTTATTAATTTAATATTAAAATAATAATTTGGCAATATTAATACTAGTATTAATCAAAATCTTTTATTTTTGTTTTTTTACAATTATTCATTAATAATTAAAATTCAATTTATGAGGAAAACATTACTTTTATTGATGATTCTTTCGGTTGCTGCATTGAGTCCATTGTACGCCCAAGAAAGACAGGTTACTGGAAAAGTAACCAATGATGCGGGTGAGGCATTAGTTGGAGTAACTATCTCGGTCAAAGGAACGAACAGAGGCACCAATTCAGATGCGAATGGTTCGTTCAAAATTAATGCGGGACCTACAAATTCTTTGATTGTGACCTATGTAGGGTATGTAAACCAAGAGATTTTGGTTGGTAGCAAGTCAGTGATTAATGTCCAATTAGTAGCGGCCAATGAAACTTTAGAAGAGGTGGTCGTGACTACATTTGGTACCGCCAAAAAGTCTTCTTTTACGGGTTCTTCTGCCAAGATTAGTGCGGAGAAATTAGCCGTTAGGCCTATTACTAACATAGGCCAAGCCTTAGAAGGGATTGCTCCAGGGGTTACAACTACCTCGACATCGGGCCAACCAGGATCTTCTCCTGATGTTCGTATTCGTGGTTTTGGTTCTATTTCGTCATCCAATGCACCTTTGTATGTGGTGGATGGGGTACCTTTTTCTGCAAGTATTGCTAATTTAAATAATGACGATATTGAGACGATCACAGTTTTAAAGGATGCGGCATCAACGGCTCTTTATGGAGCTCGAGCAGCGAATGGAGTGGTGATGGTGACGACCAAGAAAGGGACTAAAGGAAAGAACTCGATCAATATTAAATACACCAAAGGATTTAATACCAGGGCGATGCCAGAGTATGATCGCGTAGGGCCTGCGGATTATTATCCTTTAATGTGGGAATCCAATCGAAACAATTTGGCTTATCGTGCTGCCAATCCGGTGGCCATCGCTACGGCCAATACCACAGCATCTGCTGGTTTAGGCGCCATTCTTGGTACAGGCTATAACGTATATGATGTACCGTTTGCTTCTTTAGTTGGAACCGATGGAAAATTAAATCCGGCGGCCAAATTAATCTACAATCCAGATGATTTAAATTGGGAGAAGGCCATTATGCGCCAAGGAGTTCGTGATGAGGTGAGTGCCAATTTCTCTGGATCCAATGGCAAGTCTGATTATTTCTTTTCTGTTTCTTATTTGAACGATAAGGGATATCAGAACAAGTCGGACTATGATCGTTTTACGGCTCGTTTAAATGTTAATAACCAATTGAATGCTTGGTTAAAGGTAGGAACTAATATGACTACCACGATGACTACTTCAAACCAGTCGACAGCTGATGGCGGAAATACTTTTGTCAATCCTTTCTTCTTCACTCGAGGGATGGCGCCAATTTATCCAGTGTATGCCTATAAGCCTGAATCACCAGGGACTTTTTTGAAGTTGGAAAATGGGAAAACTAGGTATGACTACGGAAACTTGAGTGCTTTGGGTTTGTCAAATCGTCCTCAATATGGGGGTCGTCACGTGGTTGCGGAGACAGAATTGAATGAAAATTTCTTTAGAAGAAACCTTTTTGGGGGTCGTAGTTTTGCTGAAATCACCTTTTTGAAAGATTTCAAATTCACGAATACGATTGGTTTGGATATTACCAATGCCAATACCGTTATTTTTGGAAATCCTGAAATTGGGGATGGTGCACCCGCAGGCCGAGCACAAAATGAATTTGAGAATATAACCAATTATAATTTATCGCAATTGTTGAATTATAGCCATTCATTCGGCAAGCACAATGCGGATGCTTTAGTGGGTCATGAGAATTATAATTTAGTGAGTAATAATTTGGCCGGTTCTCGAAGCCAGCAAATTTTAGATGGTAATTATGAGTTGATCAATTTTACGACGACTACTAATTTAACTTCTCAGTATGATTTGCGCCGAGTGGAAGGTTTTTTCTCCCGCGTGAATTATGATTATGATTCAAAATACTTTGTGTCGTTTTCAGCCCGTCGGGATGGATCCTCTAAATTCTATCAGGATAGGCGTTGGGGGACTTTTTATTCTATATCCGCTGCTTGGCGTTTAGACCAAGAAGATTTCATGAAGGAGTTGACTTTCATCGATAACATGAAATTAAGAGGTTCTTATGGTCAAACAGGTAATGATGGTGGAATTAGTAATTATGCATGGCAACCACTTTATGCTTTAGGTTGGAATAATGCGACTGAACCTGGTATCTTACAATCAAGTTTAGGTAGCAGAACTTTAGAATGGGAAACAAATACATCTTTTGATGTGGCCTTAGAATTTGGATTATTTAAAAACCGCATCAATGGAACTATCGAATATTTTGATCGTCAATCGACCAATTTGATTTTTGCGGTTCCTTTGCCATTATCGGTTGGTATTACTACTGAAACCAGAAACATTGGTTCCATGTTCAACAGAGGATTTGAGATTCAGTTAAGTGGTGATGTGGTAAAAACCAAAGACTTCGTTTGGAACATTGATGTAAATGCAACCAAATTGGAAAATAAAATCACCAAAATGCCGGCTCAAAGTAAGGAAATCATCGATGGAACTAAAAAGTTAAAAGAAGGTAGTTCTTTATATGATTATTGGTTACGTGAGTACAAAGGTGTGAACCCTGAAAATGGAGTGGCTGAGTATCGTGCCGTTTCGTATGTAGCTTCAAATTCAAGAATTACGGCTACTGGTGATACGTTAACCAACAACATTGCGAATGCAAGATTTTGGTATAATGGAACATCCATTCCTGATTTAACAGGTTCAGTAACTAATTCAATCCGTTACAAAGGATTTACCTTGTCGGCTTTGTTGGTATACCAATTAGGCGGCAAAATTTATGATGCAGCCTATGCGGGCTTAATGGGTGCGGGATATCACAATGCAAAACATGTGGACATCTTGAATCGTTGGGTTAATCCGGGAGATAAAACCAATGTACCTAGAATGGACAATGGTCGAACGGCTGATTTTGATGCCGCATCAGATCGTTGGTTGATTGATGGTAGTTACATGAATGTTCGTTCTGTGACCTTATCATACAATTTACCAAAAACCTTGGCTCGTAAATTAAAAATGGATAATGCCCAAGTGTATTTAAGTGGTGAAAATTTCATTATGCTTTCAAAAAGAAGTGGAATGAATGTTCAACAAAATTTTGGAGGTACGACAAGTAATGTCTATTCTCCAGCTAAATCTCTGGTTATTGGTCTTTCATTCTCTTTATAATTTTTAGAATCATGAAAAATAAAATATTAATACTCTTAGCTTTTGTTTTCAGCATGATCTCTTTTTCATGCGAAACAGTTTATTTGGATGCTAGCCCGACGGCAAGTATCGATGCGGGCGCTGCGTATTCTACTACTAAGAATGCAGCTGCGGCGATTAATGGTATCTATCGCTCATTTGTTGTCCGTTACTTAGGTTCACAAGGTCATTCTGGACATCCTGCGATGATGATTATTTTGGACCATTTAGGGGATGACATGGTTCTTGGAACGACAGCCGCTTCTTGGCATGTGGGGGAAACTCGTTGGACCGCCCACCGTTCTGACGTCAATGTATTATCTCAATTTCCTTATGAGATGTATTATCGATTTATTGGTAATGCCAACATTGGAATTGCGAATATCGATAAGGCCGTGGGACCTCAATCAGATAAAAATACCTTGAAAGGAGAGGCCTTGGCATTGCGTGCTTTTAGTTATTTCAACTTAGTTCAGATATATGGCAAGCGTTATGATGCTGCTGCAAAGCCTAATGCACAATTAGGAATTCCTTTAGTATTAGAGCCAACGACCGAAGGAAAAGCAAGAAATACGGTTGAGGAAGTTTATACGCAAATCAATAAGGATTTAGACGCTGCTGCGGCTTTATTGACCTCTGCTCAGGCAAACAAATCACACATCAATCTTAATGTGGTGAAAGGTTTGCAAGCTAGAGTTGCTTTGGTTCAGCAAAACTGGGCTAATGCAGCCAAATATGCGGCTGAGGCGCGTGCGGGTTATATGCCTATGACAGCTGCTCAATATGCGGATGGCTTCCAAGACATTGCCAATTCAGAATGGATGTGGGGATTTGATCACTTAGAAGATCAAACAGAATATTTTGGTGCATACCATTCATATATTTCTTGTAATTATAACTCTACGGTGATACGTACCTATCCTAAAGCTATAAATAGCTTGTTGTACAATCAAATTTCGCCAAGTGATGTTCGTGCCAAAATGTGGGTAAGAACGCCGACGGCAGCGAATACAATTGTTCCTCCAGGTGGCGTGCGTGTGCCATTTTTAAATCAAAAGTTCCGTTTGCCAGGTGTTCCATCTACGTCTGCCATGGGTGATGTGCCCTACATGCGTGCCGCAGAAATGTATTTGATAGAATCGGAAGCCAAAGTTCGTTTAGGAGATAATGCAGGTGCGGCTACTGTGTTAAGTTCACTTATTAAGATCAGGGACGCTAATTATGTAACTTCGACCAAAACGGGTACGGCCTTATTAGATGAAATTTTACTTCATCGTCGTATCGAATTATGGGGTGAGGGTCACCGTTTCTTAGATTTGAAGCGTATGAATGCACCTTTGAATCGGAATGGAGCTAATCACATTGCTTCCGTGGTTTTATTGTATGACGTGGCGCCTGGTGATGTGCGCTGGGAATTCTTAATCCCTCGTCGTGAGATCAATGCTAATACAGCGATTGTTCAAAACCCGCTTTAAATTTTAATTTTAATGGAAAAGGTGGCTAATTTATTAGCCACCTTTTTTTATATTGTCGCATCCTATAAATCTATCAAAATGAAGACATTTTTAAACACCATTTTATTATTCATTTTTGTCTTAGGTGCAGCTTCTGCCCAAGATGCGATTGAATACCAAAAACCACCCCAAGCAATAGCGGATTTGTTATTGGCAAAACCCACTCCTAGCATTCGGATCGACAGCAAAGCGGAATGGATGCTTTTGAGTGAGCGGAATTCGTATCCGACGGTGGAAGAGTTAGGCCAACCAGAAAACCGAATCGCAGGTTTGCGATTAAATCCTAATAATTTTTCTCAAAGTCGGCAATTATTTATCAATAGCCTTTCTTTGAAAAATTTAAAATCAAATCAAAGTTTCTCGATTACAGGACTACCTAAAAATCCGTTGATATCAAGTATTTCATGGAGCCCAACAGAGAAAAAAATTGCCTTTCTTCAAACGGAATCTGATCGCGTTGATCTATACCTGATTGATTTAGCAACTAAAAAAGCTTCCAAAATCAATCTAAAACCGTTGAATAATATAATGGGGAATGCATATTTATGGGTGGATGATCAAACCATTTTGTACAAATCCATCATTCATGCTGCTAGCGGGGCACCTAAAAAACCGATTACACCGAAGGGGCCTACAATCCAACAAAACATCGGGAAGGCCGCTCCAAGACCTACGTATCAGGACTTAATTAAATCGCCTTATGATGAGCAGTTGTTTGAGTATTATGCACAAGCTCAATTGATTTTATCTAAAAATGGCCAAGAAAAGGCGATTGGCAAGTCGGAAATATTCATTGCTTTATCTTTTTCTCCCGATAAAAATTATGTATTAACAAGGACGATTAAAAAGCCTTTTTCTTATGTTGTTCCGGCTTATGGATTTCCTACGACCGTTGGCATTATGGATATGTCGGGGAAGGCAATCAAGATATTAGCCGATCTTCCATCCACTGAAAATGTGCCTTCTGGATACGATAATACCCAAAATGTTCCAAGGGACTTTGAATGGCGGGACGACGAAGCTTCCACAGTCGTTTGGGCCATGCCTTTAGACAGTGGTTTGATTAAGAAATCGGTTGAGTTTCATGATGCGGTTTACAGTCTTTCCGCTCCATTTACAGGGGAAGCCAAGGAATTGTTTAAGACGAAATCAAGATTTTCAGGAACCATTTGGGGAGATGTTAATTTAGCGCTGATCACTGAAGTTTCTCGCGCAAAACAAAGCTCTCGAGTGAGTCGGTATAGTTCCATGACTAAAAGTGTTGAGCTTTTATACGAACGCAACTTCACGGATGCGTATAATAGTCCTGGAATGCCAGTCTATCGTAAGAATAATTATGGCCGATTGGTTATTCAGACAACGGATAATGGAAGTAAAATATTGATGAATAATCCTGTGGGTTCATCTGCCAAAGGAGATTTGCCCTTTTTGTCTAAGTTTGATTTGAATACGAAAAAAAATGAAATCATTTGGCGATCAACGGAAGGAAGTTTTGAATTAGTTGAAGATGTCATTGATGCCGATAAATTAATCATTGTAACACGTAAAGAATCTCAAAAAGAAGTTCCTAATTATTACATCAAACACCTGATCACGAAGCAGGCTGACCAATTAATCACTAATTTTGTCAATCCATATCCAGGCCTAGCAGGTATTTCAAAGGAGAAAATAAAATATAAGCGAGCGGATGGAGTCGATTTAACGGGTGATTTATATTTGCCGAAAGGCTATAATAAGGAAAAGGATGGTCCATTGCCTGTCTTGATTTGGGCCTATCCACGTGAATTTAATTCGGCTGCTGATGCGGCACAAATTCGCGGAAGCAAGGATCGATTTACTACCTTAAGTTGGGCTTCCCCCATCTATTACGTCACTCAAGGTTTTGCCATTTTAGATAATGCGGAAATGCCTATTGTGGCTACAGGTGGTGAAAAAAAACCGAATGATAATTTTGTGGAGCAATTAAAGTTGAATGCAGAGGCGGCAATCAATTATTTGTCAGAATTGGGAGTTGGAGATCGCAAACGAATGGCGGTAGGAGGCCATAGTTATGGGGCTTTTATGACGGCCAATTTACTGGCACATACGGATTTGTTTAAAGCTGGAATCGCTCGAAGTGGAGCTTATAACCGCAGTTTAACCCCTTTTGGTTTTCAAAATGAGGATCGCACCTATTGGCAAGCACCCAAATTGTATTTTGAAATGAGTCCATTTAGCTATGCGGACAAAATCAAGGAGCCTATTTTATTAATTCATGGTGAGGCTGATGATAATACGGGTACTTATCCGATCAATAGTGAGCGCTTATATGCAGCCATCAAAGGCAATGGGGGAACTACTCGTTTTGTTTTCTTACCTTATGAAGCGCATAGTTACCGAGGCAAAGAAAATTTATTACACATGCTATGGGAGCAAAATAACTGGTTGCAAAAGTTTGTGAAATAAAGGAATCTTTTTCAATCTTCTCGGTTCTCATTTCATGAAAATCGAGAAGATTGATTTTATTATCCGATATGCAAGAATATTTTCAAATTAGAATTTTATTGAAATTTTGCGAATTTTTCCCTGTGCTTATTTACTCAGGGAACTCCCATTTCCAAAATGGAACGCATTTTATTGTTTTGTCTAATATCAATATATCATCCTCTTGATTCGCTGTTACAATCGTAGAGCTACTTAATTCGATGGACTCCATCGCTTCTTTGAGGCCATTTATTTCTCTTTTATTATTTTCAGCGCTTAGTTCCCAACATACTTGGACCGCATGATAAGTCCCTTTCCACTGATAAATAAAATCGGTTTCTCCTTTATTTTTAAAATACCAAACTGATTTTGTTTTTCTTCTTATTTCTAAAAATACCATATTTTCTAATATTCGACCATAATCTTCATGCATTTGTGTCGAATTTTGCAGAGCTAAAACATGATCAATGACATATATTTTTTTTTCATTGACTTGTTGTTTCTTGTAGCTAAAATCAAATCGCTGCACTGGAAAAAGAAGGTAACTGTCTTCTAAAAAGCGGACAAAATTGGTGACCGTATTAACCGATTTTATTTCATAGTTTTTGGCCAATTTGTTAAATGTAAACGGTCTAGCCATATTATTAATTAAATGTAGCGCAATGATGGTTAGTTCCTGTACATTTCTAATCCCGTTTCTAACAGCAATGTCCCTATAAACAATATCTTTAAATAGCTCTTGATGATATTTTTTAGTTTCATGCGCTATAAATTCAGGGAATCCACCAATAGCCATGTAAGCCTTAAATGATATCTCGCTTGTTGTCAGTTTTTTATAAGAACAAAACTCACGATATGAAAAGGGAAAAACCTCATGACTGATATGTCGGCCTGTTAATAAAGTCCCCAGCTCTTTGCTTAATAATTTAGCATTTGAACCCGTGATAGCAAAATGCAATTTTCTTTCTAAGCCTTGGCGAATGTACTTTTCCCAATGATCAATATTCTGAATTTCGTCAAATTGAAATTGATTTACTTTTGGCCAAATTTTCTCAATGGTGTAAAAATCATTCACCGTAAATTCAATAAACCTAGGATCATCAAAATGGACATAGCCAATCTTATTCCCCGATTTTTTCGAGATTAATTGTTTTAATATGGTGCTTTTGCCTGATCTGCGCACCCCCGTTAAAATGACGGCAAAGGGCAAATCAATTTGAATTTCCTTTTCTATTTCCCTCGCAATGTTGGAGGGGTCCGATTTAAAATATTTGTGTTGATCCAATAAAAGATCTTTTATTATGGGCCGCAGCATAAATAATAGTTTATTTTACAAATATACAATAATTTATATTATTAATATACAACAGTATATTTTATTAATATACAATAATTTATATTACTAATATACACTATTAGATTAAATTATAAAACCTTAATGTGAGGATGCCTTATTGCTTAGGAATAACCTGTTTTACGATAGGTCCAATACAATTTTCAAATTGGACTTCAACTGGGATATTTGTGATTTAGTCAGCGAGCCTATTTTCTGCATCAATCTCATGTTGTCAATGGCTCGAATTTGGTCCACAAGAATATCACTTAATTGATCTAAGGTTTCTATGTTAATGTGCACTCTTAGAATCTTGGCATCTAAATTTATTTGCGATGTGATCGGACAAATTAAAGTAGACCCATGTGAGGCATTCATTAAATTAGTTTGAATCACAACGACTGGTCTTGTTTTGCCAGGTTCTGTTCCCCGGCTTGGACTTAAATTAGCCAGCCAAATGTCGTATTGATTAATCTTCATCTCTCAATAACTCGAACTCTTTCAATATTTCCAAAGAATTTTCGCTGACCAATTTTGATTCTTGAGTGAGTTGATTTTTTAATAGGCGCCGCTTTTGATAGGTATTGTACAAATTTACCGCTTCATTGATGTATCTATTTCTAGCTATTTTTAAATGACTAGTGATTTCTTCTGCCTCTGCGTAAATAGGATCGTCTAGTTTTAAGGATAGTGTTTTCATCTCATTTTTTTTCAAAGGTATGCATTAAAAGTATATACTTTCTCATTAAGTTCATTTTATTTATAACATTTTCTTATTTTAATTGGTTAATTTCAAAAAAATATCTCTTTTGAGAGATTTACAGAAACCTTTAATTAAACCAATCATTGCTATGAAAAATTTACTTATTGTTGCCATTTTATTCTTGAGTTTCCACCACACTTCTCAGGCAAAAGAGCCTAAATTAAAAAAGATTTTTACGGGTAAAAACTTCGATGGTTGGAAATTACCAGAGGATCTTTCTTGTTGGCGTGCTGAAAAAGGAATTCTATATGTGCGCAATAATGCGGCAAGAAAGGGAAGTAATTTATGGACCGAGAAGAGTTATACCAATTTCATTTTTCAGGCTGATTATCTCCTAGGCGACGGCGTGGTTGATTCGGGTGTTTGGATGCGTTCCGAAAATGATCAAATCCAAATAGGCATTTCAGGTTCATTAAAGCGTGACTTAACAGGTTCTCCATACATTCCAAAACTTAGATATCCCGTCGAAGCAAAAGGAATTCTGGAATTAGTCAAGCCGACTGATTGGAACACGATGAAAATTAAAATGGAAGGCAAAACCTATACTGTTTGGTTAAATGGCGTGGAAGTGATGACCTATACTTCTGAAACTATTCCGGCTTCAGGACCTGTAGGCCTTCAATTACACCCTGGAAACACCATGTCGATTCAATACCGCAACATCCGTTTGGCTGAGTTGCCTTAACGATTAAAAATCTTTTTCGCCGTAATCTGTTTTGGTTGATTTGACTTTTTGGCCACGGTCATTGATTCTAAATCCTAGACTAATCTGAAAGACGCGATCCCATTTTCGATAGTCAGTACTGCTATAAAAATCTTTTGTTTGGGTTTGAATAGTTTGAATATTGGTGTTGAAAACATTTTGTACTTGGAAAGTCAAATTTCCTGTGTTTTTCCAAAGGGTATATTTCAAGCTTGCATTGGATAATAATAATTCGGAGTCCATTCCTTGCGTCGTCACTGATTTAGATAGGTAATTGACATCCCACGCAAAACGAAGTCTTGGCGAAATATCGATCACCGTATTTCCATTGAAATTATAGTTGAAGCTATTTTGTGTGGTCTCAATTCCGTTGAATTTTCCTTGGACATCAAACTGATATAAATTTCCAGATAGGTAAATTTTCCAATTTTTTGTCGCTTTTATTTCAGTTGTAAATTCCATCCCCGTGGATTGAGCATTGCCGGCATTGGTATAGGTTCTTCCTAAAATGGTCCTAGAATAAATCTCATTCACCCTGAAAACTTTATCTCTTAAAAAATTCACATACGCGGTGGCTGTGAAAGAAACATCTTGGAAGGATTTACTAATTCCCGCCTCAAATACATTCGCTATTTCGGGCAATAAATTAGGATCGCCTGTTTCAATCGTTTCAGCATGCCGGTGGTTTTTAAATGGGGACATTGATTTAGTGGTAGGCCTGTCTATTCTACGGCTGTAAGCGATCCGAAATGAGTGTGTTTCTGATAACTTCCAAAGTCCTTGAAAAGAAGGAAACAAATACAATTGCTGGAGTGCGTAGGTTTTATTAGGCTCTGCTTGATGAGTCAAAGCTCGATCCATGTACTCCGCGCGTAGCCCCATCGCATAAGTAAATGATTTTTTCACCCCATTAAATTGTAGGTAAGGAGCATGAATTTTTTGAGTTAATTTCATTTGATCGCTAAAGTTAGGATCGGACTTCCATTGTTGGCTTGCCGGATTAAGCCGTTCAAATAAGAAATTGCCATCATGTTGGATTTGACGTATGTGATAGCCTATTTCTAATTTTGTATTGTTTGACAATGGAAGTGAATAATCTATTTGAAACCTTAAGGCAGTCAGTGGACTTTTTTCTGTAGACCTTTCCCAAAGCAATAATTTGTTTGTTCCTTCATAGTTGTCATAATTATTTAAAGGCCCTCCTAATTCTGAAAATTCATACAAAGCTAAAAAACTCAATTTGCTTTTATTTGAATAACTGTGGAAGTAGTCGGCTGTGAAGGTTTGAAATTTACCCGATCGAATAAATAAATTTTGATTGAAAAATTCTCTAAAAGGAGTCTTGAACGAATTTGAAAATAAGGATAAAGTATTTCCTATTTGTAGATAATCTTGGTAGTGCAGATTCGCCATTCGGTCGGTTTGTTTTTCCCCCACATACGCTGACCAGTTAAAGACATCACTGGTATTTGGGGTGAAACTTCCTCCAGCCTTTAAAGAATATTGGAAATCTTTATAATCCCTGATGCCCGTGGAGGGCATATACGTTAGGGTGTCTTTCAGGATAGTTCTAATTTCTCCTACGCGAAAGCCTTCAATATCAAAGCGCCTATAATCCGCTGCAGCAAAAATATTCCATTTTTTTTCTGCTAAAGTCCACAGGAGATCGCCTCCCCACCTGAGTGGATTTGTTCCTCCATTCATGATATTTCCAGACCAAGAAGTTCCTATTTTACTATCTTTTTTGGTGATGATATTGATCATTCCCGCTTTTCCATCTGCATCGTATTTGGCCGATGGCGTAGTTAATACTTCCACACTTTCAATTAAATTGGACGGAATTTGAGCTAAAATATCAGCGGGATTTCGACTAGACGGTTTGCCATCGACCAATAAAATAAATCCAGAACTCCCTCTTAATGTTACATTGCCCTCTGTATTGACTGTCACCGAGGGAAGTCTTTGAATTAAATCAAGCCCCGTTCCATTGGCAGAATTTTGAAATTGACGCGTATTGAAAATTTGTTTATCTATTTGAATGTCACTCACTGACCGCTCCCCTTGGACAAATACTTCGTTTAAAACTGTATTTTCAGGTTTCAGATTGATCGTTAAAAACGAACTTTTCCCTACTATTGATTCATTATATGTTCGATAACCTAAGGCCTGAACTTTGACGAAAGATATATTGGCCGGGATATTTTTAAAGCTGAATTGACCCAGAGAGTCGCTTAAAGTTCCCTGATAAACGGTCGAATCTTTTTTCCAAAGGCTAACATTAGCAAATGGCAAAGCTTTAGCCGTTCGCTCATTTTTTATAAGCCCTATAAACATTTGGGCTTGTCCAAAAACAGGTAGGCCAATGAATAAGATGATCGTTGTAAATAGGTAAGTTTTCACTTACCAAAAATAGCTATTATATTAGAACATATTAATATCATATGGTTAACAATCGTACTTTCAAAATGGTCAATAAAAAATGGAGTCTGTTTTTAATTTTTAGTATCGCATTTTTTCCTTTTGTATTTGCGCAAAGACCCGCTCAGGGGCCTATGTCGACCGATAAATTCAATCCCATCAATCATGGGTATTCGTTGGTTTGGGAAGATGAATTTAACGGAAGCCAATTAGACACGTTGAAATGGAAACCCCGAGGTTTAGGAAAGCGTGCCCTTGGCTATGTTTCTACTGAGGCGATTCAAGTCAAAGATGGACTTTTAAATTTATATGCCTTGAAAAGAAACGATTCCATTCTCATCAGTGCGGTCGGAACGCAGGGAAAATTCATGCCCCAATACGGCTATTTTGAGTGCAAGGCAAAGCTCCAAAATTCTCCTGGCGTTTGGGGTGCTTTTTGGTTGCAATCCCCGCAATTGGCCGGCGGTACTGACCCTAAAATATATGGAGCTGAGGTAGATATTATGGAGTTTTTTAAAAAACTAGGGACCGATATCGTTTCTCATAATGTGCATTGGGGACCTTATGGGGCGGGCCAACAAACTACCCGAGGAATGCAAAGTTACCTAAAGGGGGTTAGTTCAGGTTTCCATACTTTTGGTTTATTATGGACCCCTGAAACCTATTCTTTTTACATCGATGGACTTAAGTTTTATGAAGTTTCCGCGGGGGTTTCTCAAATTCCCGAATACCTGATTTTAAGTATGGAGATTCCTAGCGTCTTGGCCGATATAAGCAAAACGGTTTTTCCTGATGTTTTTTCTGTGGATTATGTGAAGGTGTATCAGAAAAAATAATGATTAGGTTAAATTATGTATTAAAATAGCATTCTTCATTCAACTTTATTTATGAAAAATTTCATTGAAAAAGTAATTCTGTTTTTAATATTAAGCACTTTTTTTGTAGCTAATGGACAAAAAAACAAGAAGCCCAATATCATTATTATTTTAAGCGATGATCAAGGTTGGGGTGACCTGGGCTTTAATGGAAATTTAACAGTAGCCACACCATCGATAGATAAATTGGCCAAAAATGGCATATCCTTTCAGTATTTCTATGTAAGTCCAGTTTGCTCTCCTACACGCGCTGAATTTTTGACAGGTCGCTACCACGTTCGCGGAGGTGTATCAAGTACCTCTACAGGTCGTGTGAGATTAGATTTAGATGAGACAACCATCGCACAAATTTTTAAAAAAGCAGGTTATTCAACTGCCGCCTATGGAAAATGGCATAATGGAGGCCAAGCGCCTTATCATCCTAATTCCAGAGGATTTGATGATTTTTATGGATTTTGTTCAGGGCATTGGGGCAATTATTTTAATCCCATTCTTGAACATAATGGTGAAATTACCAGAGGTAATGGATTTATTACGGATGACCTGACCAACCATGCGATTGATTTTATAGGCCAACATGCTAAATCACCCTTTTTTCTATACTTACCATTGAATACCCCTCATAGTCCCATGCAAGTGCCGGAGAGATATTGGGCTAAATATAAAAATATTCAATTGACTCAAAAAGGATCAATAGCTTCAAAAGAAAATGTTTTACATACTAAAGCAGCTCTGGCTTTATCAGAAAATATCGATTGGAATGTAGGTCGATTGATGAAGCGATTGGATCAATTAAAATTGACCAAAAATACCATCGTTATTTATTTTTCGGACAACGGACCCAACGGGCATCGCTGGAATGGCGGAATGAAAGGAATTAAAGGTACTACGGATGAAGGTGGAGTTAGGTCTCCTTTGATCATGCAATGGCCTGGAAAATTAAAAGGAGGTACCCAAATTAAAACGATTGCCAGTGTTATGGATTTATTGCCGACTTTGGCCGACTTGGCCAATATTCCTTTGGATTCAAAAAAGTCATTGGATGGAAAAAGTCTTAAGCCTTTTTTATTGGGCCAACAAGATTCCTATGATGCTGATCGTATAATTGTTAATTATTGGAATAATCAAACAAGTGTTCGCTCACAAAATTTTAGATTATCTGCTGATGGCGCCTTATATAATTTGGAAGTTGATTATAACCAAACCAAAAATGTGGCGAATAACTTTCCCTCCGAATATCAGAAACTTTTAACGGTAAAAAAGAATTGGGAATTAGAGGTATTATCGGAACTTCCAAAAGAAGATACTAGGCCTTTGATCATTGGCCATCCCGATATAAAATTAACTCAGCTTCCCGTAAGTGAGGGTTTGGGTCATGGAAATATTAAGCGTTCAAATCAATTTCCCAACGATAGCCACTTGACAAACTGGTTAACCAAAGAAGATTTTATTAGTTGGGACGTAGCTCTCGAAAAAGAAGGCAATTTTAAAATTGATGTGTATTATTCTTGCTCCAAAGACAACATAGGTACGGAATTATCTGTCAGTTTTGGTGAAAATTCTGTAAAAAATGTAGTAAAAAAAGAAAATAATGTACCTCTAATCGGGATGGAACATGATACTGTGCCAAGAGATGAATCTTATATCAAAGATTTTATATCTTTGAATTTAGGAACCATTCATTTGAAACCAGGAAAGGGAACGCTTACATTAATGAGCCAAAATTTGCTCAAAGCCAATGACCTTGACATAAAATTAGTCACGCTACGACGTATAAATTAAACCAAACGCAATGAAAAATTTACTCACATTATTTTTGTACATAAGCACCTTTAATGCAATCAGCCAGAAACCCAATATCATTTTTATTTTTTCTGATGACCATACTTCACAGGCCATCAGTGCTTATGGAAGTAAAATAGCCAAAACGCCTAACATTGATCGCATTGCCAATACCGGTGCCATTTTGTACAATAATGTGGTGACCAATTCCATTTGTGGGCCTAGTCGGGCTACCTTATTAACCGGAAAATTCAGTCACATGAACGGCTATAAGGTGAATGAAAAAGTCTTTAACATAGACCAAGCGGTTTTTCCAGAGGCCTTACAAAAAAAAGGATACCAAACGGCTTGGGTTGGAAAAATGCATTTAGGTGCTCTTCCGCATGGCTTTGATTTTTTAAATGTGTTGCCTGGTCAAGGCTTCTATTACAATCCGGATTTCATTAATAAAAACAATGAAAAGATTCAATACGAAGGCTATGTGTCAAATTTAATTACGAAATTTTCAAAGGAGTGGCTTGAGCAAAGAGATCAAACAAAACCCTTTTTTATGGTGGTCGGCCACAAGGCCACGCACCGGGAATGGTTCCCCGATATGCAGGATTTAGGTTCCTATGATGATGTCAATTTCCCAATTCCTGGTAATTTTTATGACAACTATGAAGGCCGGCCTGCTGCACGTGACCAAGATATGACCGTCGACAAAACGATGGTATTGGGTCAGGATTTGAAGGTAAATGCCAACTATAATAACCCGACTTACAAGCGTTTTACGCCTGCTCAAAAAGCTGCTTTTTATGACTATTATCAAAATAAAGTTACCAAGGAATTTGAGGAAAAGCATTTGACAGGAAAAGCATTGGTGGAATGGAAATTCCAACGATATATGCGTGATTATTTGTCAACAGCCCGTTCGTTGGATCGTAATATTGGCGAGCTTTTGGATTATTTAGACCAAACAGGTTTGTCAAAAAATACCGTGGTTATTTACGCTTCTGATCAAGGTTTTTATCTGGGAGAACACGGTTGGTTCGATAAGCGTTTCATCTACGAAGAGTCCTTAAAAACTCCTTTTGTGATCAAATACCCTGGAAAGATTAAGCCTGGGACTAAAGTCCAACAAGTTGTTTCGAATGTCGATTGGGCTCCTACTGTTTTAGATATTGCAGGGGTAAAGCCAACGGAAGGAATGCAAGGAAAATCGTTTTATCCTTTGCTCGAAAATCCAAACAAATCATGGGACAATAAATCCTATTATCACTATTATGAATACCCTCAACCACATCGTGTGGCTCCACATTTTGGCTTACGTACAGATCAATACACCTTAGCAAAATTTTATGGACCTCAAGATTCATGGGAATTATATGACATCAAAAAGGATCCTAAAAACATGAAGAATTTATATGGCGACAAAGCTTACGCAGGAGTTATCAAGAAATTGAAGTCGGAGCTCAAGGCAAAAATGATTGAATATAAGGATACTGACGCTTTAGAATTGTTTAATAAAGACGATAAATAAGGATGAAGACTGGACTATTATTGATATTGTTCAACGGACTTTTCTTTGGAATAATGGCTAATGCAGCTCCTCAGCCAAGCCTAGTTCGAGTGGAAAAAAATGGTACCTTGAGGCTCAGTGCTGAAAAAGGGAAGGCTGTTGGCCCCGAAATAAAATACATGCCCGAGTGGCGAGCTTATGGCTGGTTTACGGCAGCAGACCGAGTAGAGTGGCAGGTTCAGATTCCTGAAACGGGTATATATGAAGTAAATATCGAGTATTCAGTGGATAATTTAGAAGCGGGTAAGCAATTTATTTTGTTTAGTTCTTCGTCAAATTTGAAAGGAAAGGTGGCCCGGAGCGGTTCTTGGGAGACGTATAAATTAGCAAAGGTGGGGACGATTAAATTAAACAAAGGAGTACAAAAAATCACCTTTAAGTCTAAAACGAAATTTGCCAAAGGAGCTATTTTGGATTTAAGGGAGGTCCGATTAAGCCAGGCTGTTAAAAATTAAATGGCCTTCATATAATAAAAATTTTGAGCAGACCATTTTTTTTACTTCCTTTCCACTTCAATTGTTTTTTAATTTTAAATAGATACGACCATGGCCAAAGGGATGAATTCAAAAAAATCCGAAAAGAAGGAGGCAACTAAAACTCCTAAGGAAAAGAAAGAGGAAAAAAGAGACAAAAAAAGTAAGTCTAATTACCAATAAGCCCTTTTTGGGCTTATTTTTTAACAGTTCTAAAAAACATTAAAAAATATGCCCGCTCGAAAATACTTAGCGTTGGCTTTGATGATTGGCATGCTGCTCGGTTACGGTTGGCAGTCCATTGTAACTTCAATTGTACTAAGGGGTATTTATTTAATGGTCAAAAAAATGGTACATTTTTTCCAATGGATGCTTGAAAAAGCAAAGAAAATAATTGGTTTTAATTGACTCTAAAGCTATACGGAATCGTATAGGAGCTTAAAATCCCATCACTGGTTTTTACAGACCAATAATAGACAGAGCCCGATTTTACAGTTACCCAAAGATTAGAACTGGCTGTGGCGCTCGGTGCGACTTGCCTGCTCAAAACTTTGGCCTGATCGGTGTCTATATAAATTTCATAGCTTAATACCTTGGAGTCTGGATCTGCTCCAGACCAAACAAGATTAACTTTTCCTGCATTCGCTGCTACACTTGCGCCACTGACTGGAGCTATGATCAAAGCTGGAAAAGGGGCAAAGGTAGAAGCCCCATCTCCGGCTAGGTAAAATTTCCAAACTTCACTACTTGCGGTCTCTTTGGATTTGTTGGATTTGGAGATGACTTGCCAACGGTACGGTGTGCCTTTAAAAAGGGTTACGGTCGCTTTATTTTCACTGTTTACTGATTTAGTCGTATTGGTTAATGTGTTTAGGTTGGTGATGACCAAATCGTACACATCTGTATCCTTCGCCGTGGACCAAGTAAAAGATACATCAGAAGTTAGACTTGATATATTAGCACCTTCATAACAAACTGTGTTATTGGCCGGTAAAGTAAGTGCGGCGGCTGTCGGCGGAGGCACAACTACTGCTGCCGGCGTGATCGTTTCACTACCTTTTGAGCAGGCAAATATCAATAAGCTGATCCATAAAATCCCTAGATATTTCATAGCTTAATTATTTTTAGCGTTTGATCCACGGTTTCCCCTTGGACCCGAATTAAATAAAGACCCGCAATAAATTCACTTACATCTAAGGCGACCAACCTAGATGATGGAACCGTGTGATTTTGGTTAGATACATCTAAGCCTGCAGCATTGACAATGGAAATGGCAACTTTTTGGTCTATTCCATGCACATGCAATGAAACAGGTCCAGTTGTTGGATTTGGAAATACAGTGACCGACTCTGAAACAAAAAACTCCTTGACATAAATGCCTTGGCAATTTAAATCGGTACTCACTTGTAACTTCACTAAGCCGGCGGGTAAGGCAGTAGACCAATTGGCCTCCGTCACTTTAAAGCTAGCCTCATTTATTTGTACTAGGTAATTAGTGGCGCCGCCCAATTGGATACTCATTGATTTATTCCCCGCGTCGATGGTCGATTGCACGACCAACGGTGCCGGCTCAGTTATTTTTATATCAAAAGCTTGTTGAAAATTCTTGATATTTTCCACCGTAAAGACCATATTGTATTCACCTAAAACCAAACCATTCAACACGCTATTGGCCACTCCTTTGGGCATACTAACCTGTTTTTCGTATTTGTTAGGTCCTTTGACGGTTAATGAATAGGAATAGTTGGTATTCAAAACTGAAACCTTGATGGCTCCATTGTTGGCGCCGATACAGGTAGAAGCCACTACCTCCAATTTGAAATTATTAGTTGGCAAGGTAAAAATTTCACAGCCATTGACATCTACCAAAGCGCCTATTGGCGTATCGTTACATTTATCTAAGACATCGGGTACGCCATCTTCATCTGAGTCGATGTAGGCCGACTGGATAATGGGAACTTGCTCGAAGTCTTTAAATAAAATATCTTTTGTAAACGATTTGGTACCTCCCATCCATTGGTTCATGACTGAGGCATAAATTTGACGGAAATCGTATTGCATGTCCATCTCGTAGGAATATTTCGTGTTGTCAGGAATGATTGGGTTTTTGCCAACCACCTTTGGATCCACTTTATTACCAAACAAAATAACAGGCGAAACGGTACCGTGATCTGTTCCGTTGGTTCCATTGGAATGTACCGTTCTACCAAATTCCGACACACACATGCCTAAGACACGATCTGATTTCCCCATTTGGTCCAGGCTCTTCATGAATGCAACCACAGCCTCATCTATTTCTTTCAAAAGGGCGGCATGAGCTCCTTGAGTTTTATCTGTGGTGTCTACTTGTGCACTGTGTGTATCAAAACCGCCAATTTGAACTTTGTAAATTCTAGTTTGTAAGCCCCCTGAAATAAGTCGGCTGACGATTTTTAATTGGTCCGCCAAATTACTTCTTGGAAACGCATATTCAGTTCCTTTTTTAAATTGCTCCTTCAACACCTTTCCATAAGCATTTGACTGCTTGGCCATGAGCTGCAAATATTTCAATTTCTCACCGATGGGTGTCGAAGGGTAATTATTGTCAAACTCATTAATGATCTCATAAAACGATTCTGGATTTGAGGCCACTACGCTGGTAAAAGATTTTTTTCCAGTAAACATTAAGGAAGAATTCCAACCAATTTCCATGGACAATGGATGAGGGAATAGTTCAGTAGGGTAGGCTTCCGGGAAATTCGGGTGCTTGGCTTCTAAGTAACGGGCGGCCCAACCGCTATTTTCGTATTTCAAGGCATCTGAGGCTGAATCCCAAATGTCCATCGACCTAAAATGCGAATAACTTGGTTGGGGATAGGCCACCGACTGCACAATTTTTAAACGGTTCTCCTTGTACAAGGATTGAAATCCTTTCAGCGAAGGATGAAGCCCTAATTCGGTACCTTCCAAAGGTAATATTTTGTTGTCCGGCAACATCACTGTCGATCGAATACTATTCAATTTGGACAACATATTCAACGGAATAACAGTATTTAACCCATCATTACCTCCACTTAAAACGATGATTACAAGGATGTTACCTTCGGCAACTGTTTGAGCTAATTCGGATTGTGACCCAAAACCTAGTGATTCGTAGGGAATAGAAGAAAACAATGCAGGCAAGGCTGCCGCATGTGTCATTTGATGTATAAATTTTCTTCTATCCATATTAAAACAAGTGGATTTCTCCCATTTGGAATAAGGCACCAAACAAATTTTCTAATCGGTTACTTAAAATTGATCTAGTCTCTTCAGTCTGTTTACTCAAATGCGACTGATATAATTGGGTATAATAAGATGGGGCATTTCCCCCCAAAACGCTGGCTTTAATACGCGCTTTGGACTTATCAGAAATAGGAGCACTCATGATCCTTTCTACCGTTTCTTCGATGACAAGGTCGATATTATCAGGTGATTTTAAACTGCTGACAAATTTAATTTTGTCTATTTGTAAGTGCACATTTCCTTTGGTTTCGCCTGAGCCTACATATGCGCCCCATTTGGCAAGACTATTTCCTGAATTGGACCTTTTAGCTATGGTGTCAGAATTGATCCAAAACAAATCGTAAACAGGTGCTTGGTAATAAGCAGGCCAACCGGATACGCTAGGAGGATCTGTATAGTTCAAACCTATGTTGCTCATTTCCCATTGCAAATTTTTGAATTTATAAAAATTACTTGTCAATGGATCTGAGAATCGCTTGGGTATATCTCCACCTCCTGTATTGAACAAATTCATGTCAAATTCCTTATAAACCCCAAAAATATATTCTAAGGGTGATTTGATCATGGAATTATAAAATGAGGTATCGAAAAAGTGGGCGCTTCCTAAAAGTGCACGAAGTGGAACTTTGAGCTCATAATTATTTTTACGCAACAAGTCGGCCATGGGAACAATGACATTTTTTTCTACGGTATCGTCTATGATGGGATAGCAGAAAAATTGATACAACCTCCTACACAGATATAATGCGCATTCGCTCGTGCTGAAGAGCATATCTATGGCTTCATCTAATTCTTTTTTACCATCTTGACCTTTTCGGCCTTTAATTACGCGATTCCCATAAAAGGCGGAGAATTGTTTATCGGAGGTATCATGATTCCATTCATTAAATATGTTGGTGATAGGCCCTGTTAGTTTTCTAATACTCTCCCAACTAAACTGCCAGCCCACTAATAGGCGGGCCATTTCACTAACATCTTGCTCTGTAAATTGAGATGCAGGTCCTTTGCCTACCGTAAATAATTCTTGTAGTTCGCGGGCATAATTTTCATCAGGTTTGTTTTTCTGACTACTTTGAAGGTTTAAATAATCTAACATGGTTGGATCCAAAGTAATTTTGAAAATCGTGGTTTTATATGACTCGAAGGACGTGTTAAAAAGAGTCATGTAGTGTTGGTACAGCATTTTGACGCTTCCTTTTCCGGCTGCTAATAGGTTATGCAAGAAGAAAACCATGCGCCAGTGTATTGAAGTACTTTGCTGGGCCATGTTTCTAAATAGCCACGCGTCATGTGATTGATGCCTTTGCCATGGCGATCCATTATTGGGTTCGGGAGCAAAAACATATTCTTTCCCCGCTTCTATATATAAGTGTCCTTGTTTTTCGGTTTCTTCCTTCGTGATTTCATAATCATAGTCATTGACCGGAACGCTCGGTTGTTTTTCGGGCGTAAAAATTAAGTCTAAGGATTTTTGTAGAGAAAGGTTGTTGAGGTCCAGTAAATGCCGGTTTGCGTAACCTGTTAAAACGCGATTTAACAGATGTTTTTTTTGAGCAGTTCCCCAAGTTCCGGTATACGCTTCAAGGCCAGTGTTCACAATCGTTCTGGATGCTCGGGCCTGTTCGATTTTTGAGAAATCGACGTTTTCTTTGCGAAATTGGGCCACTAAATCTACTTTTTTTGTATTTTGCATCAGAAATATCAATTTTCAAATATAAAATATTTATTTTAAAAAAGTGTTATAACTGATTTAACGGTCATTTTTTTAATCCATGAAAAGAAGAGAATTTGCCAGAAAGACATGCCCAGCTTTGGTGCTTTCCATTGTCGGTGTTGCGCTTTTAGAATCGTGTGATAACGCAAAAGAAGAGTCAGTGGCGATCGTTCCCCAGGAGGAAAAAGATTATTTAGACCGGATGAAGACGATTGCTACTACGGGATTTTTGCAAGTACAAAATAAGGTATATTTCAACCTGAAACATGCTACCTATTCGAAGCTATTGACGGCCGTGAATTTTGTCAATGACCTTGATAATGGAGTGTTGTTGCTAAGGCAGAATGCTACGAGTTTGTTGGCTTTTGACAATTGCTGTCCGCATTTAGGCAGCAAAAATCAGTGGTCTTTTCAGAGCAATAAATTTAAGTGTGCTAACCATGGCAATAGCTATGGAATCGATTCGGGTCAAACGGCTTATTGCAGTTCCAATAGCACTTATGGCAACTTACGTTCGTTTAAATCCTCGCTCTATAAGGATTTATTAACGGTGGATTTTAGTTGACGCACGTGAAAATTAATCCACAAACGCCATTCTAACCGTCTTTTTTGAATTATTCTCCCTGATCCACTTTTTTGATAAACGAAATCACCCCATTCATATAAGTTTTTTGATCATCCCACATGGCCAAATGGCTTCCATTCGGGCAATACAAATATTCTCCATGTTGGACCATTTTACTTTGTTCTTCCATGGCCTTTGGATCCATGGTGTCATATTTGGCACCGATCATTAAAGTAGGTATAGCGATTTCTTTCAGGCGATTTTTAATATCCCAATTCGCTAAGAGACCACTAATCCCAAATTCACTAGGTCCCTGCATTTGCGTATATATAGCAGTGTTTCCGTGTTTAAATGATCTGTTTAAGGCGTCTGGCCAGTTGGTAAGCCGACAAATATGCTCGTGGTAAAAATTAGGAATCAACAGCTCCATGTACCTCGGATTTGCAAAATCTTTGTTTGCCTCGATGGCTCTAATTTCAGCTAGAATTTTGGGATCCATTTGTTTAGCCAAAACCTCCCCGGCATATTTTCCATATTCAGGCGCACTCGCGACCATGTTGGAGACGAGCAAAGCTTTCATATTTTTTTGATATTTCAGCGCATATTCCATGCCTAAGATTCCTCCCCAAGAATTCCCAACGATGTAAAAATTCGATTGGTCAGCACCTATGGCTTGTCGGACCTGCTCCACTTCTTCCACAAAGCGTTCCGTTTTCCAAAGTGTGGTATCGTTGGGTTGATCGCTATAATAGGAACCGAGTTGGTCATATTCGTAAAATTCAAATCCTTCTCTTTGGAAAAAGGTCTCAAAACATTCCATGTATTCATGCGTCATGGCAGGGCCACCGTGCAGAAGCAAAATCTTGATTTTTGGGTTATTGCCAAAACGTTTGGTCCACACATTAAAGGTGCCTTTGGGCGTTTTGATGGGAATTAATTTAATCCCAGCGGCCTCCAAGGTATCTGGATAGGAGAAATAATTAGAGACTGTTTCTGACGTTTGGGTGCAAGAAGCAAAAGCCAAAATGGATGCAAAGATGAGCGCTAAACGGAACATAGGGAATAGGATTAGTTTGTATGCAAATTATGGAAATTTATGTTTTGAAGAAATTAATCGATTGTCAATTTTTAATTTGAAACCATCCCTGGCTCTAATAATGCCCTCGGACGATTGCTTTCACCGGGTTTAGGTATGGGTCCCGATTGAATCGTTTTTTGTGCGTCATTTTTTAAATTCAAAAAGGACTTTTCCTGTATCCGATTCATGAACTCAAATGGATCACTTTTTCTAATATACAATTCAGATCCCTTTTCTCCCTTTCCCCAATCGGTATACCTCCAGTCTTTATGAATGAGAGTTTGTCCCATGACATCTGATTTGGTGGCCGGGTCATAGTGAAAAACAAGACTTTTGGCATAAGTCATTGAATTATTTTTTCCCTGCATGTAGGGAATGAGTGATTTTCCATCCAATTTCGAAAAATCTTTTTCACCCGTTAATGATATCAGGGTGGGGTACAAATCCAATAATTCGACCGGTTGGTCTATCACTTTTCCTTTAGGTACTCCCGCTCCCGCGACGATAAAGGGTACTCGCGTAGATGCATCAAAGGCACTTAATTTAGCCCATAAACCTTCATGATCGCCCAAATGAAAACCATTGTCACCCACTAAAACCACCACCGTATTTTCCCATAATTTTTCCCGATCTAAGACATCCATTAACTCTCCCACATGTGCATCCGTGAAGGATATGCACGCATAATATCCTTGAATGGCAGCTGCTCTAGAATCTGGTTGGGCAAACCCTGACAATTCCGTTTGCATCGCCACAGCCGGTATATTGATCATTTTAGGATCCTCTCGAATCTGGATTTTATCGACCGGATATAAATCAAAATATTTCTTAGGCGCGGTCCAAGGTAAATGTGGCTTATGGAATCCTGCAGCTAAAAAGAAGGGTTGGTGTTTCTTGGCGACCAACAAATCTTTTATGGTTTTGGTATTCAATCCATCCCTGGTTTTACTCCCGTCTGTAGTCAACACATAAGCTTTTGGCCTTCCATCTCCTCCTCCATAACGGGTGTCAATCGCCGCTTTTTCTTCCGAATCCGTACTGGCTTCATCCGTGTAATAATTCCAAGATAAATCATCGCTCATTTTAGCATTATGAAATACTTTCCCGGCTCCAGCCGTATAATAACCTTGGTTTTTGAAATACTGTGGCAATAAAACCGCATCAGGTAATGCTTTTCTTGCCGGTACATTTAAGACATAAACGCCTGTATTTTCGGGTCTTTTTCCACTCAAAAACGAAACACGACTTGGATTACATAAAGGGTATTGACAATAGGCCCGATCAAACATCACGCCCATGGCAGCTAATCGGTCTATGTTGGGCGTTTTTACTTGTTTATTGCCATAGCAACCTAAACTTGTGTTCAAGTCATCCACCACGATCAATAAAACATTGGTCTTTTTAGGCTTGATTTGACCCATCATAAGAATGGGAAATGCCAGTAATGCTAACGCAAAAAAGTACGTATTTAATTTCATTTTATTTTTTTTAATTCCATTGAATCGCATAATATTGGCAAGGTTTATTGCCCACGTTGTAGATGTTATGCAGCACCTTGGATCCCAAACGAATGACATCCCCCGGCTTTGCTAACTCTTTTTTATCTTCAATCCTTTCCTCCGCATTTCCGTCGATCATCAAGATGATTTCTTCGTTAACATGCGTATGCGGATCGTGACTTTGTTGGCCTACATTCAAAGTCGTCACATGAATATCAAAACGATTCAACATCGCAGTAGCCCTGTCAAAAAACTGTCGGCCACCCCCTTTGGCAGTCGGTTTAAATACGGCACTGTCCCAAGGAACGATAAAGGATCCACCCGCTTTTATTCCTCTTTCTTCATTCATGGGGGATTTTGCCAAATAAGTCATCTCATAAAGTTCAGCCATGGTGTCCTCCGTATTTTCGAAAATAATTTGGTCTTTGGGCATCACGGTGACCATGCTGCCGACAGGTAAAAACTGAAATTGATCGCCTAAGCTAATCTTTAAATTCCCTTTTTTTATAATGTAAAAGTGTTCTCGATCTTTTGCTGTTTTTACTCGGTATTTTTTCTTTTCTGAAATCCGAATCATATTCATCTCTTGTAATTTTAAGGCATCCCCTTCGCCTTTGAAAACAGAAGAGGTTGAACCAAATTTCGTTTTGATCATTCGCTCGTCGATGGAATAGACCTTAGATTCCAACAAAGGGATTTGGCCCAATAAAGGCTTTGAAATGAGCAAACAAAACAAGAGAATATATTTCATCGGATAGGTTTTTTATAAAAGACAAAAGAGGCCAAATTATACCCAAAATGTTTATTTAATTTGATACACTAGGGTGACGATAGACTGCTTTGGAATTTGAATTTTCTCGGAATTTACTGGTTGGTAGGCCAAATTCAATCTTTCTGAGGTAACATAGGATTTTACTTTTCCATGCTTTTTGAACTCAGGTAAATTTACCTGAAATTCTTCTCCCTGATTCACTAAGACCAATACGACTTTGTTTTTATCTCGAAACCCTGAAATTTTGCATTTTTCTTGGTCTATATTCACCTCGATTCTTTTCATGTTGGGCCTAATGAATCTTGAATAATTACCCATAGCCCAAAGCAATTTTGAATCATATAAATCGGCGTCATATTTATTGGCCTCTTTTTCACCTTTTTGGTCCTTATTGAAAATATAAATCAACCCATCTTTAAAATCATTGGCACTGACAGAAAGCCACCAGCTCCATGAGGAGGCATTCGCATGTACCAAATCTGCTTGAATCACATTGGCCACATACATTGCTGTTTTCATTCCTAAATCCACTCCTCCACCTTTGATCTCTCCTGCATTATCTCCCAAAATACAATATTCAGATTGCCAAAACCCTAGCTTGTATTGCTCGGCTTCCTTATGTAAATCTTCGCGTTTTTTGATCAATAAGGATTCAGGTGAGGTGGTAAAATAACTATGGCCACAGACTAATTTCTCCACGGCTTTCAAATCGCCCAAATAATGTGGGCTTGTGGGGCTGAAAAAAGTTTCAATCTGATTGTCTTGCTGGACATTTTTCCGATTCGAATTTTTTTGATACAAATAATCAATCTGACCCGCTTCAGGAATGACAATACTTGTTTTAAGGCCTTTACTTTCAAATTGACCCGCTAATTTTCTAACAGCCCATGCCATATCGGAGTTGTTGACGGGCGTTCCCTCCTGAGATGCCAAGCCATTTTTTCCGGGTCCCCAGCCCCATTGGGGTTCATTGAATGGGCTTAGGTAATTGAATTTGAAGTGCGCGGCAACTTGATACAGAAAATCTGTCCATTCGTTTATTTTAGCTGGATTGAAATTCCATTCCCCTAATTGGCCACTGCCCATGGCCAATCCATTTTTGGTCATCTGCACGGGGGAAGAATTTAAAAACCCTAGCGTATAAGGTACTCCGTATCTTTTTGCGGCTTGTAGAAAAAATTGCTGCCCTTCTTGTTTTTTCCAATCCAACATACCTTCCGAATAAAAGCTTTCTGTACGCCGCCATTCATTGGTAATTTTGCTTTCAATTCCTTGCTCGGCACTTCCAGCCCCTATATTAAAACGCCACATGGAAAGACCGATCCCTTTTGGATTCCCTTTCGAATCTAGCTCTTGGCTAAAAAGCCATTCGACGATTTTATTTTTTTTATCTGGGGGGAAATATTTTCCGACCATTGCCATGGACCAACAATCTGACGCCCCAAAGCTATGCATGGTCTGAAATTCCTTTTGTGCATCTACCGTGATTTTTTGTGAAAATAATGTCATTGGATTGAAAAATAACCACCAGATCAAAAGCCAAAGCTTTCCGTAGGTATGTGTATTTAAATTCTTGTGAGTCTGATTCGGCATTTTTTCTGGTGAGTTCATTTACGCGTATTCAAAAACGCATTTAAATTTGGTTTGAAAAATTCATTTTGCCTATAATTTTTATAAATTTAAAAATTCGAAATAAAATAATTTTAATCATAAAGAAGCCATGTCATTACAAAATCAAAAATTTGAAACTTTACAAATTCACGCAGGCCAAGAAGTGGACCCAACGACCGGTGCAAGAGCTGTTCCTATTTACCAAACCACTTCCTATGTCTTTAATAATTCAGAGCATGGGGCCAATTTATTTGCGTTAAAGGAATTTGGTAATATTTATACCCGGATTATGAATCCAACGTCCGATGTTTTCGAGAAACGTATGGCGGCCTTAGAGGGTGGCGTCGCTGCTTTAGCTGTATCATCGGGCCAAGCGGCTCAGTTCATTGCCTTGAATAATATTTTACAAGCTGGAGATAATTTTGTGAGTTCATCGTATTTATATGGTGGAACGTACAATCAATTTAAAGTAGCTTTCAAGCGTTTGGGAGTTGAAGTTCGATTTGCTGAGGGAGATGATGCGGCGAGCATGGAGTCTTTGATCGATGAAAATACCAAAGCTATTTATACAGAAACGATTGGTAACCCTAGTTTCAATGTGCCCGATTTTGATCAAATTTCAGCCGTTGCGAAAAAACATGATTTACCCTTAATCGTAGATAATACGTTTGGTGCAGGTGGGTATTTATTTAGGCCCTTAGAACATGGAGCTAATGTTGTTGTTGAATCAGCAACCAAATGGATCGGTGGACATGGAACGAGTATTGGTGGTGTGATTGTTGACGGAGGAAATTACAACTGGGGCAATGGCAAGTTTACTCAGTTTACGGAACCGTCTGAGGGATATCATGGATTAGTGTTTAATTCCGTTTTTGGCATTGGCGGTCCTTTTGGCAATATTCAATTCATCATCCGAGCTCGTGTGGAAGGCCTTCGTGATTTTGGTTCTTCTCAATCTCCGTTTAACTCTTTCTTATTGTTACAAGGAATTGAAACCTTGTCGTTACGCGTTCAGCGTCATACTGAAAATGCCTTAGCTATTGCCGAATGGTTAGAAAAACACCCTCAGGTTTCTAAGGTCATGTATCCAGGTTTAGCTAGTAGCCCAAATCATGCAGTAGCTAAAAAGTATTTGAAGCGTGGATTTGGTGCAGTTTTATCTTTTGAAATTAAAGGAGAAAAAGAAGCGGCCACCAAATTTGTGGATTCATTACAAATGATTAGCCACTTGGCGAATGTAGGGGATACTAAAACATTGATCATTCAACCTTCTGCCACGACGCACCAACAATTAAGCGATGAGGAGCAAATGGCCGCTGGAGTAAAACCAAGCTCCTTGCGTTTGTCTGTTGGCATCGAACATATCGATGATATTAAAGCCGATATGGAGCGGAGTTTTGCTATTGTTAAAGCGTCTTAATAAAAAATCGGGCTTCAAATTGAGGCCCGATTTTTTTATTTTTTGAGTTTATTGCTTTTAAAAACCTATGATGAAAAAACTTATTCTACTCTTTTGCCTCGTTTTGGTCCAATTTTCATTTGTGCCCCCAAATGTCACTTGGGTAGCCATCGGAGATTCCATTACCTATTTAAACGATCATCCTAATGAGACTGGTAACCGAATTACGAAAGGCTACATGACAAGATTTAATGAAAAAATGCCTCATGTTAATTTTGTGAATCAAGGGCATAATGGTTGGACCGCCATTAAAATTGCCACCGAAATTGAAAGTTTAGGCATTCAAAAGGCGGATGTTTATTCCATTTTTTTAGGGACAAATGATTGGTGGGGATCGAAGCCCTTGGGCGAGTTTGCTGATTATGAAAATAACACAGGAAATGGGACGGTACATGGTTCATTTAGAATCATAGTCAATAAACTAAAGTCTTTAAATGCAAATGCTAAAATTATTTTTATTACGCCGATGCAGCGGGTAGATTTTGTCTCCATCAATAATTTCAAAAACAATGCCTATGGATCCTATCGTGATAAAAAGGGTCAAAATTTAGAAAGTTTTGCGAATGCTGTTAAGGATATAGCTCAATTTGAACACATGCCTGTGGTCGATTTATATCATGCCAAAAAGATGGATCATGCGCGTTTGGTTAAATTTAAGCGATTAAAAGATCCACTAACCAGCGAGTACAAAAACTTTAAATATCCGGAATTTATTGACGTTCAGTTTAATCCCGAAACCGACGAATATCCATATCCGGTCGAGGCTTCCGATGTGACTTTTGATGGTTTACATCCATCCGATAAAGGATATAAAATGATTACGGATTTACTGTTAAAAGAGTTTTCGAAATTGTAAATTTATTTTAATAAGGTATGTTTTTATATTCTTGACCAGATAAAAAAATCTTGTTTACCATGTTAAACCAAAATAAGGCTATCTTTTGCTTTTTGTGCTTGATTTGTGTGTGTGCTTGTTCGCCCATTCAGCAAAAAAATACAGAAGTAAAAAGTCATTTTATCCTCTCAGATCGGGATTTACCTGGGTATGAAAAGGATTTGGATCACAAGGGATTAATGTTGGCGATTGATGATCATTTTGATGAGTCAATGACTCGTGGGGAAGTTATTTACAAAAATAATTGTTTAAGTTGCCACGGAACGCCCTTTGAACCTGGCACCATTCCTTCGGCGAGGAAATTTTGGGTTGAGCCATTTAAATGGGGCCATGATTCCTATGCTTTATATCAAACCATGACAAAAGGGTTTGGGTCCATGCCTCCCCAAATGCATTTAACTCCTGTCGAAAAATACGATGTCATTCATTACATCCAGCAAAATTTTATCTCAAAAAATTCGTCTGTTTCACTAGCGAAATGGGATGAGAAATATTTGAGTAGTTTGCCAAAAGGGGAGTCAAAAGGACCATTGCCTAAAGCCTATAAGCCATGGGCCGAAATGGATTATGGCAATTTTTTAATCAATACGTATGAGTTGGCGGGTTTAGGAGCCGCACCTAGGCAAAGATCGGGAGGTTCAGTTTCACCACTTCCGGATGAAAATTTTGGCAATGCAAACTTTGCCTATAAGGGGATTGCGATACGTTTGGATCCTGGCAAAGGGGGTGTAGCCGCCGGAAAAGCTTGGATGATGTTTGATCATGATGTGCTGAGAGTCGCAGGTGCTTGGACGGGAGAGGGATTCATCGATTGGGAGGCCATTTTATTTAATGGCAAGCATAATATTTCACCCAGGACGGTGGGTGATCTTCATTTTTCTAATCCGGTGGGACCCGGTTGGGCTAACCCGCTCACAGGTTTATTTGAGGATCTTCGCTTTATGGCTCGAGATAAAAGGCGGTTTGGACCATTGCCTCGAGAATGGGCACATTATAAGGGAATATATCAATATGGGGATCAGGAAGTAATTCGGTATACGGTCGGTAATTCCAATGTATTGGAGATGTTTGGCATGGAAATGATGCAGAATACCACCGTATTTACTCGAACCCTAAACATAACGAAGTCGACTAATCCTTTAAAGATGCGCGTGGCTCCCAAAGGAATTTCGGTTGCCATAAAAGGTAATGGGGCCATTTTAGCCGAAGAGGATGGTTTTGTTGTGATGAAAGTACCTGCTCAGGTAGACGTAAAAGTTAAACTATTTATGGCAAAGGCCTCGGTTGAAGACCTGATGGCTTGGGCTCAAACAAGCCAAGAACCCATTTCATTAGCAATTTTAACTCGCGGAGGTGTGACTCGATATCCAGAAAAAATCACCATAGATATTATTGCCGGAACTGATGAGGGGGCATTCCAAGTTGATATATTGAACCCGCCTTTTAATCCCATTTGGCGCAACCAATTAAGATTAAGTGGCATTGATTTCTTTCAAGATAAAAATAAAGGAGTTGTTTGTTCGAGTGATGGTGACATTTGGAAGGTGGAAGGTTTTACCAATAACACGGGTAAACTCGTCTGGCAACGGATTGCTTCAGGGTTATTTCAACCTTTGGGGATTAAAGTCATTGACGAAGTGATTTATGTGACTTGCCGGGACCAATTAGTTAGGTTACGAGATTATAATGGCGATGGGGAAACTGATTTTTATGAGAGTTTTAACAGTGATCATCAGGTGACAGACCATTTTCATGAATTTGCGATGGGTCTGCAGGCAGATAAAGAGGGGAACTTCTATTATGCAAAAAGCGCCCGACATGCAAGGGAGGCATTAGTACCCCAACATGGGACTTTGATTAAAGTGAGCAAAGATGGATTACAAACGGAGATTATAGCTACGGGTTTTAGGGCGGCCAACGGGGTTTGTATAAATCCAGATGGAAGTTTTATTGTCACAGACCAAGAGGGACATTGGAATCCGATGAACCGTATCAATTGGGTCAATAAAGGTGGATTTTATGGAAATATGTTCAGCTATCATAGTCATCCAGATAGTTCAAATGCAAGTATGGAGCAGCCGCTCGTTTGGGTGGATCGGGAATTGGATCAATCACCTTCCGAATTATTGTGGGTCGATAGCCCAGCTTGGGGACCTTTACATGGTAAGCTCTTAAATTTTTCTTATGGGTATGGGAAGGTTTTTTTAGTTCCACATGAGAAAGTAAATGGCCAGTTGCAAGGCGGGATGGTCGAATTGCCCATGCCAAGATTTTCAACTGGAGTTATGCGGGGAAGATTTAATTCGCAAGATGGCCAATTGTACCTCTGTGGTTTATCGGCCTGGGGCTCAACACAATCTCAATTGGGAGCATTGTATCGGATAAAATCGACCAATAAATCACTGAATGTGCCTTTGGAAATTCATGCGACGAACAAAGGGATTCAATTGGTTTTTGCAAGTCCATTAAATGCTACGAGTGTTTCTAATCTGACTAATTATCACATCAAAATTTGGGATCTTTTAAGGTCAAGAAAATATGGATCCAAACATTACAATGAAAAAACTATCCAGGTGGAAAAAGCAGCATTAGGGCCTGATATGAAATCGATATTTTTGACTATTCCTGAGATTAAGCCAACTTGGGGGATGGAAATAAAATACAATCTTATGGGCCAAAATGGTAAATCGATCGATGGGTTTGTTCAAAATACGATACATCAGTTGGCGAATACGAAGTAATACCTGAAAAGATATTTTCACTAAATTTTGTTGAATAAAAATTATAAAAACCAAATACCTATGAAACGTACACGCTCTTTTTTAACCTTAATTTTTTCCATAATGACCTTGTCTTTATTAGCCCAAGGACCTAAAGTTTTAGTGGTCACAGCGCACCCTGATGATGAAACAGGATTTTCAGTGACCATGTTTAAAATTACCCATGAAATGAAGGGGACTGTGGACATGGCAGTCATGACCGACGGAGGTGGAGGCTTTGCCGATTCTCAACTAGGCGCCCTTTACTACGGCCTAAACCTGACGGATTCCATTGTGGCTCGCACACATTTGCCGATGCTGAGAAAGCAAGAGATTTTGAATGCCGGTAAAATCATGGGGGTTCGCAATATCTATTTTATGGAGCAGCCAGACGATTGGTACACGACAGATGTTAAGCCCTATATCTCTGGTAAAAATTGGGATATCTCCTATGTCGAAAGAAGAATGGATCGCTTGTTGGCCGACCGTGACTATGATTTCGTTATCACGATGCTCCCACATGCGGGTCAACATGGGCATCATAAAACATCTGTCTTAATGGCCTTAAGAGCGATTCAAAGGTTTAAAGGTCCTCATAAGCCCATTGTCATTGCTGGTTCTCCCATGAATGTCACGAGCAAACCTATGGAATTTAGTATGTTAGAAGGGTTTCCTGAGACCAAAATAAAAGCAGATGCGCCCACTTTTACCTTGAATCGTGCATTTCGTTTTAAGGAAAATGATAAGGTGAGTTATAAAATCGTGGCAGATTGGGTCATTTCTGAATATAAATCTCAGGGAGCGATTCAGGAAAATGGGATACATAAAACCGATATGGAAGTGTATCGTTATTATGACCTAAATGATGCAAAAGGCGTTGCTAAAGTTCAAAAACTTTTTGACGATTTGGCGAAGATTGGTTTTGCAGCTCCAGCTAAATAATTTGATAATTATGGGTGTCAATGATAAAAATAAGTTGGCACCATATTTCGGAACGCTGAAATAATAAAACCCCAATAACTAATAAACATCAAGGTCATTCCCATTGACCACCGCTCCTTTGTAATTTTCTTGTACCTCTTTTAGCAAGTTTTCTGGGCTAGTTCCGAAAAATAATTGATGCGTTAGAACCAGTAATTTGGGTTTGACCGTATTTGCTAATTTGGCCAATTGGGCCGATGAAGTATGGAAAGTGCTGTGGTAATTTTTCCAGCGCTGCTCTCTTTTTTCTAAACCTGTCACGGAGAATACTTCATGAACCAAAATGTCACAATCTTGGGCATTTTCAATCAATGATTCACTATAAGTACAATCCCCTGAAACCACAATGACCTTATCCGCTGTTTCAAATCTATATCCATACGCATTTTTCCAAGCCCCATGATTTACCTTGAAAGCGATGATTTTGATTAAGGAATCTTGAAAAATCACGCCAGGCTTTATTTCATGTGTGTTAACCTTGTATCCATTGGCATCTCCAAATTCCAATCCATGAATTCGGATGTCCATATCCTCTTTAAAAGCCTTCATTGAATGGTTTACCATGTTTTTCATGCCTTTGGGTCCATATATTTCCAAGGGTGCATTTCGATCTAAAACCGCTGGGGTAAAGATGAAATCCGTTAGGCCAGCCGTATGATCCGAATGCAAATGCGTGATAAAAAGACGTTTTAATTGGTGCGCGTCCAAACCATTCACTCCTTTAGCAAAAGCTGAATTGGCTCTTCTGACTACCCCTGGTCCGGCATCTACTACATAACTTTGTCCATTGACGACGATGGCTAAAGCAGGCCCAGACCGATCAGGATTTGCAAAGGGTGTTCCTGTTCCCAGTAAAACCAATTTTGTTTGGGCTAAGGCAAAATGAGCCATCAATAAGAACAAGATGCTTGCTTTAAACTTCATGTGGGTTCACGTTTTTGATGTTTAATGAATCAAAAGTATTAAAATCCAGAAATAATCAAGCATTTTAAAAGTTTATACAATATTTAAAATGAGGAGTATTTTTTAAATAAATTATTTGCTAATTTTAAAGAATAAGTTTTGGCTTATACAAAAATACTTATCATTGTCAACCATTTTTAAAAAAATATACCATGGCTACGTACGAATGTAAATCTTGTGGAATGGCAGTAAATGCCTCATGTGCAAAATGCGATCAACCTTTAGAAAATGATATGTTGACTTTACCTGATGGAAACCAAGTTCAAATTTCTATTTGTCGCTCATGTGAAGGTAAAATCAAATCACCTCAATGCTGTGGAGCTGATATGAGTTGCACGATGTAATGTACTAAAACTAATTAATTGCTAACTCTGATTCATGCGAATTTTTCATTTTCCTGATTTCAGAATCCCAATTATATATATTTGAAAAAAAACTGGATGTTAACAAAGGACAACATATTAATTGCGTTAAGAACGAATAAGCAAAAGCTTAGGAAATTCGGTATTCGTGATGTTGGCTTATTTGGTTCGCATATCAATAATGAGCAATCTAGCGAAAGTGACATTGATTTATTGATTGATTTTGAGCCTGAAAAGGAAAACTTTGACAACTTTATGGCAGTTTATGATTTATTTGAGCACATTTTCAAAAATGAAAAAATTGAGGTTGTTACCAAAAATGGCTTAAGCCCATATATTGGACCTAAAATTTTAGATGAAGTGCAATATGTCTAAGGACTCAAAAGAATATCTTAGGCATATTCAAGACGAATGTTCATACCTGATAAAAGTTAGCGAAAATTTGTTGTTTGATGATTTCATAAAAGACGAAACATTGAAACGCGCTGTAGTTAGAAGTTTAGAGATTATAGGAGAAGCTACCAAAAAAATACCAGCAGATATAAAAGTGAAATGGAACTCTATTCAATGGAAAAACATTGCTGGAATGCGCGATAGGTTGATTCATGATTATATTGGAGTGAATTATAAAATTGTTTGGGACGTTATGAAAAATAAAATCCCAGATATGAACCAACAAATTTCTAGTTTTTTATCCCAACCATAATTTTTTAATCAAAATCAAATTTGTCTAAAACATGAAAAAAATCCTGTTTTTGATGCTTTGTTGCCTTCCTGCCCTAGCTCAAACAAAATCAGATCTTCAAGGAACCGCTCGTGTTTTTGACCTTGAGTTTACGAGCCAAGAGTTAGATACGCTCTATTCTGATGTCCTTGATAATTTGGCTAATTATAAGGCCATGCATAAACTAAGCTTAAATAACAATGTGCCTTTGAGTCTTTGGCAAAATCCTGCGCTGCCAGGAATGAAATTTGACCAAAAACAAAGGCCTATTATTTGGCCTAAATCAATCGCTAAATTACCTGCGAATAAATCTGATTTGGCATTTTATTCGATTGACCAATTAGCTTATTTGATCAAATCTAGACAAATTACTTCGCTCGATTTAACGCGCTTTTTTATTGAACGCATTAAGAAATATGGGGATACCTTACAATGTGTCGTTAGTTTGCAAGAAGAGATTGCGTTCAAGCAAGCTAGGCAGGCCGACCGTGAAATCGCGGCAGGGAAATACCGCGGTTTGCTTCATGGAATTCCGTATGGCTTAAAAGATTTGTTTGCAATTAAAGGAACAAAAACTACTTGGGGTGCGGCGCCTTACAAGGATCAGATAATTGAGGAAGATGCTTATGTATACCAAAGACTTCGTGATGCGGGTGCGGTTTTAGTCGCTAAATTTTCAATGGGGGCTTTGGCGATGGGCGATTATTGGTTCGGAGGAAGAACCAAAAACCCTTGGAATTTAACCTATGGTTCTTCGGGTTCATCGGCCGGTTCTGCATCAGCTACCGTGGCTGGTTTAGTGCCTTTTGCGATAGGCACAGAAACTTGGGGAAGCATCGTTTCGCCTTCTACGACTTGCGGGGCGACAGGTTTGAGGCCAACTTTCGGGAGTGTAAGTCGATCAGGTGCCATGGCCCTAAGTTACAGTTTAGATAAAATTGGGCCTATTTGCCGCTCGGCAAACGATGCGGCCATTGTTTTTAGTTTTATTCATGGAACCGATGGACAAGATTTAGCCGCGGTCAATCGGCCATTTAATTACGATGCCAATCGTTCTTTGAAAGGGATGAAAATCGGATATGCCAAAAACTATTTTGATAAAATTAAGGATACGACAATGAATGAATGGAAAGTTATTTCTTTGCTGAAAAAGCAGGGGGTTCAACTTATTCCCGTCGACTTTCCAGATTCAACGGCATATCCTTTTAACATCATAGATGTGGTGATTAATGCTGAACGTGGAGCTCAATTTGACGAACTGACTCGGAATAATGTGGATGATTTATTGACCCGACAAAACAAATCAGACTTGCCTAACCGGTTTCGAACTTCCCGATTTATACCTGCTGTGGAATACATCAATGCCCAAAGACATCGCTATGTATTAATGCAAAAAGTGAATGCCGTGGTATCTCAATTTGACGCCATCATTTGCCCTTCACGAGGTGGCGGAAACCAATCGGCCATCACGAATTTAACCGGTCATCCGGTGGTTTGTGTACCCAACGGGTTTGATTCAAAAACAAAACTTCCTACGGGAATTTCATTTGTAGGCAAGCTTTACGACGAAGGAACGATTCTGCGTGTTGCTAAGTTTTACCAAGACCTAACTAATTATGACGAAGCGCATCCGAAGCAGTTTATGCAAGATTAATCAAACTATTGTTTGCATTCTAATTCCAAAATTGAACCTAATTTGAAGCTAAATTCTATGTCTATAAGCTATCTATTTAAAACAAAATCCTTTGCATTAACATTATTGATCGGCTTTTGCAGTCTAAATCCATTGTGGGCCCAATTGCCTTCGCCCAATTTTATTGTCGGCGATGCTTTACCCAATGCCCCTGAATTAGCTCCTCGAGGAAAATATGCGGTAGGTGTTAGAACCATCGAAGTGGTGAATAAAAATCAAGTGGACGTACTGAACTCAAAAGCTGGTGTGGATCCATTATATGACCGTTCGCTTACCTTGGAAGTTTGGTACCCAGCAGTTATTCCCGCAGGCCAAAAAGCGTTGGAAACCTATAAATCTACCTTAGGCCTTTTCAATGACCCTAAACGACCTTTGATTCCCTATACTTATTTAGGGCGTGCGCTGAGGGATGCGCAAGCAGATCGTTCATCCGGTCAATACCCCTTGATTATTGTCTCACATGGCTATCCTGGATCTCGTTTATTGCTTAGTTATTTGACTGAAAATTTAGCATCGAAAGGGTATGTGGTGGTGGCCATTGGCCATACCGAATCTACGTATAGCGATCGAGCTGGTTTTCAAAGTACGCTTTTGAATCGATCAAAAGATGTTTTATTTGTATTGAACCAAATAGCTAGCTTTGCTAATCCAGGGAGTACACATTTTTTATCGGGTTTGGTGGATGTTGAAAACACCGGCATTGTGGGGTATTCCATGGGTGGATATGGGGTATTAAATGTGGCGGGTGCTGGATATAGTCAAAAAATGGATTCGACTTTTGCCGTACTTTCGGGCGGTAGTCATGCGATTCGAGTTCGTTTGGCGGGCCAACCAGAATACCAAGCTTCTTTGGATTCTCGAATTAAAGCGGTGGTTGCCTTTGCTCCTTGGGGTATGGAAAGAGGCACTTGGGATGCAGAAGGTTTGAAAGGATTGAAAACACCCACGTTTTTTGTGGCTGGAAGTTTGGATGATATCTCTGGGTACGAAGATGGTATTAAAGCGATTTATGAGGGAGCGATCAATGCAAATAGGTATTTATTGACCTATCAAAACGCGCGTCACAATGTGGCGCCTAATCCACCACCTGCGGAAACGTTTGCAGAAGGAGTTAGTCCAAGCGAATACAATCATTACTCGGAGCCCACTTGGAATGAATACCGTTTAAATAATAATAACCAGCATTTTGTTACAGCCTTTTTGGGGATTCATTTGAAGAAATTGGATTACATGAAATATTTGAATGTTCAGAAGAATTCCAATGATAAACTTTGGACAGGTTTTAAACCTCGATATTCGACTGGTATGGAGCTTTTACACGCGATGCCGAAATAGAATTTTTTGACAGATAGGCCTAAAAAAAATCCACCCGCAAAGGTGGATTTTTAAATTTAGAACAAAGGAGAATTATTTCGAATAGTCAGAGAATGAATCACTCGCTGTTTTACCTCTCATTTCAATTTTAGGATTGGTGATAGCGAAATCATCTAAGTTTTCTATGCTTCTATTGCCAATAGTAATTCGAATCACATTTTTTCCAGGTAATAGATCTTGAGCAGTTAAGAGAAAACTAAGCTTTGCGTTTTCATTACTTACAGGTGAATTGACAACTAAATCAGTAAGCCCTTTAACCTTAAAGAAAGAATGTAAATTAAATAAAGGTTAAATAATATTCCAAAAACGGATAGGGGGACATGATTTCATTTAAACTGCATTGGATAAAACAAATTACTCCTGATTGGGTTTTGAAAGTTAATATGCTGAAATTGAAAATATATTTCAGAAAAATCACCAATAAACAAACACCTATACATCAATATAACACATGAAAAAAGTTAAAAGATTATTTTGGATTATCTCATTTTTAAGCGCCAACTACCTATCCGTCGCTCAAACATCAAAAAATCTAGTTAAGGATCCAGTAAAACCTGCAGAGGTTGTTGCTGAGAAAAAAGTAGAAAAGAAATCGAAAGACTACGATCAGGTGATTACCAAAGAAGCCAAATCGCAAAAAGGAGTTTTTTCAACCCATAAAGTAGGAGATAAGTATTATTTTGAAATACCTAAAAAATACCTTGGTAAGGATATGCTATTGGTTAGTAGAATTTCAAAAATACCCAATGGTTTGGGTGGTGGGTATTTTAATGCGGGCACATCGACCAACGAGCAATTGATCGTTTGGGAAAAATTCCAAGAAAAAATATTAATCAAAGTTAAATCGTATGCGGCGGTGGCTAATGATTCCTTGCCCATCAGTATTTCGGTGAAGGCGAATAATTACGAGCCGACCTTGTATGCCTTTGATATAGAAACATATAGCAAGGATTCCTCGAATGTGGTGATCGATGTGACGAAATTTTATAGCAGCGACATACCGGCCATGAGTGGTTTAAATGCTTCCTTACGAGAAGCGTATAAAGTGAAAGGCTTAGATCCGAGCCGTAGTTTCATTCATTCAGTGAAGTCATTTCCTTTGAACATTGAAGTGGTTCAGGATTTTACTTATGCTGCGGCTAAACCATCATCGACAGCCAACACGGAGTCCATCAGTATTCAGATGAATCAATCGATGATTTTATTGCCTGAAAAACCAATGAAGCCACGTTTATTTGACCAAAGGGTTGGTTGGTTTACCCAAAAACAATACGATTATTCTAGCGAAGAACTTAAGTCGGACCAAAAAACCTTCATCCGTAAATGGCGTTTGGAGCCTAAAGACATGGAGGCATATAAAAGGGGAGAACTCGTAGAACCCATCAAACAAATTGTCTATTATCTAGATCCTGCTACTCCTGAGAAGTTGAGAAAGCATATCAAAAAGGGAGTTGAAAATTGGCAAAAATCATTTGAGCAAGCGGGTTTTAAAAATGCGATTATTTGCAAGGATCCACCTACCAAAGAAGAAGACCCCGATTTTTCACCGGAAGATATTCGATATTCAGTGATTCGATATGTGGCAAGTACCACAAGAAATGCGATGGGGCCAAGTGTGAGCGATCCTAGAACTGGGGAAATTATTGAAAGTGATATTATTTGGTACCATAACCACTTGCGTTCGTACCGAAATCGTTTTTTGGTGGAGACAGCCGCGTCTAATCCGAGCGCTCGGACGCTTGAAACCAGTGAAGAAGACATCGGTGAAATGATGGAAATGGTTATTTCACATGAGGTGGGTCACGCATTAGGTTTCCCACACAATATGGGGGCGAGCAGTTCGTATGAGGTGGAAGATTATCGAAAGGCAGACTTTACTAAATCGCAAGGTATTTCGGCCACCATTATGGATTATGCCCGTTTTAATTACATTGCTCAACCGGAAGATAAAGGGGGACGTTATATTCGAAAAATGGGTCCTTATGATGATTATGCGGTGAATTGGGGGTACAGAATTTTGCCAAATGTAAAAAATCCGGAAGATGAGGTGTCTACCTTAAACCAATGGATTGAAGCCAAAGCAGGTGATTTGAGGTTTCGATTTGGCAATCAGGGCACAACTTTTGACCCAAGTTCGCAGACCGAGGATATAGGAAATGATCCCGTTAGAGCGGGAAATTATGCCATGAAAAACTTGAAAGTAGTGGCTAAGAATTTGGCCGATTGGACGAGTAAAAAGACCAATAACTACGATGATTTGATTGAGGTGAATGATGAATTATTGAGTGCTTGGTCTAGGTATGTAGGACATGTAGTCACTAGCATTGGCGGATATTATGAACGCTATTCGAAGCCAAACCAACAAGTGGCTTCCTACATCGTGGTACCTAAAGTGAAGCAACAAAGCGCTACGAAATGGTTGTTGGACCACGCATTTTCAGATGTGGCTTGGCTTGTCAATAAGGAAGTGGTGACGCATCAAATGATGGGGTATACCGAAAAAATAAGGGGTTTGCAAGTGAGTCATTTGAATCGATTATTAAGCTTTGAAACGTTAGCTCGTCTGGATAATAGTGCTCACTCTGAAGTAAATTATTATAAATCGGTGGAGCTTTGTAAAGATTTGCGCGTCGGCTTATGGAGCGAAATAGGTACGGGTGCTAAACTTGAGGTGTATCGGAGAAATTTGCAAAAAGCCTATATTGAGCGCATGAAGTATTTATTGACCGAGCAAATGGTACCTTCGCCGACCAACAGAGAATATTATTCAGTGGCACAATCGGATGTACGGTCGACTGTTCGTGGAGAATTAAAGGTGTTATTAGCCTCCATCAACCTAGCCAAAATCAAATACAAGGACACTGAAACCTTATATCATTTGGAGGATTGCATCGATCGCATTCAAACTATTTTGTATCCTGGAAAGCAGCAGAGTAGGTAATTTATGTAGGGAGTGATTTTAAGAAAAGGGACGATTATATGAAAATATTTCGTCTCTTTTTTGATTGAATTAACCGTATGTTGATCTGCTGAATTTGTAGATGTACAGATTAAAATTCGAGATTAAGCTGAATGCATTCATTAAAAAACCACCTCGATTGAGGTGGTTTTTTAATCTTCATTTGTGAAATAGTTATTTAGAAAGAATAGCGTAATCCAAATTGAATTCTCCATGGAGTTCCTCCCGCAGAGGTTAATTTTCGACCAGCGGCGGTTTCAACATTGTAATTATAATTCATCGTTTTTTGGTCAAAACCAGTCATGGATACAAGGTTGGTATTTCCATGATTATAGCTAACGCCTTCGTTTTTATCCAACATATTCATGAAGTTAAAAATGTCTGCCGATAAGCTCATATTATGTTTTTTCAAGAAGTGGATATCCTTAGTCAAGCGTAAGTCTACCGTGTAATAAAAAGGGTTTACACCCCCATTACGAGCGGCAACTTTTCCGATATTATCTTTGATATATGTTTTTATACTTTCGGTCACGTCTGGATTGTCTAATAATCCTTGCATAGCTGTCTTAACCGCTGCAGGTACATTGGCTCCATTGGGATCAAATACATAAGCCAAGTCATTTGTTAAGACAAAGTCACCATTGATACTTTTATTACCACCCACCAAAAAGGAGTAACGAGTTCCACCCACTCCATTTAATATAGCACCTAATTGGAAACCTTTGAATGTAGGCGTAGCGGATGAAATAACTAATTTATCAGAAAACTGATCATCTGAATAAGTTACAGTTTGGTCACGTGGATCATCTACGACAGGTCTGAATGTAGAAGTATTGGCTACACAGCAGTTAAATGAGCTATTGTCTTTTGTATCATTTTTAGTGTAACTGATTGAAAAATATCCATCATTGCCTATTTTCATGCTAGCGTCAAACACGACGGCCACTTGGTCCAAAACACCCGTAGATTGTAATTCAAGAACCCGTCCTAAATCAGTTGACTTTCTTCCTTTGGTCCAATCCGTTGCTCCGTTGGCCGGAATCGTATTTGCAGGAACATAAACACCACGATTGGCTTCATTGCTTAATGTAAAATAAGGTTGATCTACAATGTTTCGATCATAATACGCATAGTTATTGACCGTTTTAGACCATAATAAATTGACCCCTGCACGGAAGCGCTCATTGAAGAAGCGGTTATAAGAAAAGTTTAACTTATAAACGGATGGTACTTCAAAGTTTTTGTTGACCGCGTTGATTGTGGACACATAAGGAGTTCCCTTAGGAATGCCGGGAGTAGTTGTCGGGTCATTTCGATAGGCATTAAAATCAGGTTTTGGAACTAAAGCACCCGATACATCAATGGATCCTACCATGGTACCACTGTTTTGAATGTTATTCAACTGAAGATAGGAGACCGGTTGGGCTGAAAATACTCCTCCTCCGAATTTAATGATATCTTTTTGGCGTCCTTCTACGTCCCAGGTCAACTGTAAACGCGGTTGGAAGTTATTGAAATCAGCCATTTGATTATTGGTTGCAATACTTAGTTTTGATTCTGAAGTCGAATTAACATCTCCTTGTTTGAAGAAAATGGTGGCATCATATCGCAAGCCTGCCATGGCACTCACGTTTTTAAAGGGCTCAAAATCCACTTGCGCAAAAGCCGAGAAATCCAAAAGGGATTGTTGAACCGCTGGATTCGTTAAAGGAACCTCTCTAGCATACCTACTTGGTTTTAAATTAGAAAAGTCATTTAAGGAATTAAAGAAAAAGCGACCGTTCATTTCATTTACAATTTTAGAATCTAGAAAAGTCAACATATTGTCTGTTCCAAATTTAAAATTAAAATTACCTTTCCTAAGGTAAGTCGTATTGGCTAAATGCATCGTTACGTCATTAGCATATTCTGTTCCATAACGTTGGCCTCCAAACTGAACAGTTTTTGTTTGAGTGGCATTTGGATTTGATGATGTGGGAATCACAGAAGTAACAGTAATAATCGCTCTTGGGATACTCTCTTTAGGCAAATCCGAACTGACGATGTAATTACGATTAACGGTTTGAAATTGAAACTTCAATTCGTTGGTTAAATTAGGCGCTAAATCGGAACGTAAAGACAACAAGGCTGAGTTTTCATAGGTCTTAAATCCGATATAGCTTTCTAATAAGTTGATATTTGAATTATCATTTTGTGAATTAGGAGCAAACCACGTCGTTAAATTATTTCGGAAAGTCAATTTATTTTTTTCATTTATTTGCCAATCTAATCGCGCAAATAGAGCATTTGCCTCCGTTTCGCGCGAAAAATCACCATATTGACTCGTGTTTTTCATCCCATATTTTTCACGGGCGATGGAAATTAATTGGTCTAAATTTGCCTTCGTAATTCCAAATCTTGCTTCTTGCGTTGGGTCAAATACAGGTGCAATTTGAAGTGG
>CAMDRO010000004.1 GCA_945906795.1 Spirosoma fluviale
GGCAGAGTTTGGAAGAGGCCGGACGATGGCAAATTGTCTAATCTATCAGATTAGGCAGCCATGGCATACTGTGTATTGCCAGCTATAATTCGAAGGTTTTTTTAACAGGAAATGCCTACAACTCCCGACGTGCTTACAACCAGACTGCTTAAGCTGTCAAAACCGGTCGACCCCATAAAAGGTCAGCAAAGATACAAAATTATTATAAGGGTAAGGCGGTTGTGCTTTTAATTTCATCCATCACAAATAAGGAACTAATGTGGGCTACCGATGGGAGTATGGCTAGTTTTTCTTGATAAAAACGATTGTAACTTTCCACATCTTCACAAACTACATTTAAATAGTAATCAAAGTTGCCTGAAACCAAATGACACGATGTTACCTCAGGAAACTCTTTGATGGATTGTTCAAATTCAGAAAAATTACTTCTGTTTTGCTTTTCTAAGGTCACTTGGCAATGTACCATTAAACCCAAATTCAACTTTTTGCGATTTAATATGCCTACATATTCTTTTATGTATCCATCCATCTCTAAGCGCTTAATTCGATCATGAGTGGGACTTAAGGATAAATTAATCTGCTCAGCTATATCCTTAATGGTATGCTGGCTATTATTCTGTAATATTTTCAAAATTTTAATATCCAAAGAATCTAAGCTTAGTTTTATGGCCATAATCTTTTCTGTTTTTTTGATTTAATAATCCTAATATTAGTAATAATTTCTGATATTTTTAATAAATAATTGTTTATTTACTTATTAAACGAATTAAGACAAAATATTTTATTGTATATGATATATTTACATTCTATTATTCTTCATCAATGGAAAAGGCTAGCGAATTTATTTCGTTGGCTTTTCCTTCTTACCTTAAAATTTATGAATATTGGCATACCTAAGGAAATTAAAAATCACGAGTTTCGAGTAGGCTTAACTCCGGCTGGCGTACATGATTTAAATTTGAATGGACACCAAATTTGGATTGAATCCGATGCAGGTTTAGGCTCTGGATTTACAAATCAAATGTATGTCAATGAAGGTGCGCGCATATTGGCTACAGCCGCCGACGTGTATGCTATTGCAGATCTAATTGTAAAAGTTAAAGAGCCTCTTTCCGCAGAATATGATTTAATCAAAAACAGTCAAATCATTTTTACCTATTTTCATTTTGCCGCTTCACGTGAATTAACGGAAGCAATGCTTCGTACAAAGGCTATATGCTTGGCCTATGAATCCGTTGAATTGGCCGATAAATCATTGCCGCTTTTAATTCCCATGTCTGAAGTAGCAGGCCGTATGGCGATCCAAGTGGGATCTTATTATTTAGGAAAGCCCCAAGGTGGCAAGGGGAAGATGTTGGGTGGTGTGCCTGGGGTCCAACCCGCCAATGTGTTAATTTTAGGTGGTGGAGTGGTAGGTACGCAAGCAGCAAAAATGGCTGCTGGTTTGGGAGCCAATGTAACCATCTTGGATACTAATTTAAGTCGTTTACGTTATTTAGATGATTTCATGCCGGCCAATGTACATACTCAATTTGCCACCTCTTATGCCATTCAAAGTCATTTGCCCCATGTTGATTTACTCATCGGAGCTGTGTTATTACATGGGTCAAAAACGCCCCAGTTGATTAAAAAAGAAGATTTAAAGAAAATGGAATTAGGGACAGTTTTGGTGGATGTAGCGGTAGATCAAGGAGGTTGCATCGAAACATGTAGACCCACCACGCATGAAAATCCTGTATATGAAATGGACGGTATTTTACATTATTGTGTCGCTAATATGCCGGGTGCCGTTCCTCAAACGTCGACTTTAGCCTTGACTCAAGCCACGCTTCCCTATGTTCAGATCTTAGCTAATTTGGGATGGAAAGAAGCTATTGCCTCAAATGATGCATTAAACAAAGGGCTAACCCTATATGATGGAAAATTATTTCACCCAGGTTTAGCCGCTTCGTTTAATTTATAATTCCCAAAATTTCAAACCTTTGATTTTCAAGAGTTCTAATTGTTGTAAACTGATTTGTAAATAAATAGCTTCCTTTTGCAAAGAAATCCGATCATGGACTTCATGAATGAGACCATTGCCAAAACGAAGATTTAGTCAAAAAACCGCTCATGGAAATTGACTAAAAACAATTCGTGTGTGGATCGGGTAATGGCCGTATAAAGCCAACGAATATACTCCGCGTCGATTTGCTCTTCTTTTAAATAACCTTGATCCACAAAAACAGCGCCCCACTGACCTCCTTGAGACTTATGGCACGTTAACGCGTAGGCGAATTTTACTTGCAATGCATTTAAATAGGGGTCTTTTTTGATGGCCTCGGTTCGCTCTTTCTTTTTTGTTAAGTGCGCATAATCATTACAAACGGAATCATATAATTTTTTATTTCCATCTTTCCCTAGGGCAGATTCGGATGAATGCAAGGTATCTAAAAGAATTTTTGCCTCTACTTCTGGATGTTCTTCATAATCACAAAGCCTTAGAGAAACTTGCAAAAATCGGAACCCATGCATCTCTTCTTCCTTTTTGATTTTCATTATTTCCACAAAATCACCATTCGCTAAAAATCCCGCGGGGGAGTCTTCGTCTAACCAATGGTAATTATTTCGGACAATCATCAGCAAATCGCCACTTGAAATTTCATCTTCTTGATATAAAATGGTTCGCCTGATAAATTGATTGTACATCACGGCGCTTTTATTTGAACGCGTTAACAGAATCGTATTTTCTTTCCCAAATTTCCGAAATGCATAGTGCATGCCATCTTCCATTTTTTCACCGGTCATTCTGAAGAAATCTTTAAAAGAGGCGGTATTGAATTTAATTTGAGTCGATTTTTCATGTAATAACAGGCGTAATGCCGTTGCGTTAAATAGAATTCCTGATTGCGAATCTTGCCGCATGACATCCACTAATTCATGCTCCATGACTTCCATGTGGAATTCTTGGCTTATGTAATCTTTCGATAAAGCTGGCGAAAGGGATTTGCCTACGGGTGGAAGTTGGGCTGTGTCACCCACAAAAATAAGTTTATTGCCATTATGGCCATTCTCAGGATTGGTAAATACATATTCTATTAAATCTGTCAATAGGCTATTAAAACCAAATTCCGCTTCATCTGTAATCATAGAGGCCTCATCCACAATGAATACCGTATTGGTCGCATAATTATTCATCCGTTGGAATGTGAGTGCCCCAGAACTCGGATTACTTACTTGTCGGTAGATTTTTTTATGAATGGTACTTGCTTTTTTCTTTGAATAGTTGGCCATCACCTTTGCAGCCCTACCTGTGGGCGCTATTAATTGGGTCTTATATTCAAATGACCCCAATACTTTAATTAACGTGGATATAACCGTAGTTTTTCCCGTTCCGGCATAGCCTTTAATAATAAAAGTGAGGGGAGCCCATTCATCTTGATTCAAGATAAATCCACTTAATTTTTCAAAAAGTGTGACTTGGGAGGGGGTCGGCTCAAAAGGAAATTTTTGATGTAAAAGAAAGGAAGGGCTTTGGCTTGAGCTCATTTTGTTAGATTAAACGAATTTACAAAATAGCGACTGAAACCGAAAGTGATTTAGCTAAACTCAATTCTCTGAAAACATTAATCAAGCAAATATGGGAGTAGCTTGATAATTCATCCACTAAAATATCAGTTTCCTGAATTTTATTTTCGTCCATTAAACGAGCGCGCGTGGTGCCCCAGTGCAACGGATTTTTAGGAGTATACCATATTTCATTTTTCAAAAAAGCGACATTGGCGATGGTACAATCTTGGATTTTACCATTTAACTCAAACAAGACTTCGTCCGCATCTTTGTTTTCCGAAAGTATTTGTTCAAAATACGATCGGTCTGCCCATTTAAAACCATAGTCGAATTCACCGGTATTTACGAGCTTTAAAGTGGCTATATTTTTTTCTTGATAGGGAATAAATTCAATGGACTTTATTTGCTCTTCGTAAATAACTCGAGCTCTGTAAATCCCATGCGAGGGAATAGCTTGTTGGGTAAATACGTCCACTAAATTAAAAGCAATTAATTCAGGATAAAAAGATTCAAATGTATCTTGCACCCTTTTTTGGTGATAAGGCAAGTTTTTCAACAGGCCATTTTCTAAACAAATTGTTTCTAAAAATGAAAACATATTAAAAGGGTAGATATACTTTTTGAATTAATTCTTGGTATTCTTTTTTAGCGTCTGAGAAAGCAGTAATTCCTCCTCCACTTTTATAAGTCATTTGGTTTTCTCTTGTTTCAATATACCGAATCATCACTCCAGAATCAAATAAATGTCCGTCAAACAATCCCATAATTCCTGTATAAAATCCTCTTGAGTAAGCCTCTACTTCGTCAATGATCTTTAAAGTAGCGCTTTTTGGGGCACCAGATATGGATCCTGCGGGCAATAATTGGCTCAAAATCTTTCCGAAATTACCTGTAAACTCATCTAAAAGTTCACCAGAGATTAAAGAGGACATTTGCCATAAATCACCTTCATGGGTTTTCACTTGATCGATAAACTTATACTTTTCCACTTGGATAGGGAAGGCCACTTGGCTTAAGTCATTCCGAATAAGATCTACAATGGTCGCATGTTCTGCCTGCTCTTTGACATCATTCATTAAATTGTCTGGGCTGGAATGATTAGCCACGGCCAAAGTCCCCTTCATAGGGAATGATTTTATTTTATTTGCTTCAATCTGTATAAAACATTCGGGTGAAAAAACGGTAAAATGTTGAGGAACTAATAGTTTATACCGAGCTTGTGCAATGGTATAAATTTCTTCAATACTCATATTGGATTCAATTTGAGTAGGTGCGGTTAGATTAATTAAAAACGAGTCACCGCGACGAATCGATTTTTGGACTTGATTAAATTTTTCGAAATAGCTTGCTTCTGAAATGGGTATTTTGTTGAATATAGGAGTTTTATTCGCCTTTGATACGTGTGTATTTGATCCGATATCGTATTTTATTCCCAATACTTGGGCTTCTTCTGGCGTTCCAATCCAGCCAAATTTAGCTTTATAATCCACAAAAAATACGAAAGGTTTTTGGCTATTTCCCATTTCATCCATCGTAGAGCAAATCTGCTCAAATGACATCCATGGAATAGCTGAATTCATGTTTATAAATAGCTTAAAGCCAATTTTAAAACAGCCTGAATTCCACTTGGATTTTGTCCACCAGCTGTGGCTAGGAACGCTTGGCCACCTCCTCCGCCTTGAACTTCTTTGGCTAGTTCGCGGATGATCGTACCAGCATTCCATGATTTTTTTTCGGTCAATTCTTTCGAAATGGCTAGAGCTAAACTCGCTTTTCCGTCAATTTCTGCAACTAACAAACAGAACAATGATGGACTCTCGGACTGTAATTCAAAAGCTAAGTTTTTTAAAGCATCAGCATTAGGAATTTCCACTTGCTGGATGATGTAATCGACACCATCTTTATTTTGAATTTGAGATTTTAATGTGTTTCTTAGATCGCCAACTTCCTTATTCTGATAGGCTGAGAGCGATTTTTGAAGCGTTGTGTTTTGTTCGATCAACTGGCCAACGGCTTTGACTAAGTCTTTTGGGGACTTAAGTAATTGGGCGATCTTATCTAAAATTTGTTCTTGTGCGCTCAACAATTCGTATGCTTTTTGGGAAGTGATCGCTTCTATTCGACGAACTCCTGTGGCCACAGAGCTTTCTGAAATAATTTTAAATAAACCAATTTCGCCGGTGGATGGTACATGTGTTCCTCCACAAAGTTCGACTGAAAAGTTTTTATCAAAAGTGATGACGCGGACAAAATCACCATATTTTTCGCCAAATAATGCCATGGCTCCCTTGTCTTTGGCTTGGGCAATGGGTACATTTCTTTCTTCGAGGAGAGGAATATTTTCTGCAATTTTCGCATTAACAATGGCTTCGATTTGTTTGATTTCTTCCTCACTTACTTTCTGAAAATGCGAAAAATCGAATCTTAATATATCTTCATTGACCAAACTTCCTTTTTGGCCTACATGCTTGCCTAAAATTTCCTGCAGAGCCGCTTGTAATAAATGAGTCGAGCTATGGTTTTGCGTGATAACCCTACGTCGGCTTACCTCTATTTCCGCGGATAAATCTTCCTGAAAGAATTTTTCTATCGCCGAATCAAAAACTAAATGAACAATTAAATCATTCTCTTTTTTGGTATCAATGACTTGAATTTTGACTCCTGATGAAAAATATAAATAGCCTGAATCGCCTACTTGTCCTCCTGATTCAGCATAAAATGGAGTATTTTCTAGGACTACTTTATATTGTGAACCCGATTTGTTTTGAATTTTTTGATACTTTAAAATTCGTGTTCTGACTTTTGTTTCATCATAGCCCACAAACGATACTTCATCTCCCTCATGCACAAATACCCAATCTTCTGCACTGGCTCCCGCATCTTTCCTAGATCTCAATTTTTGGGCTTGCAGCGCTTGATTATAGCCAACTTCATCGATGTCCATTCCATTTTCACGGGCAATCAGCGCCGTCAAATCGATAGGAAATCCATATGTGTCGTTTAATTCAAAGACCTCTTCTCCACTTAAAATTTCAATTTTATTCGTTTTAGCCTTTTCCATTAGATTATCCAATCGGATGAGCCCTGAAGACAAGGTTCTTAAAAATGACAATTCTTCCTCATAAATGACTTTAGCAACAAAAGCTTCTTGGCCAATTAATTCGTCAAAAACCCCTTTAAATTGTTGGGCTAACGAAGGAATTAACAAATACAAAAAGGGCTCTTTAAAATTCAAATACGTATAGCCATATCGTACTGCCCGACGTAAAATACGCCTAATGACGTAACCAGCCTTTGTATTGGAGGGTAGTTGGCCATCCGCAATACAAAATGCAATCGCTCTAATGTGATCAGCAATGACGCGCATGGCGATATCGGGCCATTTGGACTCCCCATATTTTTGACCAAATTTCGCTGAAAGAATTTGAATAGTGCCTTGAAAAACATCGGTATCGTAATTGGATTGTTTGCCTTGAATGGCCATGCATAGGCGTTCAAAACCCATACCAGTATCCACATGCTTCGATGGGAGAGCCACGAGTGAACCATCCGCCATTCTTTCGAATTGCATAAATACATTGTTCCAAATTTCAACTACTTGAGGGTGATCGGCATTGACTAATGTTTTACCCGAAATTCTGTCTACCTCATCTTGATTTCGTAAATCAATGTGTATTTCTGAACAAGGTCCACAGGGTCCTGTTTCCCCCATTTCCCAAAAATTATCTTTTTTATTTCCAAAGATAATTCGGTCTTCTCCCACGATATTTTTCCAAAGATCAAATGCTTCCTGATCGAAAGGCACGCCATCTTTTTTATCTCCTTCAAAAACGGATACGTAAATTCGATCTTTGGGTAATTTAAAAACCTCTGTTAATAGCTCCCAAGACCAGGTTAATGCTTCTTTTTTAAAATAATCACCAAAAGACCAATTGCCTAACATTTCAAACATCGTATGGTGGTAGGTATCAAAACCTACATCTTCCAGGTCATTATGCTTACCCGAGACCCGAAGACATTTTTGAGTATCTGCAATTCTTTTGGCTGGTGGAGTTCCGTTTCCTAGGAAAAAATCCTTGAATTGAGCCATACCGGAGTTATTAAATAACAGAGTAGGATCGTTCTTTGCTATTAATGGAGCCGATGGGACAATCAAGTGTCCTTTTGAAGCAAAAAAATCTAAAAATTGTTGGCGGATCTCAGTTGAGGTCATTGCTTTTATTTTGTAAATTAATGGGTATTTTAATTGTACCTGTTTACTTTTGTTGACAGGATTTGCAAAATTAGTTTTTTTTATTCGAATTAATGAATTACCTGTTGCAAGCTTTCTCTATTTTACGCTATGGAATACGAAAAACTTTATTATTCTATTTCTGAAGTTGCAGACCGATTTAAACTCAACACCTCTAAATTAAGGTATTGGGAATCTCAATTTCCACATCTTCTACCTAAACGTAAATCGACGGGAGCAAGAAAGTATACGGCTGTGGACATTCAAAAAATTGAAGTTCTGTTTGATTTAATTGAGGTAAAAGGAATGACTTTAGAGGGCGCTAAACAAGCACTAAATAGCAAAGGAAATCCTATAAATCCCAACCAAGTGGTAATTAATCAGCTAACTGATATTCGTAATTTTTTAAAGTCTTTTTCCGATCAATTGGAATAAAAAGATTGTAGATTGAGGCATAATTCACCCATATGCCTACCACTGACGAAGAGAAAATTTACCAAATTGCCTTATCTATTATTCCCCAAATAGGTGTCATTCATGCCAGAAGACTCATGTCTTATTTGGGAACAGCCAGGGATATTTTCCAATCGACTCGATCTCAATTATTGAAAATTCCTCGCATAGGCCCTGTTTTATCTGCCGCTATTCATCAATCAGGTTTAGTTAGTCAGGCCGAGTCTATATGGTTGGACTGCCAACGAGAACACACAAAAATATTATTTTACACCGATCTTGAATTCCCTAATCGGCTAAAACAAATTTTCGATTCCCCGATTGTTTTATATTGGAAAGGAAACCATGATTTAAATACTGAAAAAATCTTGGCCGTTGTGGGCACTCGAAAGGCGACTGAATATGGGAAACGAGTGACATCTGATTTAGTCAAAGATTCGATTGGGCAAGGGATTACTTTTGTGAGTGGCTTAGCTTATGGGATTGATATTGCTTTGCACCTGGCTTGCCTTAAAGCTAAAATTAATACGGTGGCTGTTTTAGCGGGTGGTTTTAATTGGATTTATCCAAACTCACATCAAAAATATGTGGATGAGATCATTGAAATTGGGGGTATTTTATCTGAATATCCTATACGTCAAAAGCCGGATGCACGTTTTTTCCCTTTACGTAATCGAATTATTGCTGGTATGTCTGATGCTACTTTGGTGGTTGAAGCAGCGGAAAGGGGGGGTGCGTTAATTACAGCAGATTATGCAAATAATTACAATAGGGAAGTATTTGCGGTACCTGGAAATCTTGATAAATTATTTTCTGAGGGCTGCAATCTGTTGATTCAAAAGCATAAAGCTAATATTTATACCGATTGGAATCACTTATGTGCGCACCTGAACTGGCGATTAAGTGGGGACATCATTCATCGGAATAAAAATTTACAATGGAATCGATACACGGCTGAAGAATCAGAAGTACTTTCTTTGATACACAAAAAAGGTGAAATTCCTTTAGATGAAATTGCTTGGCAATTGCAAAAAAATATGGGCCAATTGGCTACTATCTTATTAAACTTAGAATTTCAGGGTATTTTAAAAGCACTTCCTGGACATCGCTATGTGATCAAATGAATTATTTTCTCCATTCACTGGGATTTAATCTCCAATCTTGTAAAGTAACCAATTGAGAATCTGAAATGTAGTTTAGTTTGACGGCTTCGTCGATGAGAACATCATAATTGCTTAATGCGTAGAAAGGGATATTGGCATTTTTAAAATTCTGAACAGAAATCTCAAAACCATAGGTGAAAATAGCGGCCATCCCTAAAACTTTTGCTCCAGCATTTACAAGGCCTTCTGCCGCTTTTAGTGAACTTCCTCCTGTGGAGATTAAATCTTCGATTAAAACTACTTTTTGGCCTGGCTGTATAGACCCTTCAATTTGATTTCCCATGCCATGTTTTTTAGGCTCTGGCCTAACATAACAAAAGGGTAAGTCTAAATAATCGGCCACTAAGGCGCCTTGAGCAATGCCGGCGGTCGCTACTCCTGCGATGATGTCGACATCAGAAAAGTAGGCTTTAACCACTGCTGATAGGCTATTTTTAATATAGGTTCTAGCTTCTGGGAATGAAAGAGAAATACGATTATCACAATAAATAGGTGAATACCAGCCTGATGCCCAAGTAAATGGCTCATCGGGTCTAAGTTGAATGGCTTTGATCTGTAATAAATGCTGGGCTACTTCTTGTTGAATACTTAAATTCTCCATAAATTTTTTTCTATTTTTCTTTCCCACAAAAATACTTTTTTCAGTTCATCTTTCATTATTTAATTCTAATTTTGATAAAATTAATTGAGATAATTACGCATGATAATTTTCATTGACGATCGCCCAATTCGAATAAGTAATCTTTCTAAAAAAAATGATCTGCCTTTGAAAGAAGATTATGATTTAATTATTGACGCTCGATTAAAGCCCATCAAGATTAAAGAATTTAAGGGACATACCTGTTTGCTTAATGTTTCCTTGGACCAAATGGGGAAAATCATTGAAGATTTACATCAATTTAAATTGGATTTCCATTCCTTGTATATTTTAGTAGAAGATAAAAAAGCATTCAAACAAAAAATTATCAGCCTATATTCTTTAATTGAAGCCGCAGGAGGAGTTGTGCGCAATGACGAAAATAAATTATTGTGGATTTATAGGTTAGGGAAATGGGATCTTCCCAAAGGTAAATTGGAGAAAAATGAATCTTTCAAAGTAGCAGCTAAAAGAGAAGTGGAAGAAGAATGTAATGTGCAGGCCAACTTGGAATTTAAATTATGTACGACTTACCACACCTATACACATAAGAACCAGCGTGTTATGAAAAGGACAAAGTGGTATATGATGCATACTAATCAAAACCATGAGTTAGTGCCTCAAATAGAAGAAAATATAGAAAAGGTGGAATGGTTAAGTCCATCCGAAATGAATAAAATGGCACTCTCTAATACCTATAGCTCTATTAGGTATGTTTTTCAGCGTTTTTCAATTCTTCAAATACCATTTAAATCGTAAGGTAAATAATCATCTATTTTACTTCCATACCGATGTAAGTCCCGAATGATTGTGGACGATATAGGAGCTAAATGGGGAGATGTAATTAGAAATACCGTTTCTAATTCGGGATTGATATGTCGATTTACTTGAGAAATAGAGTTTTCATATTCAAAATCAGTCGTATTTCTTAAACCTCTAATGATGAATTTAGCACCCACTTCCTTAGCTACGTTAGCGGTAAGATCTTGATAAGTAACGACTCTTACAGGTTTTCCTTGAAATGTTTGTTCTATATACCCCTTCATTTTATCTAAAGAGAAGTAACGGGCTTTGTTCGAATTCTGACCGATTCCAATAATTATTTCGTCAAATAAAGGTAAAGCACGTAAAACTATATCCTGATGCCCTTTAGTGAAAGGATCAAAGGAGCCAGGAAAAAAAGCATTTTTATTATTTGCCATAATTAAATGAGGATGTTGTATTGTGCTAATGATTGAATCGTGGCATCACTTTCAGCCCCGTAACTATGAATATTAACTGTTTCGCGAGTTAACAAAACGTCAAATGAATCTCGGATGGAATGTAAATAAAAGGCTAACTCTAGAGATGATTGATGCATGAATACATTGGCCAACTGTAATTTCCCTTGATAAAACAACGACATAAATGCATATTTACCTTGTAAATATAGATGTAATTGGGTCGCGTTTTTGCTTTTTACTTGCTTGTTTTCAGCGAGTAACTCGCCTAAAATATGTCGGTAATGTATCTTGGCTAGCGGAAAAAGGGATGAGGCAAAATCTTTCCATTCACTCGGAATTAAAAAGGTAAGGTTTGATTCAATCCAATGTACAGGCTGCTCGTGTAACTCTTTTCCATGCAACGCATCTTGACCCAATGCTTTTTCTAAAAAACCAATTCGATATAGTTGGGTGTCATATTCTTGAGGAATCAATAGGAAATCAGAATGTAGAATTTCAATGGTTAATACGTTGACGAGATGTCTTTCAGTTTTTAATTTAGACCACAGGGCTAATTCCTTTTTTTTAATCTTATCCCACGTGATTATTTCGATCTCTTGACTGGCTTCACTTTGCACATGAACCCCGAGCTCACTAAACTGTAAAAAAACATGTGAATTGTCAACGTTCATTTAAGGTTCTTTTGAAATTTCCTCCAACGGGAATTGTCCATAAGGTCGAAATAACAAAAAAAATATGGGAAAGGAATGAAAATTAAGATTTTTTTCTAGGTTCAAAATGAGTAATTTTGCGCCTTATTTAATTCAAAGTTATGTTACAGGCATCAAATGTATCCCTTAGGTTTGGGAAGAGAGTATTGTTCGAAGAGGTAAATATAAAATTTACGGAGGGAAATTGTTATGGCCTAATTGGCGCAAATGGAGCTGGTAAATCAACTTTCTTGAAAATTCTTTCAGGGGAAATTGATTCTCAAACGGGAAGTATTTCGATGAACCCGGGGGAGCGGATGTCCATTTTAAAGCAAAACCATTTTGAATACGAAGAAACGCCTGTTCTTCAGACGGTAGTCATGGGCAATAAGCGTTTATATGACATTATGCTTGAGAAGGATGCCATCTATTTAAAAGAAGATTTTTCAGAGGCAGATGGTAATAAAGCAGCGGATTTAGAAGCTGAATTTGCCGAACTAAATGGTTGGGAAGCTGAATCAGAGGCTGCCACGCTTTTAAGTGGCTTAGGAATTAAAGAGGATTTGCATGATTTACTTTTGAAGGACGTGAATGGTTCAGATAAGGTAAAGGTACTTTTAGCGCAAGCCTTATTTGGAAATCCTGATATTTTGCTTCTGGATGAGCCGACCAACAACCTTGATATTGATTCAATTTTATGGTTGGAAGGTTATTTGATGAATTTTAAGAATACGGTTATTGTTGTATCTCACGATCGACATTTTTTAGATAATGTGTGTACGCATATTGCAGATTTGGATTTTGGGAAAATTCAATTGTATGGAGGAACCTATACGTTTTGGTATGAGTCGTCTCAATTAGCCTTACGTCAAAGAACAGATCAAAATAAAAAAACGGATGAAAAACGTAAGGAATTAGAAGAATTTATTCGCCGGTTTTCTGCGAATGTGGCCAAATCCAAGCAAGCAACTTCCCGACAAAAAATGTTGGATAAACTTCAAGTTGACGATATAAAGCCCTCTTCGCGTAAATATCCATTTATTAATTTTAAGCCAGAGCGTGAGGCAGGAGACCAGTTATTAAGTGTAGAAAAATTATCTGCCACTACGGATGATGGAACTCCTTTATTTACCAATCTTTCTTTTACTATTAACAAAGGCGAAAAAGTTGCTTTTTTAGCGAAAGATTCATTGGCTATGACGGCCTTATTTGATATATTATCAGGACATTCAAAACCTAAATCAGGGGAATTCAAATGGGGGGTAACGACTACCCAAACGTATTTGCCCAATGATAATGCTTCTTTTTTTGAAGATTCTTCTATGAATTTGGTCGATTGGCTTAGGCAATATTCGGTTGAAAAAGACGAAAGTTTTATTCGAGGATTTTTGGGCCGAATGCTTTTTTCAGGAGATGAAGCTTTAAAGAAATCAAATGTAATTTCTGGAGGTGAAAAGCAACGTTGCATGTTTTCACGAATGATGTTATCGGGAGCCAATGTGTTAATATTTGATGAACCTACCAACCACTTAGATTTGGAATCGATTACCGCGTTGAACAATGGAATGATCGAATTTACAGGAACTATTTTGTTTACATGTCATGACCATGAATTGACAAATACAGTAGCTAATCGAATCATCGAAATAGGCACCAAAACACATTTAGATAAGTTGATGACTTACGATGAATATATTTTGGATGCGTCAACTAAAGTACAACGGGTAAAATTGTAATTTCTTGTTCCTTGAGTAAAAAAATAAATACATCATAAAATTTAAAAGCCTATAAAATTAATTATAGGCTTTTTTTATGCATCGACTCAATTATCAATAATATTTGACACGCGTCACAATAATTCTACAAAATAAATCGAGTGGATAAGAAATTAGATTGTTGGTTTTCAACAATTTGATTAACTAAATCTTTATTCAATTGGTTTGCTTTTGTGGCCACAACGGTCCTGATCGAAAAGGATCTAAGCGCTGCAGTTACCGACAATGTTCCCTCAGCAGAATCTTTTCTTCCTGTGAATGGGAATGAATCGGGTCCTCTTTGGCATTGAGCATTAATGTTTACTCTTGAAACTTGGTTGACCGTTTCGTCAATCAACTCGGAAATTTGATTGACATCCGTCCCAAAAATGGCTACTTGTTGTCCATGAGATGACTCATGAAGGTAGTCAATCGGAGTACTTAAATCTTCAAATGGAACCACAGGAACCACGGGTCCAAATTGCTCTTCATGCCACACTTTCATCTTTGAATTCACTGGATAAAGTAGGGCTGGGAAAAATATAGATTTGAAGTTTTCACCTCCGTGCGGATTTATAACAGATGCTCCATGCAATTTAGCATCTTCAATTAATTCTTTCAAGTAAGCTGGTTTGTTGGGTTCTGGCAAGGGAGTAATTTGAACACCTGGATCCCACATCATGCCTACTTTTAGGCTTTCAATTTTTTCTGCTAAGCCTTTGTTAAATGCTTCTGCCAACGATTTGTGGACAAATATGATTTTAATGGCTGTACATCTTTGGCCATTAAAAGAAAGCGAACCTAGTAAACATTCATTGATCGCCACGTCCAATTGAGCACTTTCGGTTACAATAGCGGCATTTTTAGCATCTAGGCCTAGAATTGCACGCAACCTGTTCACTTTAGGGTGCATTTTCTTTAATTTATCGGCTACTTTGGAAGAACCGATTAAGGTTAACACATCAATTTTTCCAGACTCCATTAATTGTGGAATGATGGAATTTCCCCTTCCATAAAGTGTATTGATCACACCGGGAGGGAAAGAGTCTTTAAATGCTTCTAATAATGGATAATGTAATAAAGTACCATGCTTAGGTGGTTTGAATAACACGGTATTTCCCATAATTAATGCTGGGATTAACGTGGTAAAGGTTTCATTTAATGGATAATTAAATGGTCCCATGCATAAAACAACCCCTAAAGGCGATCTTCTTACTTGGCCTATAATGCCTTCTTCAATTAAAAATGTAGATGAAGTCCTATCGATATCTTTTAGAGCACTAATAGTGTCATACATGTATTGAACGGTTCTGTCAAATTCTTTTTGAGAATCAGTCAATGATTTTCCGATTTCCCACATCAGTAGCTTAACCACCTCGCTACGCTTTTGTATCATTTTTTGTGTAAATTTTTCTACACATTCAATTCGTTTTGAAACAGACATGGAAGGCCATTCTCCTCGGCCATTAGCATACGCTTTTACTCCAGCATATAAAACTTCCATCGCATCAGATGCGTCAGTAATAGGGTAGGATCCAATTCTTTTTTGCTCAAAACCTTTGTCAGTTTTGATGTAAATAGGGGACCAAACATCTTGAGTTTTTCCAGCCCAAGCACGCATTTCACCGTTGACCAAATATTCTTTTTGCTCTAATGGTTCAGTTAAATCAAATTCTGCTGGGATTTGACCTTGATTTGGGAATAATTGTTCTAATTCAATTGCCTTCATTATCTTTTAAAATTTATGGATGCAAATGTCAGGGTTTTCTTTAATCGTTGGGATTCACTTGATAAAATATTTATTTAATTTTATTTTTTATACAAATTATAATATAAAATTAATTGTAATTAAGATTTTAAATCTACTTTGATGGGGTATTTGCGTCTTATTTTATTGACTATAAATTTATTTTGTTCGGTAAAGCTTAAGGGATGTATTTGATTAAACGTGTTTTCCCAAGACTTGAATAAGTCCGAATCAGAATTTTGAAATAGATTCTTGTCGATTTTTTTTGAAATTAAATATTCTTTAAAGTTCATTTTTGAGCCAATTATGTCGGTAATATACTAAAAGTAGGGTTGCAATGACGGCAAATATGCCGGAAAGCAAGAATGGAATTTGAATTTGATGAGCTAAACCTTTGTAAAATACGCCTGCCATTAAAGCGCCCATGCCGATTCCAGCTTCTAATGCAATATACATCGTTGCCATCGCTCTTCCAATATGGGTCGGTGTGGCCAAATCTGTTGTCCATGCCGTCAAGGTAGGCGAGTTGAACCCCCAGGAGATTCCAAATAGAATACCTGAAGTAATGACCGTCATTGAACTTAATGGAAGTACCATCATAAACATAGCGGCAATTAAGAAAAAGGAAGAAATTAAAAGTACGGGAATTCGCCCATATCGATCAGATGATTTTGCAAAAAAGACTCGCACGCCAATGGAGGATATCGTGAATATGGTAAAATATAGGCCTTTATTGTGCCAACCGATCATTTTGGAAATGTCCGGAACTAATGTTACAATTACTCCATATGAAAATGAAACCAAAATCATGATCCAAAAAACGTGAATTATTTTGGGTTCAAATACATCTTTCCAACCAATTTTTAAAAGGGAAATGGTTAATGGTTTTTTACTTGATTTTGGCAACGTTTCTTTCATGCGCATGAGGATCAATATAGACATCAACGCAAACAAAGAAGAAATCCAAAACATTTCCCTGAGTCCTAATTCTTTGGCGAAATAACTGCCTATCACCGGTCCTATGGACATACCCGTAGCAGTAAAGATACCTAAGCCCCCTTGTGCCTCGCCTCGTTTCGATTCAGGAATGATATCGGCTACGTAGGCAGAAGTGGCTGTTGGCTTTGTTCCGGTCGACATCCCATGAATAAATCGCAAAAATAAAAAACCTTGTACCGAATGGATTAAAGGGTACAACCCTCCACAAATAAAGCACACAATAGAGCCAAATGCCATGATGGGAATTCTGCCTATGTGATCAGTTAGTTTACCAGAAAATGGTCTGCTTAATCCTGCGGTTAAAGTAAATAGGGCAATGATGTAACCGATGTATTCTCTTCCGCCTAGACTAGCTAAATAGTCGGGCAATTCAGGAATGATCATGGAAAAACTGGCACAAAATAAGAAATTACTTAAACAAAGAAGCCCAAATGCTAGTGTATAAATACTTTCCTCTTTTTGCATCGATTTAATCTTCTAAAAGGTCTGAAACCTCGTTTTTGTTGAGGCTCATTAAAAATGCCGGTAGTAAGATTAAGTTACAAATCATCGCCATGAGTAGTGTTATTGAAACCAATACTCCTAAGGCTTGAGTTCCTTTGAACGTTGACGCTGTAAAAATAAAAAATCCAAAAAACAAAATCATGGCCGTATAAAACATGGAAACTCCAGTTTTTTGAATGGTGATTTGGATGGATTTTTTAATGTCAAAGGCGTTTTTGGCGAACTCTTCCTTGTATCGTGTTAGGAAATAAATGGTTCCATCACTAGATATTCCAAAGGCAATAGAAAAAATTAAAATGGTACTAGGTTTAAGTGCAATTCCAAAATGCCCCATTAATCCTGCTGTGATCAGCAGAGGAATAAGGCTAGGTAATGTGGATATGATGACCATTTTCCAACTCCTAAATAACAAGGCCATTAAAATGCATATTAAAAAAATGGCAGAAAGTGTACTTTCAATTAAATTGACCTGCAAATATTCCGTTTGAAAGGCATATATGACCGAATTTCCAGTGATTTTTGCAATGAATGTATTGGGATCTCCTTCTTTTTTCAGTTCGCCTGTTTCGGTATCTGTTAAATAAATACTATCAATTCTAGGTTTTATTTCGTCAAACAATGCCCTAGTCCTTGTCGTGCCTGCATCCTGCATTTGAAAACTAATCCGAGTAAATCTTTTCTTTGAGTCGATAAACCCATTGAATAAATCATCTTTTCCATCTAAACTGGTTTGAAAGGAGGCTAATTTATTTAGTTCGTTGATACTTGGAAGTACAAAGTATTTTGGATCACCCCCACGGTATACTTGATATAAGTATTTGGTAGCCGTTAAAATAGAAAGTCCTTGCGTGAACTCTGGGTATTCAGCTATTACTTTTTCGGTCCGCTTTATTTTAGTTAAAATTTCGGGACTTAAAGCGCGACCATCTTCTCGTGCATCAATGGATATTTCAAAAGGCATAACCCCTTTAAAATGTTTTTCTACAAACTTTAAATCAGTGTATATGGCATTGTCTTGAGGTAAGTCGTCCACGATATAGCCTATTGCTTTTATTTTTGTTAATCCATAAATAGAAAATGCTAAGATTACACCGACAAATAAGTAAATGGATTTTCTGTGATTTAGGACCCAAGCTTCCACGCGAAATAAAAATTTGCTCACTTTGGGAGATTCAAAATGGGCTAAATCTTTTGCTTCTGGAGGAGGTAAAAAACTGAAGAATATGGGTATTAATAATACTGAAATGGCAAATGTAAACATGACATTGATCGCAGCCACGATGCCAAATTCAACCAATAAGCCAGATCCAGTAAATGCGAAAACGCCAAAACCAATGGACGTAGTCAAATTGGCTAAAAACAATGTCCTACCTATTTTAGACGTACTTTCTATTAATGATTCCTCTTTATTTTGAGTGCGCAAAAATGTTTCATGGTATTTGTTCAATAAAAATATGACATTGGGTACCCCTATGACAACAATCAAGGGAGGAATGAGGCCAGAAAGTAGCGTGATTTTAAAGTCAAATAATACGATCGTGGCTAATGACGCTATAATCCCCACTAGAATGACCATTAATGCAAAGAAAACAACCCTGATAGATCTGAAAAAATAGAATAAGATGATGGAAGTGACTAGGATGGCGAGGATTAAAAATATAGCCAATTCGTTCGTTACTTGGGACGTGTATTCAGTTCGTATAAAGGGCATGCCTGAGTAATGCACGGAATGACCCATTTTAGTGGAATACTGATCACCTAAACTTTTTATATGTTGGACTAACTGAATTCTATTTTTATTATTTATCGTTTTCTGATCTAATGTGATCATCATTAGATGCACATTGAAATCTTTCGTGAAAATAAAATTAGTAAATAAGGGTAGGCGAGATAACTGATCATGTAAATGATCTAAGTTAATTTGGGTAATAGGTAATTTTGGGTCCCAAAGAGGCCTAGTCGAAAATTTGTTTGCCACAGAATCAATGTATACTTCGGGCAAATTCGTGATCGAAAGTACATTTTTAATACCAGGTTGTTGTTTGATTTCTTGGGTTAAGGTATTCCAAGCGTTAAATTCTTTGGGTGTAAATAATTGGTCATTTTCGAGTCCAATAACCATGACATTGCCATCTTCTCCATATTTACTTTTGAAGTTTTCATAAAGTTGGAATCGCTCGTCTGATGTCGGGAGTATTTTTGCTAATTCGTAGCTAAGTTGTATTTGACTTGCTTGATAACCTAGGATACAGGTTAGGCCAACTAATATTCCTAAAATTTGATATTTGAACCTTAATATATTTTCAGCAATTCGTAACCAAAAGTTTTTCATAGATTTAAAAGGCAGATTTCATTAGGCTTTCGGCGAGTTTTAAGTCCTCTGGTGTTGTTATTTTTAAATTGGCATAATCTCCATCCACTAAATGAATGGTTTCACCCGATGACTCAACAACACTGGCATCATCCGTAAATTTCGTACTATAGGTTTGAATGAATGCCTTTCTTAAAGAATGTAAGGTAAATATTTGAGGTGTTTGAATGATTCGAATTTCATCTCTTTTGACAGACACATATTTCTGCAAAACGCTATCCCATTTTCTGATCGAATCTTTACTCGGAACAGATACTATGGCATTTCCATGCAATTCAGCATATTTAAAAGCAGATGAAATCAATTCTGGCTTAATTAATGGCCGAACACCATCATGAATAGCGATTAGACAATCTTCTGTTTCCTCGACGGCTGCTAGTCCATTTTGGCTGGAATGAAATCGGGTTTCGCCACCTTCAACCAAAATATGTGGAGTTTTTGTTACTATTTCCGGAAATTCAGTACATAATTTTGCCCAAAAATCCATTTGATTCTTGGGCAAAACAACATATAATAAAATACTTGAATCTGCTTTTTTGAATTGATTTAATGTGTGAAATATTACAGGTTTCCCTTCTAGCAGTAAAAATTGTTTAGGTATAGTGCTATTCATACGAAGACCAGTCCCACCAGCAACAATAATTGCGATTTTTTTCACACAATAAAAATTAGATTATTAACATCACATCTCCATAACTAAAGAAGCGATATTTTTCTTTAATAGCTTGTTTATAAGCTTCTTGTACTAATTCATAACTTCCAAATGCCGATGCCATCATATATAAAATAGATTCAGGTAAATGGAAATTAGTTAATAATGCAGTGGGTATTTTAAACTCGTAGGGAGGAAAAATAAATTTGTCGGTCCAACTATTTATCGGCTTTAAATGTCCACTCGCAGAAACGGAGGATTCCAAAGCTTTCATCACGGTAGTTCCGATGGCCAATACATGTTTTTTATTATCCAATGCTCCGTTGACAAATCCACACGTAGCTTCATCTATAATAAAATGCTCTGAATCTGTTTTATGTTTGGTCAAATCCTCAACGTCCACTTGTCTAAATGTACCTAGACCCACATGAAGCGTAATAGGGGAGAATTGAACTCCGTTTAACTCCATTTTTTTCATGATAATTTTGGAGAAATGGAGTCCGGCTGTTGGTGCAGCTACTGCGCCTACATGCTCTGCATAAATCGTTTGAAAACGCTCTCTGTCATCTTCCGTAGCCGCTCTTTTTAATCTAATTTCGTCTGGCAGCGGAGTTTCACCCAACTCGTGAATCGCTTGCATGAGCGCATCATGGTCCCCATCATATAAAAATCGAATGGTACGTCCTCTTGATGTAGTATTGTCAATCACCTCGGCTACTAAATCTGAGTCGCCAAAATATAGCTTATTTCCAACTCTAATTTTTCTAGCTGGATCTACTAAAACATCCCAAAGCCGATGCTCGCGATTTAATTCCCTTAAAAGAAAAACTTCAATTTGCGCTCCTGTCTTTTCCTTATTTCCATATAAACGCGCAGGGAATACTTTGGTGTTATTGGTAACTAATACATCACCATCTCCAAAATAGTCAATGATGTCTGTGAATTTTTTATGTTCAATGGTTTTTTCTTTTCGATTAATCACCATCATACGCGAATCTTCTCGATTTTCTGTAGGATTTAAGGCGATTAAACTTTGGGGTAAATCAAATCTGAATTCAGATAATTTCATTCGGATGGGTTTTGAATTAATAGTTGTCAAAATTAAACTCAAAATAGAGTTTAAATGCAATCAAAATAATGATTATTTTCACTGAGAAAATTATCAATTTGCAAATATACACTTTTCAAAGGGGGCTTGTCAAGGTATATTTTTTAAAACCTTTATATAATCCTTTTGTTCTGCTTTAAATGAACTATATGTTATGAAAAAAGTTTCCATATTTTGGTTTAGGAGAGATTTGAGAATAGAAGATAATCATGGATTATTTCAAGCTTTGTCGGGTCCTTTTCCTGTTTTGCCAATTTTCATTTTCGATCAAGCTATTTTATCGCGTTTACCGACAGTAAAGGATGGCCGAGTTGAGTTTATTCACAAGGCATTAGAAGCACTTAAATGGATGATTTGCCAACAAGGTGGCGATATTTTAATACTCCATGATCATCCAATCCGTGTTTTTGAGAAATTGACTCAAGAGTATGATATTCAACGTATTTATTTGAACCATGATCATGAGAAATACGCGCTTCAAAGAGATGAGGAAATTAAGCAGTTTGCAAGCTCAAAAAATATAGATTTCCACACATTTAAAGACCATGTGATTTTTGAAAAGAATGAATTGCTCAGTGGTCAAGGTACTCCTTATACTGTCTTTACGCCTTATGCTAATAAATGGAAGGATCGATTGAATCGCGAACCCCTCACTATTTATCCATCAAAAAATTTGTCTAACTATGCCGATGTAAAATCTGATTTTCCTAGCCTAGAATCCATCGGTTTTGCTCCTTCAGGATTGTATTTTCCTGAAAAAATGGTTTCAGATAAAATAATTCATGAATATCAAACCTCCCGTGATTTCCCTGGGATAAACGGTACTTCGAAGCTTTCCGTTCATTTACGTTTTGGAACTATTTCAATCCGCTCTTTAGTATTACAAGCCCTTGGATTATCAGAAACTTGGTTAAACGAATTGATATGGCGTGATTTTTATTTTAATATTGTGTTTCATTTTCCGCACATTAGTCACGGTTTAGCCTTTCGGAAGGATTATGATCAAATTCAATGGAGAAACAATGAAGTGGAATTTGAGGCTTGGAAACAAGGTAAAACAGGATATCCCATGGTCGATGCAGGCATGCGAGAATTAAATCAAACGGGTTTTATGCACAACAGGGTTCGTATGGTAGTGGCCAGTTTTTTAGTTAAACATTTATTAATTGATTGGCGTTGGGGCGAAACATATTTTGCAGAAAAACTTCTCGATTTTGATTTTTCGGCCAATAATGGCGGTTGGCAATGGGCTGCCGGCTCTGGTTGTGATGCGGCACCCTATTTCAGAGTATTTAATCCAAGTTTGCAAGCAAAAAAATTCGACCCTAAATTTATTTATATTAAAAAATGGGTTCCAGAATTTCAGGAACTTACCTATGTAACTCCTATTGTCAATCACGAGTTTGCCAGAAATCGCGTACTTGAAGTATATAAGAGGGCTTTGGCTAAATAAAAGGTCAATAAGCTGACTTTCCTTGGATCATGTAATTTTCTAAGTCGATACTAAGAAATCCTATTTTTAGATTGACCTCCATTTTAAAGGGTATTTGATACTTATCTTGACTTATCCATAATCTAATGGCATCTTCATCTTTAAACATATTGTTTTTGGGTAAGACCAATGAAGTCCGTATACATTTTTTTGCACCCAATTTTCCGTCCACAGTCTCAAATCCTTTGACAATAAACAATATATCATAGATGGTTCCGTCAAATAATATTTTTGCACTTAAAGACTGACCCACGCGCATTTGGGTCAAATTTTTATCTCTTAAAAAGAAATATCCGCCAATGATGTCCATCATGCCTTTTGAAATAGGAACGGTTTTATTTATAGGTGTGTTTTGAGGCGAGTAAATTTTGGCTAAACCTTGACTTTGGTCAAATATAACGACTTCATTTTTTTTATAACGCCCTTCTATTTTTCTCATTTCTGTTTTTAAGGGCAATCGTGTTTCTATGGCTAAATTAGCTGACCAATAATCAATGACTGGACTAAATACATGTAAAATGCCAACCGTTTTTCCTTCTATTTCAATTTTTCTAGTAGGTGTGGATTGCAAAAATGTTATATTGGGTGAGCTTTTTACGGTGGCGCTTGCCGCATTAATGAATCCTAAGTGAATTCGATAGTCTAATAATTCGCTTTGATTCAAAAACGATAAATCTTGCGCAAAAGAGCCGTTGGTAATGATCAGCAAACTGATGAAATACCATTTGATTTTTGCTGTAACAGTGGTATTTAACACGTTAATTGAGTATTTTAAAATTGATTGAATTTATCCACTTAGTTTATCTAAAAAATTGATTAAATATTAATACGTATTTCCTATTTTTGTTAAAGCGTATTGAAAGATACAATTTCAAAAAAGAACTTTCAAAATTATCAATAAATAAACATGGCAAAACAATCAGGCGATGCACAAGGCCTAGCTTCTGAAAAATTAAAAGCACTTCAAACTACCTTAGAGAAATTAGATAAAGCATATGGCAAAGGAACTGTCATGCGATTATCTGATAGTAAGGTGATGGATGTTCCTGTTATATCAACGGGTTCATTGGGCTTAGACATAGCATTAGGGATTGGAGGGATTCCTCGCGGTCGTGTTGTAGAAGTATATGGACCTGAATCTTCAGGAAAAACGACATTGACGCTTCATTGTATTGCTGAAGCTCAAAAAGCAGGAGGTCTAGCGGCTTTTATAGATGCGGAACATACCTTTGATCGTGCCTATGCTGAAAAACTGGGTATCGATACTGAAAATTTATTGATTTCACAGCCTGATAATGGCGAACAAGCTTTGGAAATTGCAGAACATTTAATTAGTTCGGGTGCAATCGATATTATTGTGATTGATTCAGTGGCTGCGCTTGTTCCTAGGGCAGAGATTGAAGGGGAAATGGGGGACTCTAAAATGGGACTCCAAGCTCGATTGATGTCTCAGGCATTACGTAAATTGACCGGAACCATCAATAAGACAGGTTGTTGTTGCATATTCATCAATCAATTACGCGATAAAATCGGTGTGATGTTTGGTAGTCCAGAAACAACCACTGGAGGAAATGCCCTTAAGTTTTATGCTTCAGTTCGGTTGGATATTCGTCGAGCAGGTCAAATTAAAGAAAGTGCTGATTCCATTACTGGTAATCGGACTCGAGTTAAAGTGGTGAAGAACAAATTAGCGCCTCCATTTAAAGTAGTAGAGTTTGATATTATGTATGGCGAAGGTATTTCAAAAGCCGGTGAAGTATTGGATTTGGGCGTTGACCTCAATGTCATTGATAAATCAGGTTCTTGGTTTTCTTATAATGGAAATAGACTAGGACAGGGAAGGGACGCTGTTAAGGATTTGATTAAGGATAATCCTGAATTAATGGATGAATTAGAAATGAAAATCAAAGAAAAAATTAAGGGCAATGACAATGCCTTGTTGGATAAAAAGCCAGTAACTGAGGAAGAATAGAATTACGATAAGTCTATAAAATAAAAGGGAGTCAATTTTTTAACTCCCTTTTATTTTAATTAGAACTTAAGTTAAATCGATTAAAAAGGTTTCGAACTGTTTTTTCCACTGATTTGTCAGTTTCCATTGCCTCAGAGATGGACTGAACGGCGTGAATTACCGTACTATGATCTCTTCCTCCAAAATGATATCCAATCGATTTTAATGGAAGGTTAGTTAATTCTTTTAGCATGTACATGGCAACTTGACGAGGAAATACATTTTCTTTTTTTCGACATTTGCCTTGTAATGTTTGTAGGTCTACATCAAAGTGAAGAGTGACAACATCTAAAATGTTGTCAACACTTAATTCTTTTTCCTGATCATTTACGATGCTTTTAAGCGTTGTTTTTGCTAATTCGATATCTATTTCTTTTCGAGTTAATGAAGCCTGTGCCATTAACGAAATAATGACTCCTTCTAATTCTCTAACGTTAGTCTGTATCGAGTTAGCTAAATATTCTAATACATCAATATTGATCTGAATTCCATCATCTTGAAGCTTTTTCTGAATAATGGCTATACGTGTTTCAAAATCTGGTTGCTGCAAATCTGCTGTAAGCCCCCATTTAAATCGACTAAGTAAACGATCTTCCATTCCAGCCAAATCTCTAGGTGCTCGGTCAGAAGAAAGGATTATTTGTTTTCCCGATTGATGTAAATGATTAAATATATTGAAAAAAGTTTCCTGCGTTTTTTCTTTTCCCGAAAGGAATTGAACATCATCGATAATTAATACGTCCACTTGTAAGTAAAAATTGGTAAAAGTTTCAATCGAATTATTTCTAATCGCATTGACAAATTGATTTGTGAACTTTTCGGTAGACACATATAAAACAAATTTTTCCGGGAATTGATCTTTAATTTGATTGCCAATGGCTTGGATTAAATGGGTTTTTCCCAGTCCCACCCCCCCATAAATCATTAATGGATTAAAAGATGTTAAACCAGGCTTGTTCGATACGGCCATTCCGGCAGCTCTTCCTAGTCGATTACAGTCTCCCTCAATAAACTTATCAAATGTATATTTGGGTATTAAATAAGAATCAAGTTCTAAAGAATCCAAATCCTTAAACTGAAAAGGGTTTTTAGCGGCTTGAGGTTGATTACTTGAATACTTATCCGAATGCGAATTATATGAATTTTGATTGGAATGGTTGGTCGGTAAATTAAATGCAATCGGAGGATTCTTTCGATCACCTTTGTCAATGACAACCGAATACTCTAACATTCCATTTTTACCTATGACAAGGTCAATTGCTTTTCTGAAAATGGAAACATAATTTTCTTCTAGCCATTCATAAAAAAATTGTGAGGGAACTTCTAGGGTAAGTGTATTATTTGAGAATTTTAAAGGAACAATGGGAGTGAACCATGTATTGAAATTATGCTCTGATATATCTTCTCTGATAATCATCAAGCACTTATTCCACAATTCGTTAACTCCCTTTTGCATTTTTATTCTTATAATTGATAATATGGCTTAATAAAGTTTTAAATGATAAACCCTTGAGAGGTATTATATCAAGTAAATTTTTATAAAATGATTTTAAGGCTTTGACTAAAAAAATGTAAAATTATTTTTAGCGGGGTGACAAAAATAGTAAAATTCGGGGTTCTTACAAATTTGAAAAATAAATAAATGTGTGTTTTTTTTATAAAAAAAAGTGCTAATAATTTGGAAATAAAAATTGTTCAATTTTTATAGACCTTATTCGTGTTTTGACTTGAAAAAGTTAAATAAAAAAAATATTTATTTTTTTGAATAAAAAACGTATTTATTTTAGAGTCTTTAGGTGTAATAATATATAAGTAATTGATTATAAATTAGTTATGTAAAAAATAGAAAATTTTTAAACTAATTTACGACGACTAAACTTTTTGGGAAAATATTTATTTTAACCTGAGTGCAATCGGAAATTAATGATTCTCCATCTATGTGATAACATAATCCCTTTTTAATAGAAAACTCAAAAATATCGAGTGATTTTATCACTACTTTTGGGTGCGTTGGAATGGTTTTTAAAAATAGTCTGATTCCAAGTTGGGCTTTTTCAACAAAATTTAATGGACTTATCTTAACAACTTCAAAAAGAGCATCTTGAATATTAGATAACGGTGATATATATGCGTTATTCCCAAATTGGTTTGCATTGGCGATACTTAGTGAAAATATATATTCTATTTGCTTGTTTATTTCAACTTGTATGGGAACATATCGTAAGGATGACCTAAGGGTGGATTTTATGTAATTCAAAAAACCTCGATGTTGAGTCTTTGAAAATGCTTCTGCCACATAAGCATCAAAACCTATTCCTGCGGTGCAAAAAAATGGTTTTTGATTCCATGTCAAACTATCTATTGCCCTATTTTCACCATGTAAAGCCTTGTTTAAAGCGGATTTGAAATCCATAGGAATATTTAAGTGCCTAGCAAGTCCATTTCCGGATCCAATGGGGATAATTCCTACAGGTATTTTTGTATGAATTAGTTCAGACGCCACTTCATTAATGGTACCATCTCCCCCAACAACTATTATTTTGGTAGCTTGTTGGCTGATCGCTAATTTTGCTAATTCACCCCCATGGCCAGAAAATTCGGTAAAATGTAGACTTGAATTTTCAATTTTATTCAATTTTTGAATCAATTGAGCTTTGCTTGACGTACTTTTGCTACCTGATTTTATATTTATAATAAAGAAAATCATACTTTATTTTTAAGGCCGTAAAGTTAACATTAAATAATTCGATATGTATCAACTAGGAGATTCTCATGAAATTGATTTTTCGTTCACTCAGGAAGAAGTAAATGAATTTTGCAAAATATCTGGTGATTTTAATCCTTTGCATTGGGATGAAGTTTATTCCGCAACCACCCAGTTTAAACAACCTATTATTCATGGGGCTTTAATTGCTAGTGTATTTTCTAGAGTTATGGGTATGGAATTCCCAGGACAGGGGAGTGTTTATTTAAAACAAATTACTGAGTTCAAAAGACCTTTATTTGTGGGAGTGACGTATTCGGCAAAGTTTCGAATTGAGTCAATTAATATAGAAAAGCATATAGCTGAAATTAAAACGCAAGTTTATGAGCGTGAACGCGGGAAATTGATGGTTGACGGAATGGCTACAGCCTTACATTTAGAAAAATTTTAACAAAAAAAGGCCTGAAATTTCTTTCAGGCTTTTTTAAAATTTTGGTAAATTACTTAGAAGCGTTCTTTTGGTTTTGAACCTCAGTACGAATCTCTTGTGATAAAGTTTTTAATTGTTGAAGACCACCTCTAACGCGTGTTCCTGCTGCCTGATTTCCTTTATCATAGAATTTTTCGAAATCCGATTCCAATGATAATACTAGATCTTTCACTTGTGCAAATCTGCTCATAATAATAATTTTTAGGTTGTAAAATATTTAGATTGTCTTTATAGCCAGTTTAGAGGCTTATATGTTACGAAATTTAGACAAATTTTTAATTCTCACAAATTTTTCCAACTAAATTTGATAAAAAAAAGTGAAAAAAGTCAAAAAACTTTAATTTCAGCCTCTATTTCTTCTTTATTTGGAATAAAAGCCCTCATTAAGTTGCTTTTGAACTTTAGCAAAACATTCAGTCGTGTAACGTATATCCTCTAGCGTATGTGAGGAAGTAGGTATAATTCTTAACATAATTTGTCCCTTTGGAACTACGGGGTACACAACTATGCTACAAAAAATACCCATGTTTTCTCTAAGGTCGCGAACAAGTTTGGTCACCGCTTCGATGTCATAATCCCCATGTAAAAATACAGGAGTTACTGGAGATTGAGTTTCGCCAATATCGAATCCCTTTTCTCTTAAGCCTTCTTGCAAAGCTTTCACATTAGCCCACAATTTAGCTCTTAATTCAGGATGTTTTTTTATTAATTCGAGTCGCTTCATGCCTCCAATGACAAAGGGCATTGGCAATGCTTTTGCATAGGTTTGAGACCTCATATTGTATTTTAAATACATGATGATATCCTTAGGTGCTGCCACGAATGCCCCAATCGCTGCCATTGATTTAGCGAAAGTTGAAAAATATAGGTCAATCCCTTCTGTGCAATTTAAAAATTCACCTACTCCGCGTCCATTTTCTCCCATGGTTCCAAATCCATGCGCATCATCGACAAGCAATCTAAAATCATAGTCTTTTTTCATTTCGACAATTTTGTCTAGCGCGCCCACTTTTCCTGACATTCCAAATACTCCTTCCGTTATCACCAGGATTCCTCCCCCGGTTTCCTCAGTTCGCTTTTTTGCACGCTCCAAATTCGTTCTTAAAGAATCCATGTCGTTGTGATTAAACTTATAATAGGCACCCATTTTTGCCTTATGCAAACGAATTCCATCGATCAAGCAAGCATGTGATTCTGCATCGTATACAATGATATCACGATGATCTACCATACATTCAACAAGCGACATCACTCCTTGGTACCCATAATTAAGTAAGAAGCAGTCTTCTTTGCCTACAAACTCAGCTAATTGTCTTTCAAATTCCTCGTGTTCATCTGTATTTCCTGACATCATTCTAGCACCCATAGGATATGCTAGGCCGTATTTAGCTGCAGCGTCAGCATCTGCTTTTCTTACTTCAGGGTGATTAGCAAGTCCTAAATAATTATTTAAAGACCAGTTTAACATCTCCTTCCCCATGAAAGTCATCCTCGGACCTAATTCGCCTGTTAATTTGGGAAAAGAAAAATAATGATGTGAATAATGTGCATGAGCGCCGATTGGCCCCATATTTTTTTTAACTTTCTCGAAAATATCCACTTTATGAATTCGTTTTAATTAAATAATCTTGTATTAATTACAAAGTTAAATTTATTTTTTAAACCCCCTTATATTTAATAAGTTCATTAGTCATTTTTCTGTTAATTTCGTTAAATTATTTAAATGTTTATCATATGAAATTCAAATTATTGCTCTTTGTTTATACGTTCATCTTATCTAGTCAGCTTTATTCTCAAAATACCATTAAACCCTTGGTCGAATCTAAAAAAGGTATGGTAGTTTCTACGCATCCCTTAGCTTCACAAATCGGCTTGGCCATTTTACAAAAAGGAGGAAATGCCATTGACGCAGCCATCGCAGTTAATTTCGCCTTAGCTGTTTGTCATCCATCTGCAGGAAATATTGGTGGAGGAGGTTTTTTGGTCTATCGTAACGCCAAAGGAAAAGTTTTTGCGCTAGATTATCGGGAAAAAGCTCCATTGGCAAGCACAAAAGATATGTACCTAGATGCATCAGGCAATGTTATTCCTGATAAAAGTTTTGTGGGGGTGTTTTCTGTAGGGGTTCCAGGGACTGTTGCCGGGATGGAGGAAATGCACCGTAAATTCGGCTTATTACCGTGGAAGGAGCTTATCCAGCCTGCTATTGACATAGCGAGGCATGGCCATGCACTCACGTCAAGGGAAGCACGAGGATTAAATGTAAATAGGTCAAATTTTTTAAAAGAAAATAGTGGAAACTCGTATTTAATTAATGCGAATAACTTAGATTGGAAAAAGGATGATCGCTTAATTCAGGAAGATTTAGCCAATACTTTGGAAAGAATTTTACGTGATAAATCAAAAGGATTTTATCAAGGGAAAACCGCTGAACTAATTATTAGTGAAATGAAGCGGCTAAATGGTATTATTACACAAAGAGATTTGGATAGCTATAAACCTGTTTGGCGAAAACCTATCGTTCAATCGTATAAAAATTTCCAAATAATAGGGATGCCTCCGCCGTCAAGTGGGGGAATAGCTTTGGCCCAATTAATGGGAATGGTGAAAAAATATCCATTGAGCAAATGGGGGGCTAGTTCGGATTCAACGGTCCAATTAATGATTGAGTCAGAAAGAAGGGTATTTGCGGACCGAGCCCAATGGTTAGGTGACCCTGATTTTGTTCAAGTGCCTATCGGACCTTTATTGGATTCTACTTACATTAAAAATAGAATTAGTTCGATCAATTTCGCTAAGGCAACGTTAAGTTCAGAAATTTCTGCGGGGCAATTTGCTGGGTACGAAAGCCCAGAAACCACGCATTATTCAATTGTTGACGCTGCAGGAAATGCCGTATCCATCACAACAACCTTAAATAATTCGTTTGGTAGCAAAGTTTTTGTGGGTGGCGCTGGCTTTCTTTTAAACGATGAAATGGATGATTTTTCTGCGAAAGCGGGAGCTCCCAATTTGTATGGTCTAGTGGGTTCAAAAGCTAATGAAATTCAACCTAAGAAAAGAATGCTTTCAAGTATGACGCCAACGATCATAACCGAAAATGGCCAATTGAAAATGGTTTTAGGTACTCCAGGTGGCTCTACAATTATTACGAGTGTATTTCAGGTAGTAATAAATGTATTGGAATTTGGAATGAATATGCAACAGGCAGTAGAATATCCTCGCTTTCACCAACAATGGAAACCTGAGCAAACCCGAATTGAACCCAATCGCCTGTCAACAATTCAAATGGAACGATTGAAACAAAAAGGATATGAATTTTCAAATTCTGCTTCTATCGGTCTAGTCGAAGGAATATTAGTGCTTACATCCGGTAATTTACAAGGAGGGGCCGATTCACGCGGCGATGACACGGCTTTAGGTTATGATTGATTTATTTATTGGAATAGTGTAGCTACAAAATAGGCTGCCGCTGCTGCTGTCGCACCTATGGAGGCTACTTTTAAGGACCCAATCCATGGATTTTGATCCGTTACTTTGCTTTTGAAATAACCGAAAACCAACAAAGCAACTAAGGTAATTTCAGCAGAATATAATAGACCAGACTTGGGCTCATCTACATAAAAATAAGGCACAAGTGGGACAAATCCCCCTACAATGTAAGAGATACCGATGGTTAATGCCGAGTTTCTAGCTCTATTAGGATTAGGTTTTTCTAAGCCTAGTTCAAAGCGCATCATAAAATCAACCCATTTGTCCTTATTTTTTGAAATAGCCTCTACGACTATTTCTTGTGCTTCTGGTGTCAAGCCATAGCTTTCAAATACTTCTCTAATTTCTTCTTTTTCCCTCTCAGGAACACGTTCCACTTCTTCATATTCACGCTTTAATTCGGCTTCATAATGCTCTTGTTCCGTCTGTCCAGCTAGGTATCCCCCTAATCCCATCGCAATGGAACCCGCGACAATCTCTGCGATTCCTGCCGTGGTGACAATGGACGATGAGGCGACCGCACCTGAAAGTCCAGCAGCTAAGGCAAATGGAACGGTTAAGCCATCTGACATGCCAATCACAATATCCCTGATAAAATCAGAACTTTTTAAATGCTTTTCGTGCAAATGGTGATCAGGTCCGTTCATAATGATTGATTATCTGATGCCATGCATCATTTTTTTAAGAGGTCCAAAAGCTAAAATATACAATAATACGGATGCTATTCCTGCCATGATGACAAAAAGCATAAAGAAATCATATAGGTTTTTTATTTCCATGCCTAAGAAACTTGGGAATTGACTGCTTGCGATTGCATTGACAGGAGGCAATAAAGCCCCTAAGGTTCCTGCTAACGCATATCCGGCCGCATTGGCTAAAAACCAAACCCCCATTAATAAGGACGAAAATCGTTTGGGTGCAAGCTTAGCTACTAAGGATAAACCTATAGGCGAAAGGCATAATTCACCCATCGTGTGAAATAAATACATGATGAATAACCAGGCCACGCCCAGTTTCTGCGAACCTAAATCTTTGACTTGAATGGCAATAATGAGATAGCCTAGTGCCAATAGCATAAGGCCAATAGCCTGCTTTGTTGGCGAATTGGGCTCAATGCCTCTTTTTTGCATCCATATCCAAAACCAACTGAAAGGAAAGGCCAACAAAATAATGAAAAATGAATTGGCATTTTGAACTGAACTAGGCGGCAATTCAATTCCGAAGAAATTTAAATCAGTTTGTTGGTCTGCAATGAACGTTAAGGAAGATCCAGCCTGCTCGTAAGCTGACCAAAAGAAAATGACGAAAAATGAAATAATGTACATGACATAAATTCGCTGACGCTCAATGATCGTCAAAGTTTTATCTGTCATAATCAAAAATGCTAAACTAATTCCAGCCGAGTAAATGACCGGATAAACCCAGTCTTTAATTGGGTTTGCTATGTCTGTTAGAAACAAATAATGGAATATATAGACCAATAAAGTGAATATTACTAGCGTAATCCCTATCGATTTAGTTGTAAAATCTGCTTTATTCGCCTCTTCTTCAGACTCTTGTGCTTTATTGAAATCTGGAGCTAATCCCACAGGCCGGCCATCCGGTTTCAATAAATATTTATTTTTCAAAAAATAAAATGTGATCGTCCCAATCATCATGGCGCAGCCAGCAGCTAGAAAGCCCCATTTGAATGCATCAAGGTTTCTAACTCCATCGACCTTTACGTCTCCTAGCCAGGGGCAGATCATCATTCCCAACAATGCTCCGGTATTGATACCCATATAAAAGATCGTAAAAGCCGCATCGAGACGGTTATCGCCTTTGGCATATAATTGACCTACCATCGACGAAATGTTAGGCTTGAAAAATCCATTTCCAAGGATTAGAAATAACAAACCTGACCACATGAATAAATTTGCGGTTTCAACTCCGTCATTAAACGTACTAGCTGATCCAAAAAGAAAAAGTTGGCCTATGGCCATCGTAATTCCACCCAAAATAATGCAATTTCGATTTCCAAAATATCGATCTGACATATATCCACCTAACATAGTAGTTAGGTAGCTTAGTCCTAAAAAACCACCGTAAATGATGGACGCTTCGTTTTGTTTATAGGCAAGGGCATTGACTAAAAATAAAGAAAGTAAGGCACGCATTCCATAAAAATTAAAGCGTTCCCACATTTCAGTACTATATAATACATAAAGGCCTTTGGGATGCGAAGAAGTGTTTTGATTCATAGTGTACCGATCGATTTTGACCACAATATAGGGAGATAATTTAGTTTTTATATTTTTTGAATTCCAAATTTAATTTTAAATATTGATTTTATTGGGCTGGAATTTAATCAAAGATGTGAAACCTTTTTTGTAATATTGTTCATTGGATTAGTCAAAAAAAACATTTAGACTTTTATGGGTAAAATCATAGCGATAGCGAATCAAAAAGGTGGAGTAGGTAAAACTACTACTGCAATTAATTTAGCCGCTAGTCTAGCCGCTTTGGATTTAAAAACATTGCTAATTGATGCCGACCCTCAAGCAAATTCAACCTCTGGTTTGGGATTTAATCCGAAAGAAATTTCACAAAGTATTTATGAATGCATGGTTGGGATTTCATTGGTAAAAGACAGTATCCTTCCTACCGAAGTGCCTTTTTTAGATATTATTCCTTCTCACATTGATTTAGTTGGCGCTGAAATAGAAATGATTAATCTGACGAATCGGGAGGGAAAAATGAAGGAAGCCTTGCAGGAAATCAAAGATGACTATGATTTTATCATCATGGACTGTTCGCCTTCACTTGGTTTGATTACCATTAATAGCTTAACCGCGGCTGATTCAGTCATTATTCCAGTACAATGCGAATATTATGCATTAGAAGGTTTGGGTAAATTATTAAATACGATTAAGATTATACAAAGCCGATTAAATACGCAATTACTTATCGAAGGAATTTTATTAACCATGTACGATTTGAGGTTACGCTTATCTAATCAGGTGGTTAATGAGGTTAATTCTCATTTTAAAAATATGGTTTTTGAGACGATTATACCCAGAAATATTCGATTGTCGGAGTCTCCAAGTTATGGGATTCCAGCCATCTTGCATGATGCAGAAAGTAAAGGAGCTATCAGTTATTTAAATCTCGCTAAAGAAATTGTGCGAAAAAATGGTCTTTTATTGGAGATATAATTTTTAATGTAATGAGTAAACAAGAGTCAAATTTGAAGAAGAGAACTGGATTGGGTAGGGGTTTAGGGGCATTATTAGAAGATTCTGATAAGGTACAAGGCAAAGGTTTGCACGCTTCTGATTATGCAGGAAGTCTTGATTCTGTAAATTTGATGGAAGAAATTGCGTTGGATTGCATTGAGACTAATCCATTCCAACCTCGGGAACATTTTGAAGTAGAGGCATTAAATGATTTAGCGGAGTCCATACGAGTTCAAGGAATTATTCAGCCTATCACGGTTAGAAAAATAGCCCCACGTAAATTCCAATTAATTTCTGGAGAAAGAAGATTTCAGGCCTCTAAATTGGCGGGTTTGACTCGAATTCCTGCCTATGTCCGCATGGCGGATGATCAGCAAATGATCGAGTTGGCCTTAATAGAAAACATACAAAGAGAAAATTTAAATGCGATCGAAATTGCTCTATCTTATAAAAGATTAATGGAGGAATGTAATTTGAAGCAGGAGGATTTGGGTGCTCGAGTGGGTAAAAACAGGTCCACAGTAACTAATTATATTCGTTTACTTAAATTACCGGCACATATTCAAATCGCGATTCGCGATAATAAAATTTCGATGGGGCATGCTCGTTCATTAATCTCATTGGAAAATACAGAGATTCAAAATACCCTTTTTTTAAAAACGATATCGGAGGAATGGTCGGTCAGGAAATTGGAAGATGCTGTGAGGCAATCCTCGCATATTGAATTTAATCCAGTTGATAAATCAGAGGTTAAGGTGGACCAAATGCGTTCTTGGCAAGCTAATTTAGCCAGTATATTTAAATTACCTGTCAGTTTAAAAATGAATGATAATGGCAAGGGCGAATTGAAGGTATCATTTAAGTCTAAAGAGGAACTTGAAAAGCTGATTTCATTCGTTCAAAAATAGCCTAATGGGTTTTAAAACATATTTTCAGGTAATATTGATCAGCCTAATTTTTTCGCTCAATATGCAAGGAAATGTAGTCGATACGTTAGGCATTAAATCGGATTCTACCTTCGATAAACGGCTCATAAAAAATAAAATAATTCCTAGGGTGAGCACATTGCATTCCTTGATGATTCCTGGTTGGGGCCAAATAAATAATGGCCAATATTGGAAATTACCCTTAGTCGCTGGGGCATTTATTACCTTAGGTTTAATTGCCAATTTCAATCACGAGCGGTACATGAAATACCGGGATTATTATTACATCGTTTCGCCTCATACCGAAGATCCTGCTTATGTGCCACCGTCAACAGTCGCTGTTCCTTATGAAGATGGCGTGATACGAGATTTGGACGTCAATCAATTAAAGCGCTTGAATGATGGTTTTAGAAGAAATAGGGATTATACGTTTATAGGGATTGCTGTGGCTTGGGCTTTCAATGTGGTTGATGCCAATGTAAGCGCTCATTTGAAGACTTTTGACGTATCTGATGATATAAGCTTAAAGATTAAACCTAATTTTGAATTTGATCCTATTTCAAAAGGAATGTTTTCTAGTGTATCTTTGACTTTTAATTTTAAAAATCGATTGCGATGAGAATAGTTTTAATTGGTTACGGAAAAATGGGGAAGGAGATTGAGCGCATCGCGATAGACCGTGGGCATCAAATCGTTTCTAAAATAGATATTGAAAATCCGGATGATTTAATTGCTTTAACTCATAAAGACGTGGATGTGGCCATTGAGTTTTCAAATCCTATTTCCGCATTTTCTAATATTATGCAGTGTATCGAGAAGCAAATTCCTATCGTCTGTGGTACCACAGGTTGGTTAGAAAAAAAGGCTGAAGTTGAAAAAGCGACACATTCCTTTGATTCCACTTTTTTTTACGCGTCAAATTATTCGATCGGAGTAAATTTATTTTTTAAATTGAATAAGCAATTGGCAAAACTTATGCATGCGCATGCAGGGTATGATATTTATACGAATGAGATCCATCACTTAGAAAAGAAAGATTCGCCAAGTGGCACGGCCATCACGATTGCTGAAGGCATTATGAGTCAATATTCAAATAAGAAAAAATGGGTAAATAATGAGATTCCTGGAGCGGATGAAATAGGTATTTGGTCGCAGAGAGAATCAACTAAACCCGGTACTCATACTGTAAAATACATTTCTAAAGTGGACCAAATTGAAATGACTCATGAAGCTTTTAGTCGGGAAGGTTTTGCATTAGGTGCGGTGATCGCGGCAGAATGGATTTTAGGCAAAAAAGGGGTCTTAGGAATGGACGATATGTTAAATTAATGGGGATGTTGGATTTAGATCAGTTGAAATCAGATTTAAAGGAAAATGGGGTCGTTGTGATTCCGGGTTTTTTCGAATGTAAATTAATTGAGGACATTCAATTAGCTGCTAAGAATATTTTCCAAATTCAATTTGATTATTTAGGTATAAAAGGTGATTTTTTGTCTCAAATGACCCAATTGTTTCAAGAGCATTTAGATACTTTTATCAGTTGTGGTAAATTGATTCAAACAGGATTAATCGAGTTATATCAATTATCTGTTAACCCTGACCTGATTGAATTAGTGAAAAACCTGGGTTTGTCGAAGCCTTTAATGTGTACTCGGCCCATGTTGTTTTTCAATCACCCTAATCTTGCCATGTCCGAACATTTTTATAAAACTCCCTTGCATCAGGACTGGGTTTCTATGTTGGCCTCTCAGGATTCCATTGTTGTTTGGTTTCCTTTGATTGACTTGGAAATGGGACATGGTCCTGTCATATTTTACCCAGGATCTCATAAATTGGGGCCGCTGACAGATAAATTAGAAAATGGTTTTGCTGAGGTTCCATTTGACCGAAGTGTGTATCCTTCCTTACAACCTGAAGTTAATATGGGTGATATTGTCGTTTTTTCCACTTTGTTAGTGCATGAATCGGGCCTTATAACCAATAATCAAATTAGGTGGTCTTCTCATTTACGGTATACTAATATGGAAGATATTGATTTTGTTGAAAGAGGTTTTCCTTCTCCTTATATTAATAAACCATCACAAGAGTTAATAGATAAGTATTTACACAAAAAATAATTTTATGAATTCCAAAGACGCAAAAAAACCTACACAAAAATCAGCCTTTAGAGAGTGGTTGGATTCTGTTTTATTTGCTGTAGTCGCGGCTACCCTGATTCGCTTTTTTCTATTTGAGGCATATACCATTCCTACACCCTCCATGGAAAGTTCATTGATGGTCGGTGATTTTTTGTTTGTTAGTAAAATGCATTATGGAGTACGTACGCCAAAAACCCCTTTGCAACTTCCTTTAACACATCAAAAAATATGGTTCACTAATATACCCTCTTATTTACGTTGGTTGAATTTACCCACTTTCCGTTTACCAGGTTTCACTGATGTTAAAAAAGGAGATGCCGTCGTTTTTAATGCACCTAATTGGGAGGATGATGGAGATGCTCCATTAGATCTCCGAACTTTTTATGTAAAAAGGTGTGTAGCCACACCGGGGGATGTTATTGAGGTTCGTGGCCAACAAGTGTATATTAACAACAAGGCCTTAGAAAATCCGGAAAGAATGCAACATCCCGTATTTATGAAGACCAAGGAAACGTTAGAAGAAAGTTTTTTTGATCAATTTGGTATACGGAATTCTCCAGATGCAAGTTTTGATTCAGCGGATTGGTTACCTCTTGCGGACTCATTAAACCAATTAGTTGGTTATAAACTGAATACATCGCTGAGTAAAATTTCGGAAATTTCTAAATCTTCGTTTAAAAAGACCTTTGATTATGATTCATTTAAGGATGTCAAAGGACAAGCTTTTGATGCCATTTTTCCTCATGATACGACCTTGTTTAAATGGAATAGAGACTGGTTTGGGCCTTTGCAAATTCCGGCAAAAGGTTGGACGGTCAATTTATATACTAAAAATGTTAAATTATACCAAGAGGCTATTCAAAAGTATGAAGGAAACGAAGGCATAACGATAGACGGAGATAAAATTTTACAGAATGGAAAGGTATTAAATAGTTATACTTTTAAACAAGATTATTATTTCATGATGGGCGATAATCGTCACAATTCAGCAGATTCTCGGTTCTGGGGTTTTGTTCCTGCCGATCATATCGTAGGAAAGGCAGTATTTGTTTGGATGTCATTAGATCCCAACAAAAGTCTTTTCTCCGGTAAAATTCGCTGGAATCGTATCTTTCGTTTTGTTAATTAGATAACTCGTAATACAAATCCTTTTAGGTAATTACTTTCCGGGTGAAATAAGTTGATCGGATGGTCGGGAGCCTGAGTCATTTGATGAATGACTTGGATTTCTCTGCCAGTTTCTATCCCTGCCGCTACTAGCATGTTGTAAAATAAGTCTCTTGTGATTACTTGAGAGCATGAATAGGTAAAAATAAGTCCGTTTTTCTTAATCTTTTTGATGGCTAAATAATTTATTTTTTGATAGCCTTGTAGTGCCTTGTGTTTGCTGCTAATCGATTTAGCAAAGGCCGGTGGGTCCAAAATAATGATATCAAATTCTTCCTCACAATTCTTCAAATAGGGTAGGGTTTCACCTACAATGGATTCGTGTTTTTTACTAGAGAATTCATTTAAGGTCAAATTGATGTTGACTAAATCAATGGCTTTAGCTGAAGTGTCTAATGAAACCACTCTTTTGGCACCTTGTTTGAGTGCGTACATTGAAAACCCGCCCGAATAGCAAAATGTATTTAATATAGACTTGCCTTTTGAATACAGCGACAGTAATTGTCTGTTGTCACGTTGGTCAATAAAGAAACCTGTTTTTTGGCCAGTAACCCAATTAACTGAAAATTTTATCCCATTTTCTACGATTTCATGAGGTGTATTGGCGCTTCCTTCTAAATAATCATTATTGATATTTTGAGCATATTCCGGTGGCAAGGTTTCCTTGCTTTTGTCATAAATGGCTTTAATCTTTTTTCCAAATACCTTCTTCAGTGCATTAACTACTTCTAGACGATTTATATGCATCCCAATGGAATGCGCCTGAAATACAAAAACCCCGTTATAATGGTCAATCACCAATCCAGGGCAACCGTCTCCTTCCCCATGAATCAGTCGAAAAGCATTGGTTTCTCCCAAGGCAATTTTTTGTCTTAGATCATAGGCATTTTGAATTCTTTGAACCCAGAATTCTTCTTCTGAGGATATCTTTTGAAAAGAAACAATTTTGACAGAAATACTTCCATGATGAAAATGACCCATACCTAAGAACTCATCTCTAGAACTGATTACATTGACCCAATCCCCATCATTTAAATGATCACTTTGCTTTAAGATAGCTCCTGAGAATATCCAAGGATGAAATCTTTTAACTGGTGAATCTTTTCCTGGTTTTAGCTGTACAAATTTTATGTCTTGCATCCTGTAAAATTGCAAAATTTTATTTAAAAAAGGGTTGACCCGCTTCAATCCATGCAGAATACCAAATGTCACCTACATGTTTATAAGCACGTTGAAATCGATCTTCTATTTGATGGCCAAGCACTTGATGGTATTTTTTACTGTATTCTACGCTATAATTCTTTTGCAGTACATTACCCTTTTTTTCGAAAGTATATTTTTTTGATTGCCTAAAAGTGGCATTTAATTTAGCTTCTTGGTCGATTAAAATTTTCACTTGAGTATGTGATTCCAGTACCCAATCCCACGTAGATTTAGTTATATTAGGTATGAAGGTAGCTGGTCCAACCAATTCTTCTAATGACTCATTTAGTAATTCGGGAATACGAGATTCCCAAAAAGCATGTAAACCACTTTGCCCCGTTTTTTGCCCATCATAATTGGATGTAGTATGCAAAGGAACATGTAAATCACCAATGTAATGCCCCATTTCAGCCGATAATTTGATAATCTTTATAGTATCCCGACGAACAAATGCATATTTTAGTTGTTGGTATAAAATGGGAATATGCCAGGGCACAATTCCATGTTTGACTAAACTATCTGGATTTATTTTTTGGGTTATTTCGGACCAATTTGTATACTGTATAGCTGAAATTTCATATCGATCTAAATCAATATAATGTCTTGAAGCCTCCTGGTCCATGATATATCTCCGTTGGTCTGGCAAAACCGATAAATCTTCTATTTCCTTTTGATGCCTTTTGTAAAATGTGACCATTTCAAGCGGCAAAGTATAAATGGCCAACGTATTTATTTTTTTATGTGCAAAAAAGCCCCAAGGTTTCATTAATTCGATTGAATATCCTTTTAAATGTAGGGTCATCGTTAATATTATCAGAATCTGATAGCTTTTTTTGCATAGTATGTTGTGTTTTAAAATCATTTTGTTTAATTTTGCATTTCTATTTTATTACAAGAAGAATTTATTTAAGAATTATATTTAAACAATGGCAAATCATAAATCAGCATTAAAGCGTATTAGAGCAAATGAAACAAAACGTTTGCGTAACCGTTATCAACATAAGTCAACTCGTACGATGATTAAAAATCTTCGTTTAGCGACCGATAAATCTATCGTGGTTGATTTGTACAAAAAGGTTTCTTCTGCGTTAGATAAATTAGCGAAGAAAAATATTATTCATAAGAATAAGGCAGCAAATCAAAAATCTAAATTAGCTAAGTTGGCGAATAAATTAGCCGCATAGGTTTAGATTATCAGTATATTGATAAACCCCGCAATCGCGGGGTTTTCTTGTTTATAAGGATTACCTTCCGAAAAAATATTCACATGGATTATTTACTTCAGGGAGGAAAAATCAAAGAAATTCGATTGGAAGAGAGGCCAAGGGAGCTGATGGCAATAAAGGGAAAGGATACCTTACGAATTGATGAAATACTTTCCTTATTGATCGGCTCGGGGATCCCTAATAAATCAGCTTTAGATCTTTCAAAAGATATATTGAACTCAATTCAAGGGGACTTAAATAAGTTGGGCCGCTTTAATCAATTTGACTTCATGAAATTCAAAGGGATTGGAAAGGCTAAATCAGCCGTTTTAGTGGCCGCTTTAGAATTGGGTCGGCGGCGAATGGTTTTTGAAACGACCCATCGAATAGAAACAATATTGGCTTCAAAAGATGCTTATAACTTATTGAGGCCACATTTAAGTGATTTAGCACATGAAGAATTTTGGATCATTCATTTAAATCGCGCTTCTCGATTAATTAAATTAGAAAAATTTAGTGTAGGGGGTGTAGCTGGAACTTCCGTGGATATAAAACTATTGTTTAAATCTGCTTTAGAGCAAACATCTTCAGCCATCATTTTGGCACATAATCATCCATCGGGCCAATTACAACCTAGCCAGGCCGACAAGCATTTGACGAAAAAGATTATTGAGGCTGCAGGCTTGTTTGAAATACAAATTTCTGATCACTTAATTGTGTCTTCAGAAACGTATTTCAGTTTTGCTGATGAAGGAATACTATAATCAATTTTATTTACCTCTTTCCTTATAAATTTTTTGAAGTTTAGCTCCAACAATGATAGATGCAGCAAATAAAATGATAAAAAAGGCGGCTCCTGAATATCCCATATAATGTTAAATTTTACTCAAAATTATGAAATTAATTATAGTAATCCTTTGGTACTAGGCAAAGAATTTAAATTATTTAGATCTCTTTTAACAGCTAATTGGATCGATTTTGCAAAAGCCTTAAAAATTGATTCAATTTTATGATGTTCGTTTTCTCCTTCAGCCTTAATATTTAAATTGCATTTAGCCCCATCTGAAAATGATTTAAAGAAGTGACTGAACATTTCTGTTGGCATCTCACCCACCTTCTCTCTTTTAAATTCAGCATTCCAAACGAGCCAATTTCGACCTGAAAAATCTAAAGCCACTTGGGCTAAACAATCATCCATGGGCAATAAATATCCGTATCGAGCGATGCCTTTCTTTTCACCTAAAGCCAAAGCGAATGCTTCACCCAAGGCAATTCCAGTATCTTCAATAGTATGATGTTCATCTATATGTAAATCACCTTGAACTTGTATGTTGAGATTCAGGTTGCCGTGCTTGGCGATTTGATCTAACATATGATCAAAAAAGGCTAAACCAGTTTGATTGTTCGCATAGCCTTTTCCATCTAGGTTCAATTGGATGGAAATTTTAGTTTCATTCGTATTTCTAGTATGAGTGATTAGACGCTCAGGTAATTTTAAATAAGAGTATATGTCATTCCAACGAGTGGTTTGTAGCGCTGTAATTGATTTCAAATCAGCGGGTATCTCCAATTCACTAATTAAAAATGCTTTTGCTCCTAGATTTTTGGCTAATTGAACGTCGGTGATTCGATCCCCGATGACAAATGATTTTTTTAAATCATAATCGGCCGTCAAGTACTGTCCCAATAACCCTAGACCAGGTTTTCTGGTGGGAAGATTATCCGCAGGAAATGATTTGTCAATGAATATATTTGAAAACACTATCCCTTCAGAAGCTAAAATTTCCATCATTTTATTTTGTGCTGGCCAAAATGTGTCTTCTGGAAAGGATGGAGTACCGAGCCCATCTTGGTTGGTCACCATCACTAATTCAAAGTCGAATTCGTCATGAATCTTCTTTAAATTAGCTATGACATGAGGCAAAAATGACAATTTTTCTAAACTGTCAACTTGCTGGTCAGGTTGAGGCTCAATTATTAAAGTGCCATCCCGGTCGATGAATAATACTTTCTTCATGCTACAAAGGTAATGAATGTAAAGTTTACAGAGAATAAAAGAAAAAAATATGCAAAAAATAATTCTTATATGTGCTCGAGTACTTGTAATTTTGTATTTGAGATAAAAACTATGGGTGAATTGTTTGGTGTTATTCAAGAAGATTTACGCGGAAATGTAATTCGCAGAATCTCTTTATTTACTGGTGAGTCAGAACCCAAAGTAGAAGAGTTGATACCGGTTTGGGAGGCCATTATTTTAGGCGGGTTATTGAAATTAATTCGTAATCGAATTCGATTCAATGCACTGTATAATTTTATTTTACAAAAACCGATCCCGCGCGTCGCTATAGAGGAATTGCAGGCAGGAAATGCGACTAAATTGCAATTAGAAGAAATAAGTCAGTATGGTGAGGGCTTAATTGGAATACTTATTCCTGATAAAAAGAGTGCGATTGCGATGTTGATTTCAAGGGAACTAGGATGTAAAAGTTCATCATTTTTGAAAGGTTTGAGTGTGGTTTTTGGCTTATATGGTTTTAAATTAAAAGAAGAAGATTACGATTCATTAAAAGACTGGAAATCATTTGCTGGATTTTTCATCGTTAAAAAAGGTGATTTTAGCGTTTTATGTCCTTCTAATTTGCGTTTTGCAATCTCTGATATTTTATTACTTTCAGATGTATTAAAATTAGATCCTGAGGCTTTAGTGTATTTGACAGATGACCTAGATCGAGATGAAGCTAAATCAAAACCTGCTTTTTTTGATCAAAAAAATCTCATCTACATTGTTATTACCGTCATTTTAAGTGGATTTACCATTTGGTATACTTTATTTAAACCAGCTTCAGAACCAGAAATTACCACGGATATGGAAGAGGTGATTCCTATTGACAGTTTAAATAAATTAAATGATAGTTTAACCCAAGCTGTCTTAGATTCTAATCGAATTAAGAATGATTCCCTATTTACGTTAAATTGGCCAGATGGTACTCAATATGTAGTGCCTAAGAAATCTATCTTGGTCGATTTACATACTTATTTAATGGATTCCACGCAAACTTCTCCCTTAGAATTAATTTGTCAGGAACTAGTTTTTGATGAGAATACGGATTTATTATTGAAGCCGACGGATTATTTATTTAAGCAGCTTTCGATTCAGATGAATAAATCAAAAAATGTGGATGTTCTAATATCTGCAATATCAGGTAATAACGATAAATCGTCCTTTAAACGGGGTTTTATCATTAAAAATCGACTGGTTGGCGAAGGGCTTTCATTCAAAAAAATTAACATACAAGCTAGTGTAGAAAGCACAAATAGTCAAGGTAATTCTCAAGTCAAATTTATATTTACTAAGCGTAATTTATTGAAATAATACAATATATTAGGTTTATATAGATTAATAAGATACTTTTGTAATAAATAAGTACAAATACATCCGCACAAACTCTTTTTTTTACATTTAATGTAAATCCCTTTTCTTTTATTTAGGGCTATTGGCAAGAGTTAAATTACGGATGTGTTCGGGCATCGTAATTAAAATATATCTAATGAGTGAAAAAATTCGCTTTGATTCGCTTCCTTTATCGGAAGGAATCCAAGCCGCAGTTAAAGAAATGGGCTTTGAATATGCTTCTCCCATTCAATCAGAAGCCATTCCATTTTTATTGGAGGGTAGAGATGTTATTGGTCAGGCGCAAACAGGCACTGGAAAGACCGCAGCATTTGGTATACCCATCATTGAGCATATTGTTCCATTTGAGAAATTTGTTCAAGCGATCATTTTATGTCCTACCCGTGAATTAGCGGTTCAGGTTTCAGAAGAAATGAAAAAATTGTCTAAATTCACCAAAGGGGTTTGGGTAACTACTGTTTACGGGGGTGATTCGATTGATAGACAAATCAAGTCTTTAAAAGCAGGGGCAAATATTGTTGTAGGTACTCCTGGGCGTGTGATTGATTTAATTGAGCGCCGTGCGTTAAAATTAAATCAGGCCTCTATGGTGATTTTAGATGAGGCAGATGAAATGCTGGACATGGGTTTCCGTGAGGATATTGAAAGCATTTTAGAAGAAATACCCAATGAGCGTCAGACGGTTTTATTCTCAGCTACGATGTCTAAGCCTATTTTGGCTTTAACCAATCGTTATTTAACGAATCCTAAATTAGTTAAGGTTGTTAAGAATGAAATTACCAACGTTAATATTGAGCAATTATATTTTGATGTTAAAGGAAGAGCTAAAATGGAGGTAACTACCCGTTTGATCGACTTCTATGCATTAAAATTGGTGTTGATATTTTGTAATCAGAAAAAACGTGTGGACGAAGTGGTGGAAGAGTTAGCGTTAAGAGGGTATGCAGCTGAAGGATTGCATGGTGATTTAAGGCAAAGCCAACGTACGCAAGTCATGAATCGTTTTCGTTCAGGAAACGTGAGTTTTTTAGTTGCAACAGATGTAGCTGCTCGTGGTTTGGATGTTGAAAATCTGGATGCTGTCATTAATTATGATATCCCATTGGACGAGGAATATTATGTACATCGTATCGGTCGTACAGGTCGTGCAGGTAAATTTGGCAAAGCTTTTACCTTGGTCGTGGGTTCTGAACGTAATCGTTTACGTGAAATTATGAACTATACCAAAGTAAAAATAGATAAGGGAGTTATTCCAACTTTCTCTGATGTGGTGGGTATCAAAAAGGGCATGTTTATTGAACGTGTCGCTAGCACGATCGCAGAAGGTGATTTGGATTTATTTGCTGATGCATTATCTAATTTGCAACATGCAGGTTTTAGCGTAGATCAAATTGTAAGTGCTTTGGTTAAATTGAGCATGGGTGTTCAAAAAAATGAGTTTGGTGATGAAAATTTAGAGGGAGAACTTGAACGTCAATCGCGCAAATATGGCCGTGATGAACGCGGTGGCGGAGGATTTAGAGATCGCAATGATCGTGGAGGAGACCGTGATGGCCGAAGAGGCGCTGGTCGCTTCGATCGCGATTCTCGCGGTGGAGGAGATCGTGGAGGACGTTTTGAACGAGGAAATGATCGTGATCGTTCATCAGCACCGAGAGGTCCTCGCATGGATCGTGAAGGAAAACCTTATCGTTCAGATGAAAATATGGTTCGCATGTTTGTCAACATCGGTTTTGATGAAAAAATATCACCTGCTAATATTGTTGGCGCCTTTGCAGGAGAGTCGGGAATTCCAGGTAATGTATTAGGTCAAATACAAATTGAGAATAAACATACCTATGTGGATGTCCCTAAGGAGTACGCTAACGTTGTTTTAGAAAAAATGGCCGGTGCACAAATCAAGGGTAAGAGGGTTTTAGTCGAGATAGCTAAACCTGCTTAAGCATTGAAAAATTTATTTAAAAGGATGACAAAACAGTCACCCTTTTTTTATACCAAAAACTTAGTATAAATTTGAATTTTAAATCTTTACGTATTAGTTAATATGATGAGCAAAGGAAATATGTATTGGTTGTTTACTTTATCGCTGATTGTCGGCGGTATTTTAGTGACAACCTATATTTCATCTTCCTCAGGAGCACAAATATCCTATGCACAGGATGTTAAACCCATCTTGAATAAGCATTGTATCACTTGTCATGGGGGTGTCAAAAAGCAAGGAAAGTTTAGTTTGTTATTTCAAGAGGAAGCATATGCGAGTACGGCTTCTGGCAAACCAAGTATTGTGCCATTTCATCCAGAAAAAAGTGATTTTATAAGCCGATTGCATGCCAAAGATCCTGAGGAAAAAATGCCCTATAAAAAAGAGCCGTTAAATGCTAAAGAGATTAGCATATTGACTCAATGGGTGAAAGAAGGGGCTAAATGGGAGGATCATTGGGCTTATCTACCTGTTAAAATACCAGCCATTCCGTCCAGCGAAGGATGGCTTTCAAAATTGAAGTTTTGGTCTAAAGGTTTTTTAAAAAATCCGGTCGATGATTTTGTTTTAGATGAATTAGCCAATCAAGGTTTAACTCATTCAAAACAGGCAGATAAGGAGATTTTAATTCGCCGACTTTCTCTTGACTTAACCGGTTTGCCACCTACAGAATCGATGGTAAAGGAATTTAGCCTAGTTAATTCAGATGAAGATTATGCAAAATTTGTTGATAAATTAATGAATTTGCCATCTTTTGGAGAGAAATGGGCTTCGGTATGGTTAGATCTTGCTCGCTACTCGGATAGTCGCGGGTATCAAAAAGATAATGGTAGAACCATTTGGCCTTACCGAGATTGGGTTATTACATCGTTTAATAAAAATCTATCTTTTCGTGAATTTGTAAAAAAACAATTAGCTGGAGATTTATTGGAAAACCCCAAAGATGAAGATTTTATTGCCACGGGATTTCATCGAAATACCATGAATAATGATGAGACTGGAACAGTTGACGAGGAATTTAGAGTGGCAGCGGTCATTGACCGTGTAAATACGACTTGGGATGCGTTACATGGTACTTCATTTTCTTGCGTTCAATGTCATAGTCATCCATATGATCCTATTCGTCACGATGAATATTACAAATTTATGGCATTTTTAAACAATACAAGGGATGAGGACACAGGAGATGAAGCTCCCAATATTCGTCAATTTAAAGAAGGCGGCATTCAGAAATTAACAGAGTTTCAAACTAAGATTTCTTCATTGTCTACGCCGCAAAAAACGTATATAAATCGATTTGTAAAATTTTTAGAACCGAGGTTTCATGCCCATTATGCCGATAATTTTACGGAGGGGGCTCTTTTGGGAGGAACGCAAATTGGCCTGAGGCACACAGGGAGTTGTCGGCTCCCTAATTTGAAAACAGATGGTGTCAAGCAATTGCTCATACAATATTCTTCCAAAAATCCAGGAGGAGTTTTGCAAATTAGGGCTGGTGGTATCCATGGAAAAATTGTGATAAAAGTTAAATTGGACACGACATCCAAAGGTAAATTGTTGACCTTGAATTGGCCTGTGTCTACAGGCAGGCAAGACTATTACTTGGAAGCTTTTAATGGTAAATTGGCCGGTAAAGCCGATGATGTGTTTAAAATTGTGTGGTTTGCCTTGCTTCCAGAACTGAATTTAAGTAAAAACAATTTTGTGGAATTTTTATCCTTGATTAACACTAAAACGGATAATTATCCCATTTATTTAGAAATGCCCAAGGATTATAGTCGGAGCACCTTTGTATTTAAACGCGGTAATTGGCTTGTTCATGGAGATTCTGTCCAAGCAGATGTGCCTGCGTTTATGCATAAATTTAAAGCTGAATGGCCTAAAAATCGGCTTGGGCTAGCTAATTGGGTCGTGGACTCCGCCAATCCTTTATTCTCTAGAAATGTGGCTAATCGTTTTTGGGAACAATTGTTTGGGATGGGCATTGTAGAAACCTTAGAAGATTTTGGTTCTCAAGGTGCTAAACCTTCACATCAAAAATTATTAGATTATTTGGCTTATCAGTTTATTTTCAAATATGATATGAAACCCAAAGCTTTGATTAAAGAAATTGTTTGTTCAGCTACCTATCAACAAGATTCCAAAGCGAGTAAATCTTTAATTGATATAGATCCATATAATAAATATTTATCTAGAGGACCTCGATTTAGACTTTCAGCAGAACAGGTTAGGGATCAAGCTTTGGCTGTCGCGGGACTCTTAAATCCAAAAATGTTTGGAAAACCTGTGATGCCATTCCAACCTGAGGGGGTATGGCAAGCGGTGAACAGTAATTTAAAATGGAAACAAAGTGAAGGGAATGAACAATATCGAAGGGCCATTTACATTTTTACGAGACGAACGGGTCCTTATCCTTCTCAGTTTACGTTTGACTCTCCTTCACGGGAAGTTTGTTTAGTGAGACGAGTGCGAACAAATACTCCATTGCAAGCTCTTGTGCTGCTAAATGATCCTGTTTTTGTGGAAGTGGCACATAAAATTGCTTTAGATATGGGTAAGATGAAAATGGGCAAACCTGAAGAGCGAATTGCTGCGATGTATAAGAAAATGTTTGTTCATCCAATTAAAAACAATGATTTAACTACTTTAGTTAAGCTATTTAATCGGGGACAGTCTATGAAAACCTCAAATAAAATTCAAGGCTATGAGTGGGCGGCAAGTGCCATGTTGAATTTGGATGAATTTGTGACTAAAATGTAATATATGAGTCAGGAACTAGAAAATCGAGCATTAAATTATTTAACCCGTAGGCATTTCTTGCGTGAATGTTCTACCGGGATGGGTATGATGGCTTTAGGTTCTATGCTGGGATCTTGTGAGAATACGCCTTTAGGCCAAGAAGAATCTATGGTTAAATTGGCGCAAATTTTACCCAAAGCCAAACGGGTAATTTATATTCATAAAGCGGGTTCTCCATCTCAATTAGAACTTTTTGATTATAAACCCGAATTAGCCAAATGGCATGGAAAAGACTGTCCGGCGGAATTGCTGAAGGGTAAAACCTTTGCCTTTATTAGAGGGGTTCCTAAAATGCTAGGACCCCAAGGTAAATTCAATCAATTTGGTCAATCGGGTGCTTGGGTTTCTGATTATTTGCCATATTTTCAAAATGTGGTTGATGAGGTGTGTTTTCTTAAAGCCATGCATACCGATCAATTTAATCACGCTCCAGCGCAGTTATTCATGCAAACGGGAAGTGCCCGATTAGGTAGGCCGGGCATGGGTGCTTGGGCGGTTTATGGCTTAGGTTCTGAAAATGCCAATTTACCAGGTTTCATTGTTTTGACCTCAGGGAATAAATATCCAGAAGGAGGGAAGAGTATTTGGGGGAGTGGATTTCTGCCTTCTATTTATCAAGGAGTACATTGTAGATCTACAGGTGAGCCAGTTTTGTATGTAGAAAACCCAAGTCAGATTTCCCGAGATAATAGGCGAAGTACCATTGACGCCATCAATGAAATAAATCAAAGAGAATACGAAGAATATCAGGACCCTGAAATATTAACCCGAATTTCTCAATATGAGATGGCATTTAAAATGCAAGCTTCAGTACCTGAAGTAATGGATATTCGTGATGAACCCGAATATATTCATAATTTATATGGTACGACTATCGGCACGTCTTCTTTTGCCAATAATTGCTTGTTAGCTCGAAAATTAGCCGAGAATGGAGTTCGATTTATTCAATTGTATGATTGGGGTTGGGATACGCATGGGTCTAGTGCCTCAGAAGCTTTGGAGATTGGATTGCGGACCAAGTGTAAAGAAACAGACCAAGGAATGAGCGCTTTATTATTTGATTTGAAACAAAGGGGTTTATTGGATGAAACTTTGGTCGTTTGGAGTGGTGAATTTGGGCGCACACCCATGCAAGAGAATAGAGACAATAAGCCCGCACCTTTTTTAGGACGTGATCATCATCCTGACGCTTTTACGATTTGGATGGCAGGTGCAGGGGTTAAAAAAGGGTTTACTTATGGAGCAACAGATGAAATTGGTTATTCAGGTGTAGAGGGGAAGGCACACATTCATGACCTTCAAGCGACTATTTTGCATATTTTAGGTTTGGATCATGAAAAATTAACCTATCCTTTCCAAGGTCGATCATTCAGATTAACGGATGTGGCAGGTAAAGTAATCACTCCTATTTTAGCCTAAGATTTTTTAAAAACAAAATGTTGTTTTTGGGCTATGGGGTTAAAAAATAATAGTCCAATTTCGAATAATTCAATGGAAAATATTATTTTTTTATTTTGAATTAATTGACGCCAAAGAGCTAGATTGATTTTATTTCTAATGTTTTTGATCAATAAAACATCTTCAAAATTCATGTTGAGGTTTTTTGCGACCAATTGATTCATGTTGATCATTTGTACGTTAAACTTATTTATTTCTAAAGATTTAGCTTTGTAATGGGTTAATTCATTGATTAATAAATCGCTCAATTCACCTGATTGATGTAAGCAAGGATTGATGACTTGGGTATACAATTCATAAACGAAAGGGGAATGTAACCCATGTGCATTTCTGGCTTTTAGGTTAAATAAAAATCGTTTCATTTAATTTAAAGCGAAGTTAGGAATTAGTTCAAAAGCGGGTATTGGCACCTTAAATGTGGAATTGTCAGCTAAATTCAAAAATAAGTAATACCCTTCCATTCTACCTATAGATGAAATCAAGGGACAACCTGAGGTATACGTAAAGCTATCTCCAGGCTCGATAACGGGTTGTTGGCCTACGACACCCAATCCGTTTACCACCTCATTTATTCCTGATCCATCTTTTATTTCCCAATACCGACTGATGAGTTGGCCTGTTTGATCCGATAAATTTTGGATCGTAATTTGGTACGTAAAAAAGTATTTATAAGGTAATTGCATTTCATAATCTGGTATGTACGTGGTTTCTACGGAGATTATATATTTATTTGTGTTTGATTCTTTCATACGATATAATTGATGAGCAATTTAAGACATAATTTAGATGAATGGTTAGCGGATGACTGGAAAAATATTGTTCATGAGGCGGGTTGGGGTACTCATCTCGACGAAATCGGTATTTTTTTAAACGAAGAATATCGTAAAAAGAATATATATCCCTCAATTGAACATATTTTTAATGCATATAACGCTTGCTCTTTTCAAGATACTCGGGTGGTTATTTTAGGGCAAGATCCTTATCATCAAATAAATCAAGCGAATGGCTTTTGTTTCTCAGTTCCCGAGGGTGTTACATTTCCTCCTTCATTAAAAAATATAAACAAAGAATTGAAGGCTGATTTAGGTATTTCACTGGCTTCAGGCAATTTACTGCATTGGGCTAATCAAGGTGTTTTATTGATTAATTCGATTTTAACCGTGGAAGACTCATTACCAGGAAGCCATGCAAATATGGGTTGGCTTACTTTTACTAAGCTTATTTTGAATGAACTAAACCAACGAAAGAGTGGTCTTATCTTTATGTTATGGGGTAATTATGCTCAAAAATTAGGGAAAGATTTAGATCCAACTAAACATCACATCATTAAAACATCGCATCCGTCACCACTTTCGGCCAATAGGGGAGGTTGGTTTGGAACAAGACCTTTTTCTAAAGCAAATTCATTTTTAGATTCCCCCATTTTATGGGCTTAAACTCTTTTTAATTGGCTTGGAAAATAAACGAATTGATTAGGAAATTCTTGTTGAAAATAAGAAGAGATTAAGTTTTCAATTTCATCGCCATGCTTTGCTTCAAAATCAGGAATTAAACATTGAATCGAATAACCTTTTGAATCAGGCTCTTGATGGGACAAAATCTCGTAGGTATACGCGTGGTCGATAAACGCTAAATTGACCAGTTGTGGGATCACAATATCTTGAATCGCACTTAATGCTTTTGAATCTATGGCATGCTCAATAAAGATTGAAATATTATATTGGATCATAATTTAAACGTTTTTTGGGCTAAAGAATCGTACATAATCTCAACGGTATGTAGTCCGGTTCTTCCGATTCCATCTTTTAATTGATGCCGGCAAGATGTTCCATTAGACGCAATGATGACCGAATCTTTGGCTGCTAAAACACGAGGAAATAATACTAAATTGGCTATTTGTTGGGATATTTTATAGTGTTTTCTCTCATAACCAAAAGATCCGGCCATGCCGCAACAACCTGTGGGCAAAAGTTCCACTTCTTGATTTTCCGGAAAACTTAATACGTGTCTTGTTGACACAAGTCCTGCAATCGATTTTTGGTGGCAATGGCCATGTAAAATGATTTTTGTGTTTTCTTGCTTGAAGTCTGACTTCAGTATTTTTTTGTTTTTAATTTGTTGGGATAAAAATTCGTCCACCAACAAGCAATTTTTGCCAATTTGTGTGGCTAAGGCTCTTAATTCAGGACTCACCAAATCTGGAATTTCATCCCTAAATGTTAAAATGGCACTGGGTTCGATTCCAATAAATGGTTCTTTAGAATTTATAATTGGAGTTAATATTTCAATATTTTTCTCAGCTATTTTTTTTGCTTCGATCAACATTCCCTTGGACAAATAACTTCGACCACTAATCACACCATGAGGGATCTTTACGCCAAAACCCAATTCATTTAACAGAAGCACTGTTTTTTTACCTAAGTCCACTTCATTATAATTGGTGAATTCGTCAGCAAACAAATAAACGGAACCACTATTAAATTGATTCTGTGGATATTTTTTAGCATATTTTTTGAACCAATCCTCCAACGAATGGAAATGTACCTTGGGTAAACTTCTTTCCCAAGAAAACCCTAATATGGTTTTTATGATTATGCTGGAAATTGGAAACTCAATAAAGAAATTATAGATGGGTGCAAATTTTCTAGCTAAATTTTGCAGCAAAGGAAAATGGCCAATCATTTGTGTTCTCCAAGGAATGCCATCAGTTAAATATTTTTGCTGAAGCGTTTCTGCTTTTAATTTAGTGATATCCACTCCAGAAGGGCATTCGGTTTGGCAACCTTTGCAGGATAGACAAAGATCTAGGATTTCATTTAATTCAGGATTAGTGAATGGGTTTTCTCCTGGTTCAGATAATATTTGTCTGAGCATATTGGCTCTAGCCCGAGTACTATCTTTTTCATCTAGGGTCGCCATGAAACTAGGGCACATGGTTCCTCCTGTTAAGGCTGTTTTTTTACAATCCCCTGAACCTGAGCATTTTTCGGCTAGCCTAAGTGGATTTTCAAAATCTCCATAATTGAAAAAGTTCTTGATTTTATAACCTTCAGTATTTGAAATCCGGAATTCTTCATCCATGGGTGGGCTATTAACAATTTTCCCAGGATTAAGGATTTGTAATGGATCAAAAATTTCTTTGATCTCTTTAAAAAGATCAAGCAATTCCTTGCCCATCATTTTTTCAATAAATTCACCTCTTAATCGACCATCCCCATGTTCGCCACTTAATGAACCTTGGTATTTTTTTAAAATGTCAACGGTTTCGCTTAAAATAGTTCGGAACAGTATTTTTCCATTGGGAGAGTTGATATCTAAAAAGGGTTCGATGTGTAATTCGCCTGCTCCGGCATGCGCATAATAGGCAGCTTCGACTTCGTGTTTAGCTAATAAGGCTTGTATTTCTGCCACATAATTAGGCAGATCTACGGGCGAGACCGCACAGTCTTCAATTAAATTTACAGGCTGTTTCTTACTAATGGTATTTCTAATCAGTCCCAATCCGGCCTTTCTAATGCCCCAACCTTTATCGATATTATTTTTATCGAGTACGGGGTAGGCATAGCCTAATTGGGAATCTTTTAAGTTTTCAATGCACGCATTTACTTGATGATTAAGTCCTTCAATGGTTGCAGACCTAAACTCGACCATTAAAATTGCGGCAGGTTTTCCTTCGATGAAATCGCGATCATTTTGAAAATTGGGATGATTTTCTGTAAACGAAAGAATATAATCATCCACTAATTCAGATGCCGTCGGTTGGTGTGTGAGTGCAACAATATTGGCTTCTAAAGATTCTTGTATGGAATGACAATGAATGCAAATGAGTGCAACCTCACTAGCCGGCAAATCCAATAAATTTAATTTCATTGAATGAACGATGGCTAAAGTTCCTTCAGATCCGGCAATTAAAGCGGATAAATTAAAGGGCTGACCTGATGGATTGAAGGGTTGCATGTCGATTAAAGCATCCAGCGCATATCCACTATTACGCCTTTTAATTTCTGCCTTAGGAAAGCGGGATTTAATCTGATTTTGAAGCTCAGGATTGTTTAATATTCGATGTATTTCCTTATAGATATTTCCTTCTAAACTATTTAGCGAAGTTTTTTTGTAAAATTCATCGTTGCTGAGTGAATGAGTGTGTATTTCAGTCCCATCTGACAAAATAGCTCTCGTCTCTAATAAATGGTCTCTGACATTTCCCCAAACAATGGAATGCAATCCGCAGGAATTATTTCCTAACATGCCACCTAAAAGTGCTCGGTTAGCGGTCGATGTTTCTGGACCAAAAAACAGCCCAGACGTCTCAATTTGTTTATTTAAATCGTCCCTTATAATTCCAGGTTCTACCCAAACAGATTTTTCTTTTTTATTTAAAAGTAAAATTCTACTCAAATTGGAAGCCACCTCCATGACGATTCCATTGCCGACCACTTGGCCTGCTAAGGAGGTACCTGCCCCCCTTGGAATAATGGATGTTTTATGTTTTTTTGCAAAAAGCATAAGGCGCTTGATGTCTTTGTAATTAGCCGGAATGGCTACGGCACTAGGTTTTACTTGATATACAGAAGCATCTGTTGAATATATTTTTCGAGCAATCTCAGAATCTTGAGATTGATCTACATATAATTTTCCTTCAAAATGAATTGTTAAGTTTTCTAATTCTGATTTACTCCAAACCATAACATTATCCGACAAAGTCTAAAATTACAAAATCCAATCTTACCTTCATAGAACCATTTAGAGTTTATATTTTCTATTCATCAACTAATCATACAAGGTTTCACTAATAATTGTAATTTTGGGTTGAAACCATTATTTATGATATTTTTAATTCAAGTTTGGGAGAGTTTTTTGTTTGCCTACCAAGCATTAAAGTCCAATATTTTAAGAACCACACTATCTCTTTTAGGTGTTAGTGTGGGTATTTTCGCTATAGTCGCTGTATTTACCGCAGTGGATTCGCTAAATAAAAATATTCGATCAGAAATAGACTCATTTTCAGGGGCGGGTGTTTTTTACCTAGGTAAATGGCCATGGATTATGGAGAATAATTATCCGTGGTGGAAGTATTTTAATCGGCCAGACATGAAATATTCAGAATTTAAATTTCTGAAAGAAAATTTAAAATCGGCCCAGGCTGTGGCCATCATTGACAATGGAAATACAAAAACTGCGTCAAAAGGGAGTAACAGCATGGATGTCAATATGACTGGAGCTAGTTATGATTATAATCAAATTGCCAATATCCCGATTGCTTCAGGCCGTTATTTTTTGCCCATAGAATCAGAAAATGGAATGAACGTTTGTATCATAGGTTCTTTGGTTGCTGAAAACTTACTATTAAGTTCAAAAGCGGTGGGAGAGGTAATCAAGTTGAATGGAATAAAATTCACCATTATCGGTGTCATTGAAAAAAAGGGGACGGACATTTTGAGTTTTGGGGGAACTCCGGATGAAAAAGTTTTTATTCCTTATTCGACCTATTCGTCTATATTTCAAAAAGATAGACCCTCACCTGATATTGCGCTAAAAGCTTTTGATTCGGATTTGGGCCAATTGAACATGGAGGGGGAAGTAACTGGATTGATGAGGGGATTGAGATCAATCAAGCCTAAAGATGAGCTTAGCTTTTCGGTGAACCGACTAGATGGCTTAAATCAATTTTTTGATGGAATATTTGCTGCTTTAAATATCGCAGGATCATTGATTGCAGGATTTTCGTTATTAGTAGGAGGCTTTGGTATTGCCAATATTATGTTTGTCTCTGTTAAAGAAAGGACTAATATTATAGGCATTCAGAAATCGTTAGGTGCCAAAAATTATTTTATTTTATTCCAATTTTTATTTGAAGCTATTTTTCTAAGCTTGATTGGCGGTTTAGTCGGTATAGGACTTGTGGTGCTTATTACCTATATACCACAAGAAGCTTTGCCACTCCAATTAACGTTCGCAAATATCAGTAAAGGATTGATTATTTCTAGCTTTATAGGCGTTTTGTCAGGCATCATTCCTGCTTGGGTTGCCGCTAAAATGGACCCTGTTATAGCCATCAGGTCCAAGTAAAATGAAACTATACTTAAATAAAGAAGCCTGTCATTTACATGAGAGGCTTCTTTAATAACTAAGAATACGAATTTATAGCGAAAGTGTTTCTAATACCGCATTCATATTTCGAACCGCATCGGCTGATTTATTGAAGGTAGCTTGTTCTTCTTCGGTCAATTTATAATCAATGATTTTTTCCCAACCATTCTTACCTAAAATGACAGGAACTCCTAAACAAATGTCTTTTTGATTATATTCTCCATCCAATGGAACGCAACATGCCATGATCTTTTTTTCATCTCTCACGATGGCTTCCACTAAAGCTGCTCCTGCAGCTCCCGGGGCGTACCAAGCCGATGTTCCCAACAGGCCTGTTAAAGTGGCTCCGCCGACCATTGTGTCTGCGACAACTTGATCCAACGTTTCAGCATCCAAAAATTGGCTTACCGGAACCCCATTATACGTAGCCAAACGTTTTAACGGAATCATGGTTGTATCTCCATGACCACCGATCACCGTACCTGAAATATCATTAATGGAAACATCCATGGCTTTGGCTAAATAACATTTAAACCGAGCTGAGTCTAATGTACCTCCCATTCCTATAATTCGATGCTTATCCAAACCAGCTATCGATTTTGTTAAATAAGTCATGGTATCCATCGGATTTGAAATAATCACGATAATCGGATTTTTAGAATATTGAAGGATATTTTCAACCACACTTTTTACAATTCCTGCATTCACGCCAATTAGCTCTTCACGCGTCATTCCTGGTTTACGAGGCAAACCTGAAGTGATGACAACGACATCCGAATTAGCCGTTTTAGTATAATCATTTGTTGAACCAATTAGCGTCGTATCAAAGCCTAATAAACTGGCTGTTTGATACATATCTAACGTTTTTCCTTCTGCGATACCTTCTTTGATATCTAATAAAACTAATTCATCTGCTAATTCTTTTCTTGCGATATTGTCAGCGCACGTGGCTCCAACAGCACCTGCTCCTACTACGGTAATTTTCATTTTTAAAAAATTTAGTATTAATTGATTCAAAAAATTTTTCAAAATTACGACAAAAGAGCTAATAATTAAATGATTTTTTCGTTAACCTGATTATTAAGGATAAGACAACTAAAATTTTAAAATGATTTTAGTATATTTAAAAGTTTAAATCTAATTTATGACCCGTAATATGAGTTTTATTAACAGAATCCTAGACTCTAAATACTTTAAAGAAGCTTTGCAAAAGGGGGAGGATATTATTCAAAAAGACCAATTGGGTTTGTTGAATTTAATTAAACGCGCACTTCAAAAAGTTACTGAAACGGCAGCAAATAGTAATTTGACCGTTGTGAAGCTTTTAAATCACTACGTTGTGTTATTTAGCCAATTGATGAAGGCTTATATCCAAGGAACTTATCGAAAACTTCCCGCCATTGCTTTGGCGAAAATAGCGGCAGTTTTAATTTATTTTATATCCCCATTCGATTTCATACCTGATGTGTTACCTATTATTGGTTTTACGGATGATTTAGCTCTGTTTCTTTGGATTGGAAAATCAATAAAGAATGAATTGGATGAATTTGAAAAGCAATTGTAATCTTTTGATTTTTAAATTGAGGATTTTTAACTAGGATTGAATATATTTACACAATTAAAATTTAGAAAACATGAACGCAGCAAGTATATTATTGTTTTTGAATGGTTTAGGTGGCGGTGAATTATTGCTTATCGGATTAGCCATTCTATTATTTTTTGGAGGTAAAAAGTTACCGGAACTTATGAGAGGATTGGGTAAAGGTATTCGTGAATTTCAGGACGCCAAAAATGAAGTTAAGGATCAGATTAACAAAGAATTAGACGAAACTAAAAAATAGTTTTATTTTATTCTTTTTAAAAAATGCATAGTTGGATCTTCCAACTATGCTTTTGTGTTTAATTGAACCCCCATTTTTAATGGAAAATTTCCCTCAGCCTTATTCAGAAATAAGAAATCATTTATTTCAAGGCACCTTGTCCTGTGTTGATTTGGTCACGCAATATTTAAGTCGAATTGATGCTTTAAATGAACAATTGAATGTTTTTTTAGAAGTATATTCGGAGGAAGCTCTTGCTTCAGCTAGATGTATTGATCAAAAAATTAAAGAAGGAAATGCAGGTAAATTAGCCGGAATGGTAATAGGTCTGAAAGATTTACTTTGTTATCAAGATCACGGAGCACAAGCGGGAAGCCAAATTTTACATGGATTTAAATCTACTTTTTCAGCTACAGCAGTCCAAAGGTTGATCAGTGAAGATGCCATTATTATAGGCAGACAAAATTGTGATGAGTTTGGGATGGGTTCGACCAATGAAAATTCATCCTTCGGTCCTGTTTTAAATTATACGAATACTAATCACGTTTCTGGGGGTAGTTCAGGCGGTTCAGCAGTAGCTGTCCAAGCTGGAATGTGTCACCTTTCATTAGGTACGGACACGGGAGGTTCCATCCGAATGCCCGCATCTTTTTGTGGGATTTCAGGACTGAAGCCAACCTACGGGCTAGTATCCCGTTGGGGATTAATTGCGTATGCCTCTTCTTTTGATTCTATTGGCCCTATGTGCCATCATCCCGCTGACCTTAAGTTAGTGATGGATGTTATCGCAGGTCCTGATGAATTTGATAGCACAGTCAGCAGCTTGGATAAGAAAGATTTTGCACCTAAAAAAAGACTTGCCTACATTAAAGAGATTGTCGAGCATCCAAGTTTACAAACTGAAATCAAAGAACAATTTTTTCTAAAAGTTGGGCAATTAAAACAAAAAGGTTTCGTTGTTGAATCTGTTGATTTTGCATACATAGATCAAATGCTGCCCACATATTATGTCTTAACTACGGCTGAAGCAAGTTCTAATCTTTCAAGATTTGATGGGGTTAAATTTGGCCAAAGAACTCAAAATCCCCGTGATTTAATGGATATGTATAAAAAAACTCGGAATGAGGGTTTTGGCGAGGAAGTTAAACGTCGTATCATGCTGGGTACCTTTGTTTTAAGTGCTAATTACTATGATGCTTATTACACAAAAGCACAAAAGGTTAGGCGATTAATTAAAGAACGTACGGATGCGATTTTGAAAGATTTTGATTTTATCGTTTCGCCTACAACCTCTTCTACTGCTTATCGATTAGGGGAAAAAACGTTAGATCCCCTTCAGATGTATTTAGGTGATTTGTTTACAGTGCAGGCAAATGTGACTGGTTTGCCGGCTATTACAGTACCAGCAGGCAAGGACTTACATGGACTTTCGATTGGATTTCAGGCGATGGGACCCGCTTATTCAGAAGATGAATTGGTTGATTTTACTTCATATTTATAATAAATTTCGTTGAAAATAAAGATTACATATTTAATCTATTTTTGCTTCCTTTCAAGCTCTTTGTTTGGTCAGGTTAGGAGTGGATTTTTACCTAATATTGATCGTAAGTTTATTGACTCTTTAGCTCGAAACGAACAAGGGGTACCCACATCTTTAATGATTGACCCTTCTTTAATTCAGAATCGGTTGAGATCAATTCAAAATGTAATACCCCTTATTTACAATCAATACTCGCATCAATATGTTGAATATTTTGCTTTTAAGAAAGCCGCATTTACGCAGCATATGTTGGAAAAGCGAGATCTATATTTTCCTATTTACGAAAAATACCTCAAGCAATATGGATTGCCTGATGAGTTGAAATATTTGTCTTTGATCGAATCTGGGCTTGAAACCAAAGCTTTATCCTTAAAAGGGGCTGGTGGTTTATGGCAATTTATGCCATATACGGCTCGGGGTGATTTTGGTCTACGAGTCGATTCTTATGTGGATGAAAGATTTGACCCAGAACGTGCCACAGAGGCTGCATGTAAATATATGCGCCAATTGTATCGCATTTTTGGAGATTGGCACATGGCCTTAGCCGCCTATAATACGGGTCCTGGGAATGTTAAACGGGCAATAAGGCGTTGTGGATCAACGGATTTTTGGGGTATTTATAATTGCCTTCCCAAAGAAACACGTAATTATGTTCCTCAATATATTGCTATTTCATATATGATGAATTTTCATTGGGATCATGCTATTCAACCTCAGGAATGGGCTTTTCATATGCCTTCTGACACCTTGCATTTGAAAGGATTTGTCAATTTAAAAGTATTATCGTCCTTAGCTGGATTTTCATTGGACACTTTTAGAGTTTTAAATCCTCATATTTTAGGAAATTCTATTCCATCTGATGTAGACAAAATTATTGTACGTATCCCCAAAGAAAAATTTGCTTTTTTTAGTGAGAATCGTTTAAAAATTCTGGATTCTGCTCGTTATTTTGGAACGCGTAAAGTTTTAGGTATTTCTTTAGGATCCATCGACTCCACCGCAGGACTTCGGATGTTGAAAAATTCAAAGAAAAAATACTTGGTACGTAAAGGAGAGACTATTTATACGATAGCCCGGAACCTAGATGTTTCAGTACTGGAATTAAAACGCATTAACCGTTTGCGATCCAACCGGTTAAAAAGGGGAAAAGTGCTGTACTACTTTGTCAAGGAATGGGTTGACATGGAAATGGCAAATGTTTTTTCTAAGGTCGAAATTAATAATAGTATACCCGCTGAGTTTAAGACAAGATCAAAAAGAAGAACAATTTATCATCGCGTTCGGCCTGGAGATACATTATCCCAAATTGCTGAACAATACAATGGCAGTACCATAGCAAAAATTAAAAAATTAAATAGACTTCGTTCTTCGGTTTTAAGGCCAGGAATGAGGTTAAAAATTTCATAAAATGATCGCATACCTACAAGGAAAATTAGCACATAAAGACAGAGCGCATGTCATTATAGACGTTCAAGGAGTTGGCTATGAAGTGAAAATTTCATTGCAAACATTTGATTCATTGTCTAGTGGAGATGAAAATTGTAAACTTTTTACTCATTTACAGATCAAAGAAGACGCACATACCCTGGTGGGTTTTTATGAAATGGATGAAAAATTATTATTTCTTGATTTGATTAGTGTTTCGGGGGTAGGTGTTTCAACTGCCTTGGTTATGCTGTCCTCTTTTTCTAGTGGAGAAATACGAGGAGCCATTATGAATGAAAATATTGCTTTGATTCAATCGATCAAAGGAATTGGGTCTAAGACAGCCCAACGAGTTATTCTCGAATTAAAAGATAAGTGTAAAAAGGATACATTGTTTGTGGAAGCTGGTAAATCTTCCCCTGATAAGTCATACGGCATTAAGCAAGAGGCTTTAGGGGCATTGGTAACGCTAGGAATTCCTCGAGTAGCTGCTGAGAAAAATTTAGAACAATTATTGAAATCAAACCCAGATGCTACTATTGAGCAACTTATTAAACTAGCCCTTCGTTAACGTATTATTTTTCATTTGTGCAAAGAGACGGTAAAATCGATATGAAAATCATTGTAAAAGGCCTATTATTCTTGGCCTTTTCGGTGTTATCTTTTCTTTCTTTTGCCCAAAATACAGATTCAACCTTTTCCGTTTTTAAAAGTGGTCGAAGTCCCCGATTCCAACTAAAACCCTTCGATTTTTATCAAATAAATAAGCAATTTTCAAAATCGCCTTTTTCTATCTTTGCAATAAAAGGGAGTCAGTATCTAATTGATTTTAGCCAAGATCAATTAATCTCATCGAGGCAATTAGGAGATATTTCCATCTCTCCATCACAAGCTTTCAATTTGAGTGACTTTAGTAATTTGCAAAATAAAGCGCTGAATAGGTCCTATTGGAATGATTATTCAAAGAGCCTGGATGGTAATAATTCGGTCCAATCCAGAGGTCTATTTCCTAAAATTGAATTACCCCCCGCAATTGATCGGATTTTTGGCGGAACAGAAATTTCATTCAAACCGAATGGAAGTTTATTGTTGGATGTGGGTTATATGGGTCAATTCGTTGATAATCCTGCGGTTCCAGTCCAACTTAGATATGTGGGAAATTTGTTTTTTAATGAACAAGCTCAGATAAATTTTCAAGGGAAGATAGGTGACAAACTTAATCTAAATACCAATTTTGATACGAAAGCTAGTTTTAATTTTCAAAATCAACTTAAGTTAAATTGGAAAACGCAAGAAGAAGATATTCTTCAAAATATAGAAGCTGGCAATACTTCTTGGACGCTTAATTCTCAATTAATACCAGGTGTTCAAAATTTATTTGGTCTGAAAACATTATTGCGATTTGGTAATTTGGACGTGACAGTTGTGGCAGCCCAACAACGTTCCAAACAAGATTGTATCACGATGAAAGGTGGCACACAGGGCCGTTCTTTTGAAATTAGAGCAGATCAATATGATGAAAATAGGCATTTTTTCTTGTCTACATATTTTAAAGACAATTACGAAAGATCATTACGGAATTTGCCTGTCATCACGAGTGGAATTACCATTACGCGGATTGAGGTGTATGTGACGAACAGAACTCAAAGCACAGAAACATTAAGAAATTTAGTTGCCTTAGCAGATTTAGGTGAGTCCAATCCTTATAGTAGAACTAAGCCCGCGCTCCAACCTATCATTCCAAATCAATCTGCCGACAATAAAAATAATGGGTTATATGAAAAGTTAGTAAATGATCCCCAAATACGTCGCTCTGATCAGTCATCTTATCAGTTGGAGTCTGTATATAACTTACAAAGAGGTACAGATTTTGATATGCTGAAGGGAGCCAAAAGACTAAATGAACGTGAATTTAAATTCAATCCGTCCCTTGGCTATATTTCGCTGATTTCGCCTTTACGTAATGATGAAGTGTTAGCAGTCTCCTATGAATACACTTTTAATGGCCGTAAATATAAGGTGGGTGAACTAACTGAAGATTATCAAGCTCGACAAGATAATGAAGTTTTGATCTTGAAAATGCTCAAATCTTCTACACTTCGTAATCATTTGGATCATCCTATGTGGGATTTAATGATGAAAAATATTTACTCATTAAATACCAATTCCTTATCTAACCAAAATTTTCAATTACGCATTGTTTACAAAGATGACGCGACAGGCATCGATAATTCCAACTTAATTGAAGGAGAAAAATTAAAAGACATTCCATTGGTCAAAGTATTAGGGTTAGATAAACTTAATTTTTCAGGAGACGCCCAACCTGATGGCAATTTTGATTTTATTGAAGATATAACGGTTGATTCTAAAAATGGGAAAATTATATTTCCAATTTTAGAGCCTTTTGGAAAAAACCTAAAAGCAAAATTTACATCCTCAGAATCGAATCTAGTAGATAAGTATGTTTTCGAAAAATTATATACGAATACGCAGACGGATGCCGCCCAAATAGCAAGCAAAAATAAATTCTTTTTAAAAGGTTCGTTTCAATCTGGAGTTGGGGGAGGTGATATTTCTTTGCCATTTGGTGTAGAAGCAAAGTCCGTTAGCGTAACCGCTGGTGGTCAATCATTGAGCCAAGGAACAGATTTTATCGTCGACGGTCAATCGGGGCGCGTTAAAATCATCAATGAGGGCGTATTTAATTCAGGTCGAGAAATTAAAATTTGTTACGAAAAGCCCGATCTGTTTTCAAATCAAATTAGGACGATGTTGGGTACTCGATTAGACTATAATTTAGGTCAGGACGTACATTTGGGAGCTACATTTCAAAACATGAGTGAAACGCCACCTGCTTTTTTTAGACGTGTGGCCATAGGAAATGAACCCGTGAATAATACCTTATTAGGTTTTGATGCAAGTATTTTGAAAAAATCAAATGCGTTGACGCGTATGATTGATGCCTTGCCGATTGTGTCCACGAAAGAATCATCCGTGATCGACTTTCAAGGTGAATTTGCTAAGTTGATTCCGAATGTCAATGACCGAGTTCAAGGGAATGCGTTTATTGATGATTTTGAATCAGCTAGGGTGGTTTATAATTTAAGCTCTCAGCCGACTTATTGGCGCCCTGGAGCCACCCCTAAAGATTTCATTTCAGGAAATCCAAGAGACCTAAGTTCAAATTTTAGGCGTGCAAAAATTTCGGCTTATAATGTTGACGCAAGTATTTATGGCCAAGGTGGATTTGCTTTGGACGTTCCTGGACTTGATCCTGCGCAGGTCAACCTATTTGCTTTTGAGCGTGTGGTTACGCCAAAAGGTTTATTTCCCAATAAAGATTTTGCAAATAATATCACCAATTTGCCATTAGGCGTATTAGATGTGGCTTATTTTCCATCTGAACGAGGCATTTATAATTTTAATCCTGGTTTAAATGCACAGGGATTATTGCCTAATCCTAAGTCAAGTTTTGGTGCGATTACGCGTGCTATTTCTTCCGACACAGATTTTGATAATGCAAACGTAGAACAAATCGAATTTTGGATGATGGATCCTTTTGTCACAGGGGACCAAGGCAAAGTTCGCGATGGTATTTTTAATAAAAACAACCAAACAGGAGGTAAGCTTATATTTCATTTAGGAGATGTCTCTGAGGATTTTATGCCTGATGGATTTTCAAATTTTGAAAATGGGATTCCGGCGGGTGAAAAAATCACCTCTGGGAACTTGCAAAATGTTGAAAAGACGTTATGGGGATTGGCGCCTAAACGCCAATTTGTTATTAATGCATTTGATAATCAAGGAGGTCGGGCCCAACAAGATATTGGTCTAGATGGCTTGTTGAATAAATCAACTGAAGTTGCTGCAGTTACTGAGGAAACTTATTTTAAGGAATATTTGACTCAAATATCTGCTAAAGTAAATGATCAAAATGCGATTGCTGCCATTAAAAATGACCCCGCAGGGGATGACTTCGTTCATTATTTGAGTGAAAAATTCAATAAAACGGGTAGCATTATTGAGCGATATAAAAACTTTATGGGTTTGGAAAATAACTCCCCTACGACCGATAATCCGACTAATTCTACGATAACTGAAGCTAGTAGCATGATGCCTGATCGGGAAGATTTAAACAATGATAATACGGTCAATGAAGTGGAGTCGTATTTTCAATATCAAATTGATCTTAAGCCAGGTCAATTGCAAGTAGGTCAAGGTTTTGTGGTGGATAAAGTGAACGAAGGGGGAGTGGATTGGTATTTATTTCGAGTTCCGATCAAGGATAAACGTAATTACACAACACCGGCGGGAGAGATGTCGAGCTTCAAATCCATACGTTTTTTTAGAATGTTATTGAGTGATTTTCAAGATCCTGTAGTATTGCGATTTGCTCAATTACAGATTTCGGGATATTCATACAGAAAGTTTATTGGAAATTTAGACGTTAAAAATGGCCAAGATTTACCTGAATCTTATGATGCTAAATTTAGGGTGTCAAGTGTCAATGTAGAAGAAAATGGACCAGCTACGAAGGGGGCCAATGCGATTCCCTATGTAGTACCTCCAGGTTTTGTACGAGATCAAGACATTACCACGATCAATAATGCTCGATTAAATGAGCAGTCTATGAGTTTATGTGTTGATAATCTTAGGCCAGGAGATGCTAGAGCAGTTTTCAAAAATACGTTGTTTGACTTCATTAATTACAAACGACTTAGAATGTTTGTTTCCATGCAAAGTGCAGATCAAATTTCGGGACATGTTTCTGCATTTTTGCGTATAGGGACAGATTTGACAGATAACTATTATGAGGTTGAGAATACAGGTTTGATTCAAACACAGAAAGGACAAAGTTTAGATACTGAAATTTGGCCAATGGAAAATGAATTTGACATTGAATTCGAATTATTAAAGCAAGTAAAAATAGAACGTGACCGACAAAATAAAGGCCTGAATGACCGGTTTTTTATGTTGATGACTAGTTCCACGGGCAAAGTTTATCGCATTACTGTGATGGGACGACCGGATCAAAGTGCGACCATGACCACGATGATTGGCGTTCGGAATACCACAAAAGATAGGCAAAATAAATCTTTTTGCGTCTGGGTGAATGAATTAAGAGGATTTGGATTTGATCAAACTTCTGGCGAAGCAGCCATAGGTAAATTGGGGATTAAGTTGGCCGACATAGGCCAAGTGGTTTTCAATGGGAGCTTTAAAAATTATGGATTTGGTGGCGTTCAATCAAAAATTTCGGAAAGATCACGCGATAATTTATACGAAATTGGTCTAACGGCTAATTTGAATTTAGATAAATTTTTACCTCTTCAGTGGGGATTCCAAATTCCATTTTATATTTCATATGACAAACGAAATATTGCTCCCCAATTTGACCCTTTAGATCCAGATATTTTCCTAACAAATTCACTGGGCAAGTTTAGTTCGGAATCAAAAAAACAAGAATATTTGAAGCTAGTTCAAGATAATACGGAGAGACATGGTTTTAATTTTTCTAACGTTCGTAAAATTAAAAGTGCTCTAGCTAAACATGCGTATGTATGGGATCTTTCAAATTTTTCTTTTTCATATGCCTATTCTGAAATGATTCGATCGAGCACTTTAATTGACTCTTATACTCAATTAAGTCAGCGTGGAAGTGTTTTGTATGCGTATACGTCTAATAGTAATTTTTGGGAGCCTTTTGCAAAAATGACTTCTAATTCGCAATGGCTTTTGCTATTGAAGGATATGAATGTCAATTTTGTTCCGACCTCCTTAACTGTGAGGGCTGAAATGGATCGTAGTTTTATCAGGACTCAATTAAGAAATGGGGAATTGACTACATTAGAAGTGGCTCCTCAGTTTGAAAAATATTGGTATTTTAATCGACAATATGCGTTGAATTGGAATTTAACAAAGAGTGTGGTCCTGAATTATAATACTTTAGTTAATTCAATTATTGATGAACCTTTTGGTGATTTAGATTCTCAGGCTAAACGAGATTCAGTGATGTTCAATATCAAAAGCTTAGGGAGGGCTAAGAATTTTGACCAACAAGCTGGAATGATTTGGCGTTTACCTTTACAGAAATTGCCTTTAACTGATTGGATGAATGCAGATTATTCGCATCGAATTGGCTATAATTATTTTGCTAATTCGTATGATATTCGAGATTCCTTAGACTTGCCATTTGGTAATATTATAAAAAATACTCGAGAGCGCTCTATTAATGGAAAAGTGGATTTTGTCGCCCTTTATAATCGGATTAAAGCACTTAGATGGGCTAATAACGGTAATCCCATTGGGAAAAATGTAGCACGGAACCCAGGAGATGATGACGATATTTTAATTTCTCCTAAAAATGCACTTCGCTCTTTGACTCGGTTACTATTGACTTTACGAGGAATTCAGGTTAATTACTCGATCAACGAGTCCACGACTTTACCAGGGTTTTTGCCTAATCCAGGTTTATTGGGCATGAATAGCCAATCAACTGCTCCTGGTTTTGATTTTATTTCAGGTAGCCAAAATGATCAAATAAGGTTTACAGCCGGTCAAAATGGTTGGCTTTCCAAAAGTATCGTACAAAATATCCCTTTTACTCAGACCAAACAAGAGAAGTTCTCTTATATCACACAATTGGAACCCAATAAAGATTTAAGAATTCAAGTGGAAGGAAATTATAATAAAGGAGATAATTACCAAGAATTTTTTAGGCCTAAAACAGTCAATGGTGCATTTATATCTGAAAGCCCCATACGTTCCGGAAATTACTCCATGTCATTTTTATCATTTTTAACGGCATTTGATGATCCTACTTTAGTTTTTGAAAAATTCAGGACGAATAGATCGATTTTATTAAATAGATTGACAAGAGCTAAACTAGCTGAAGGTGGAGATTATAACATTAATTCTCAGGATGTATTAATTCCTTCCTTTTTTGCAGCATATTCGGGCGTGTCGGCTAACGATGTTAAGTATTCTCCTTTTTATAATATTCCGTTGCCCAACTGGAAAGTGGATTATAATGGCCTGAATTTGATCCCTTGGATCACGAAGAAATTTTCTTCTTTCACGATTACGCACATGTATTCTAGTACCTATAGTGTGGGAAATTTTGTTTCAGCTTTGGAATATGGCCAATTTGAAAATGATTATACTAGTCTAACGCTTAATAGCTTACTGTATCCTTTGTCGTCGAGGTTTGATGCAAAAACAAATACGCTGATTCCTGTTTACGTGATGAGTACCATTTCGTTTTCAGAGCGTTTTTCCCCTTTAATTGGTATTAATGCAATGACTAAAAGTAGAGTATCCCTGCGTTTTGAATATAATCAAGATAGAAATGTGGGTTTAAATTTATCCAATAATCAGGTAGCCGAATTATCAAATAAGGACTTAACATTTGCCATTGGTTTTACTAAAGCCAATATGTTAATTCCTTTTAAAATTAATGGGCGAAATGTTCGCTTACCTAATGATTTGAGATTTAACTGCAATTTAACTATTCGGGACACTAGGACATTGCAAAGGAAATTGGATGCTGAGACGATCGTAACTCAAGGCTTTTATAATTTCCAATTTAGGCCTCAAATTACTTATGCCATCAGTGATAAATTGTCTGTTACCGCATATTTTGATAAAATGTTTAACAATCCATTGGTTTCGAATTCATTTTATCGATCCACCGTAGCCGGGGGATTTCAAATCCGATATAGCTTAAATGAATAAAATGAATTATTGAATAAATTTATTTGCAATAAATCATGAATTTCGTGACCTTTGCATGCTAAAACATTACATATGAATTTTCCAGTTGGCTTAAAGTACACACAAGAACACGAATGGATTAAAATTGAGGGAGATATAGCCGTGGTAGGAATTACTGATTTTGCCCAAGGGGAATTGGGAGATATCGTATTTGTTGAAGTGGAATCCATTGGAAAAAACATAGGGAAAGATGGCGTTTTTGGAACAGTGGAAGCTGTGAAGACAGTTTCAGATTTGTTCCTGCCTGTTGCTGGCGAGGTAATTGAGTTTAACACATCATTAAACAATAACCCGGAATTAATTAACACGGACCCTTATGGAGATGGTTGGGTGATCAAAGTGAAACCCAGCGATTTAGGTGATATAAACCATTTAATGGATGTTGAGACCTACAAATCGTTTATTGCACATTAATTTTTAACCCTGCTGATCAGGGTTTTTTTTTACCATAGAATCGCATGAGAATTTTATTTAAATCGGTTTTAATTCAAGATAGTCTTTCAGACTTTTATAATCAGACCGTCGATTTATTATTTGAGAATGGTCAATGGGTTCAAATTGGAAAAAATTTGAACGAAAAAGCCGATTTGCTTATGGAACAACCCGATTTAGCTTGGGCTCCTTCCATCGTAGATTTGCGAGTTCATAATACCTTGCCGGGTGGAGAATTTAAAGAAGACTGGTCTAGTTTGTCGGCAGCTGCCAAGAAAGGTGGGGTATTGGATTTATTGCTTTTGCCTACAGGAGATCCAGTTCCGCAACAACCACAGGCACTTGAGTTTGTTAAAAACATGTCTCAAGTTCATGGGGTGAACTTTGTGGCTATGGCACCTTTGACAATTGATAATCAAGGGGATAGTTTCACCGATTTATTTGATTTATTTTCCTCAGGCGCCCATTGGTTTGCGCATGGGAATTCAAGTATTCAGAACGTAGATTTAATGAGCAAGTGCTTGCAATATTTGCAATCATTGCCAGCAACCTTGGTTTCTAGGCCGGATACTACTGGTTTATCTCTGTATGGTCAAATAAATGAAGGGCTACAAAGTACTTTATTGGGGCTTAAAGGCATCCCGAATTTGTCTGAGACCTTAAGTATTAAACGTGATTTAGACTTAATTGCTTATACGTTATCAAATTCTTTTGGTCACACTCATGCTAAGTTCCGACTTCATTTTTCTTGTCTTTCTTGTCGTGAATCGGTGGACTTAATTCGGGCAGCTAAGAAAAAGGGAATGCCTGTTACTTGCGATGTGGCTGTTCACCAATTAATTTTTACGGAGGATTCAATGACTGATTTTGATACCTTGAAAAAGGTTTTTCCGCCATTTAGGACTGAGAGTGATGTGGATGCTTTATGGAAAGGTATTCAAGATGGTACAATCGATGCCATCGTTTCGGATCATACGCCTAACGAAAGTGAAGTAAAAGAAGTTGAATTTGATCATGCGGCTTTTGGTACAATCGGCTTAGAAACGTTATTTCTCACATGTTACCAAGAGGCAATGAATCGAAAAATTTCAAATATTAATCAATTACTCTCTTACAACCCAGCAAATTTAGTAGGGCTTAACATGCCAACGATCGGAATTGGAAGTGAGGTCAAAGGAATTCTATTTCAAAAAGTCCCTGCATATCCTTATGCAGTAGATCAGATTGTAGGCAAATCTAAAAATTCAGCTTTTCTAGGATATACTTTTAACCATAAAATTTTAATGGTGCTGAATCAACATGAGATTGCGTATAATAATCAATAAATGAAAAGTCTAATTAAGTTTTGGCCACAATTATTAGCGACAAGTTTATTGGCCGTCGCGTTAATCATTCTTTATTGTATTGTTTTTTATTACCTAGGTGTTTTACCTCTTGGAGGTAAAAAGGCGCCTAGCTTTATATTGGTATTAATTCTTCAATTCTTATTAGTCAAAAAAATCTTTAGGTGGGATTCCATTCATTTTTTGAAAATCTTCTTATTTCAGTACATATATATTCTTTTAGTGGCTTTTGTTAGTTCATTGGTATTGTATTATTTCTACTTATCTGAAATAGGTTTAGGCGTATTAAATGAATATGTTCAATTGAGCGTCAGTGAATTGCAACAGTACAAAGCGGTGATTATTGAGCAAGAAGGTATTGAATATTATAAAATGTTATTAAATGGTATTAATGGAATTGATGCGGGAAGTATCGCCAAAGATGATTTTTCCCAAAAAATTGTGTTGGCATTTTTACCCAATCTCCTTTTCTCCTTATATTTTAAAAAGAATTAACCATGGAAAAACAAGAAGATTTAAAAGTTTCTAACTCTGTTTTGGCATTAAAATGGGGTGTCATCGGTGGGATTAGTAGTTTTTTATTAACTCTGTTCACTAAATACTCTGGTTTAGAGGAAGATTTTAGTGAAACTTTAGGTTGGGTTTCTTTTTTGGCCACGCTTTTAATTAACACGACTATCCTGTATTTAGCGTTAAAAGAAGTGAGATTAAACCAAGACGATCTGATTAGCTACGGACAGGGTTTAGGGAATTCACTGTTAATTGGCGCTGTTTGGGGAGTTGTAAGTGGAGGTTTTAATTATATTTATTTGAATTTTATTGATCAAGGAGTTCTTCAAAAACAATTGGACATTACTAGGGAAAAACTAGAAAGTCAGGGTTTAACTGAAAGTCAAATCGAGGATGCTGAAAAAATCACTAAGATGATGTTAGGCCCCGGCGTCCAATTTATGATCATCGTTTTCTTTTCTGTTTTATTTACTTTCTTACTTGGATTGATTGTATCGGCCATTTTGAGAAAAGAAAAATCAATTTTTGAAGATTAATATGTGGGCCATTATTCAGAAAGAATTTAATGTGTTTTTTACCTCATTCATCGGAATGGGACTCATGTTCTCTTTTTATTTATTGATAGGATTATATACTTGGTTTTTCCAAGGCAATGTCTTAGATTTTGGCTTTGCCGAACTGAGTGTATTTTTTGATTTAAGTCCTTGGTTTTTTTTATTTTTCACGCCGGCCATTTGCATGAGGCTATTTTCAGAAGAGTTTGAATTAGGCACTTTTAATCTCTTGCGTACATTACCTATATCGATTGAAAGAATCATATGGGCCAAAATTCTAAGTCAAATATGGCTTATGGCTATCATTTTGCTACCTACTGTCCTATTTATTTATAGTATGGGTAACTTAAGTTCGCCAGCTTTTAATATGGATTTGGGTATTGTTTTTAGCGCTTATTTTAGTTTGCTTTTGCTGATCATTGTATTTGTTTGTTTAAGTGCTCTAGCATCAGCTATGGCAACCAAACAAGCATTATCTTTTGTATTGGGTGTATTTTTGAATTTTGTTTTTTGGCAAGGACCCCAAGAAATAGGTAAGATTTTTAATTTTGATTTGACATTCCAAAGTTTAAATTATCATTTTCAAAATATTAGTAGGGGAGTGTTGGATTTTTCAAGTATAGGTTTCTACCTTGGACTAAGCTTGATCCTTGTGGGCCTTATTATTTTGCGCTTCCAATGGAATTATTTGAAATCTAAAATTTGAATTTGCTCTTCGCAGTATTTTATTTCTGATTCCTCATTAGAAGCAATCAGGATCAATTTATCCTTTTCGGATGCTAATTTGTTTTGAAACCAGCTTTTTGATTTATGGTCCAAATTAGTTGTCGGTTCATCTAAAAACAAAAAGGGCCTAGGCGCAGAAAATGCAAGCGTAAGTTTTGTTTTTTGCTTCATACCAGATGAGAAATCCTTAATTAGTTTATTTGGATTTGCCTTTAGTTCAGAAAATTCTTCAAATGCATGTAGGTTGAATTCGTTGGGTAGATTCTGTAGGCCGACTAAAAATGATATTAATTCACTGATGGTAAATTCTTCAATTATTTCACTGTAGGGAGCCGCAAAGGAAATTTGTTTAAAAGCCCGATCTTGTTCGATTCGGTTTCCTTGGTTATCTAGGTAGTTGACAGAGCCTTTTGTGGGCAATGAAAATTGACTCAGCAACTGCAGTAAAGTAGATTTACCTGAACCATTAGGTCCTACAATCGCATATTTCTTATGATCTTCAAATTCGAAATTAAAGTTTTTAATGACGTATTCTTGGCGGAATTTCTTTTCTAAGTTTTCAGCAAGAATTTTCATAGGAGTTAGCTTAGCCTTTCATGATCCCTCTTTCTGAATTACGAATGAAATCTATGATTTCATCTCTTTCAGGAGATTTTCTGATCGATTTTTCAATTTCCGCTAAGGCGTCATTGGTATTTAATCCCTTGTTGTACAGGAATCTATATACTTCTTGGATTTCATTAATGAGTTCATCGCTGAAACCTCGCCTCTTTAAACCTATTGAATTAACTCCTGCATAGGTAAGTGGTTCCCTGCCTGATTTTGTAAATGGGGGGACATCCTTTCGAACAAGTGAGCCTCCAGAGATCATGACATGTCTTCCTATTTGTCCAAATTGGTGAACGGCAGATGAACCTCCAATGATGGCAAAGTCGCCTACATTCACATGCCCAGCTAATTGAACCGAATTTGCAATGATACACTGGTTTCCAATGACACAATCATGTGCAATATGTACATAAGCCATAATTAAACAATTGGGGCCAATGACCGTTTTTTGTCTGTCGTTCGTTCCTCGATTCACCGTTACACATTCTCGGATGGTTGTATTATCGCCAATTTCTGCTGTCGTGACTTCTCCTCCAAATTTTAAATCCTGAGGAATCGCTGAAATAACAGCCCCAGGAAAAATTTTTACATTTTTCCCAATTCTTGCTCCTGAAAATATAGTTACATTCGAACCAATCCAACTACCTTCTCCGATTTGTACATCATCGTGTATGACGGTAAAAGGATCAATTTGCACATTCGATCCAATGATGGCATTCGGATTTATAGAAGTTAATGGATAATTCATAAATTTTGTACTACGATTTTCTAACTAAACTTGCAGTCATTTCTGCTTCACAAACTACTTGGCCTGACACATAAGCCTTCCCAATCATTTTTGCAATACCTCTTCGTATGGGTGCTAGAAGCTCACATTTAAATATTACTGTATCTCCAGGAATCACACTTCTTCTAAACCTGCAATTTTCAATGCCTACTAAATAAGGCCAATAATTTTCAGGGTCTGGTACAGAACTAAGCACTAATATCCCTCCTGTTTGAGCCATGGCTTCTATTTGCATAACACCTGGCATCACAGGATTACTCGGAAAATGACCCATGAAATAATATTCATTCATCGTCACATTTTTAACACCAACCACACTATTATCATCTAAATAAATAATCTTGTCAATCATTTGAAATGGATATCGATGTGGCAATAACTCATATATTCGTTGATGTGAACAAATGGGAGGTTGCTTTGGATCGTAAATAGGAATATTGTTCTTTTCGGTTTCCAACATCAATTTCTTGATTTTTTTTGCCAATTCAATATTAGATGCATGTCCAGGTCTCGAAGCTAATATTTGCGCTTTAATGGGCCTACCCACTAAGGCCAAATCACCCATTAAATCCAATAATTTATGCCTAGCCATTTCATTAGGAAAGTGCAAGCTGGTATTATTTAGGATTCCAATTTCTTTTGAAATACTTACTTTGGGTTTTCTTAAAACATCCGATAAATGAGCCAATTCCGCTTCAGAGTAATCACGGTCTGCAATGACAATGGCATTACTTAAATCACCCCCTTTGATCAGGCCCTCTTTATATAAAACCTCTAATTCATGCACAAAACAAAAAGTTCGACACATGGCAAAACCTCTTTCAAATTGTGATACATGACTCAAATTAGCATGTTGGCTCGATAAGAATTTAGAATTATAATCTACCATAACGGCCATCCGATAATCATTTAATGGCAATGCAGCTAATTCAATATCTTTATCAGGATCTTTAAAACGTACTTCTTCTGTTACTTCGAAAAATTTACGATGAGCCTCCTGTTCAACAGGCTCAGCATCCTTTAACGCTTCCACAAATTTTATCGAACTTCCATCCATGATGGGGGGTTCTGGACCATCTAATTGAATTAAAACGTTGTCAATTTCAAGGCCAACCAAAGAAGCCATTACATGTTCTACTGTATTAATTCTAGCTCCATTATGTTCAATGGTGGTTCCTCTTGAGGTATCGACTACGTAATCAACATCGGCATCTGCGATGGGCTGACCTGGTAAATCTATTCGCTGAAATTTTATGCCGTGGTTGGACGCCGCCGGCAAAAATGTCATATTCACTAGGACTCCTGTGTGTAAACCTACTCCACATAATGTGACTGATTTTGATATGGTGTGTTGCTTATTATTCATAATAAGGGTAAAGCCAACTCAATATTATTTGTTGCTTTGATTAAATTTTTCAAAAAATTCTGGCAATTGCCGAATTAATGCATTTCTCTTTAAGAAATCTACATTATTTGAGGCTGGGGTACCACCCAATGTTTGTCCTGGTATTTTAACACTTTTTGTTACGCCAGATTGACCTGTTACGATCGTTTTAGGCGCAATAGTAATATGTCCTGCCACCCCTACTTGGCCTGCAATCAAACAATTCTCGCCCACTTTGGTCGAGCCTGAAATGCCTGTTTGTGCTGCAATAGCTGTATTTGAACCTATTTCTACATTGTGTGCTATTTGCACTAAATTATCAATTTTCACTCCTTTTCTAATAATCGTTGAACCCATGGTCGCTCGGTCTATCGTCGTATTGGAACCAATGGATACATCATCCTCAATAACAACGTTTCCTAATTGGGGTATTGACTTAAATGTTCCATCTGCTTGTGGTGCATGCCCAAAACCATCTGAGCCGATAACCGAATTCGCATGTATAACGACGTTGTTGCCGATGATACAATCTTTATAGATGACCACGCCTGGGTATATGGTGCAATCGGAACCCACTTGTACATTTTTTCCTATACTCACCCGATCATAAATTTGTGAATTTTCACCTATTCGGCTGCCAGCATCGATTTGTGTAAATCGTCCTACAAAAACATGTTCTGAAATTTGGGCACTTTCTGCAACGTAACTAGGCACCTGAATGCCTGTTTCCTTATTTTCTACCAATTCTTGGTATTTTTGTAATAAGATTGTGAATGCTAAATATGGATCAGAAACACGTATTAATGCGGTTTTGACCGGCTTTTTCAAGTCAAGATCTTTTGAGATGATGACCGCTGATGCTTCTGTTTGATATAAAAAAGATTCGTATTTTGGATTGGAAAGAAATGAAATACTACCTGATTTTCCCTCTTCTATTTTATCGAAATTACTAATTAATGTAGCCCCATTGCCATTTACCGTACCTTCAATTAAATCAGCTATTTGGTCAACAGTAAATTTCATGTGTTAAATATAGGGTGGCAATTTATAATTAAAAATAATTTAGCTCAATTCTCCTTACAAATATACGCTCTTTGGGTAACAAAAATAGTATTTTTTTACAATCTTACTTAAGGCTTGGATCGTCGGTAAATCGGATGCAAGCATTAACTCAACCACTTGACCTTGTTTATCGATCATTTTGATTGTATTGTCGCCTTGAACATAGGCCGCATTGCTTGTGGAGCCCTCTACGACAAAATATGAAAGTTCCTCAATACCGATGCCTAAACTTTCTTGAATCTTAGTCTCTATTTCTGTTATTTTAGATTTGGGTAATGGCTGAGTTCCTAATTTACATTTAAATAATTTCCTGGTTAAAAAGGACTCACATAAATGCCTTAAAATTTTATCCTTTTCGTTTTTCCAATCTTTTAAAGCTGCCCAAATATCATGATCATCTAAATCCGTAAAGGCAATCAAAAGTTTATCATCACCAGCAAACTCATCCCAAGTATAGGTCCTACTTAAAAACACATAAAGAGACTTTGAACAATTCAATTTTATGCCTTGAGCCATTAAATCCTTTGCACGCCGTAGAATTTGAATGAGCATGGTCTCCGCGGCAATAGCTGTTTTGTGAAGGTAGACTTGCCAATACATCAGTCGTCGCGCCATTAAAAAGTTTTCGATGGAATAAATGCCTTTTTCTTCTAAAACAAGTTGCTCGTTTTTAAGATCCAACATGCTTAATAACCTTTCAGAGCCAATAAACCCCTCTCTTACCCCCGTATAAAATGAATCCCTGCTCAAATAATCCAATCGATCCACATCCAATTGGCTCGAAATTAATTGATGAAAAAACGGACGATGATAGTGATTATTAAACATCTCAATGGCCAATGATAATCGACCTTTAAAATGCTCATTCAACTTTTTCATGAGCAGATTTGAAACTTCTTCATGTTTTACTTCATTTAATATGGTATTTTCTAATACATGTGAAAATGGTCCATGACCAATATCATGCAACAAAATGGCAATTTCAGCGGCTTCTTGCTCAGTTTCCGTGATACTATATCCCTTGGCTTTTAAATTATTTAACGCTTGATCCATTAAATGCATAGCTCCTAAGGCATGATGAAAACGGGTATGATGTGCCCCCGGATAGACAAATTCGGCTAATCCCAATTGTTTAATTCGCTTAAGTCTTTGGAAAAATGGATGATCTATCAACTCCAATATGAGTGGATTATTTATTTTGATAAATCCATAAATGGGATCATTAATTATTTTTGTTGGAAACATAGCGCGGTCCACAGGTTTTATGCCAAAATGAATTTAATGATAAACAAATGTAAGATTTATCTTTTCCTCTAAAAAATTAGATAATACAATCTAATCAATCTTAAATTATTTTACCAAATGTAGTTAGAAAGGCAATAATTACTTAATTTTGCACCACATTAGTTTAATCTAATGTGGACTTGTAGCTCAGCTGGTTAGAGCACCTGACTCATAATCAGGGGGTCCATGGTTCGAGCCCATGCTGGTCCACTCTATTAAAAATAAAGCACTTACGTCATTTGTAAGTGCTTTATTTTTTGAAATAAAATCAATAAAACTAATTAAAGCTCTTTAATTTCAGATACGACTTTTGCAATAGTTTGTTTAGCATCTCCAAATAGCATAAGGCAATTCTGGTAACCAAATAACTCATTTTCTACTCCAGCATACCCTTTTCCCATACTCCGTTTGCTCACGATGATTGTTCTTGCCTTGAAGGCATTCAATATTGGCATTCCAAAAATTGGACTTTGAGGATTGGTTTGTGCCGCTGGATTAACTACATCATTTGCTCCTACAACAAAGACCAAATCGGTATTTAAAAATTCATTATTTATTTCATCCATCTCAATAAATTTATCATATGATATATTAGCCTCAGCTAATAACACATTCATATGGCCTGGCATTCTACCCGCTACAGGATGTATGGCAAATTTAAACCTGATATTTCTTTTTTCACATTGCTCCATAAGCTCTCTAATAACGTGTTGAGCTTGCGCAACGGCCATTCCATAACCTGGAACTACGATAACCGATGATGCGCCGTCAAATAACATGGCAGCTTCCTCTATGCCAACTTCCTTGACAATAATGGAAGGTCCTTCAGTTTGTTCGCCAGCTACCGTTTGACCAAATCCACCTAAAAGTACATTAACCAAAGATCGATTCATGGCTTTACACATGATTTGTGTTAATATGATTCCGGATGCTCCTACTAGCGCACCTGCTACAATTAATACATTATTATTTAAAATGAAACCTGTGGTGCAAGCGGCCATTCCTGAATATGAATTTAATAGGGAGATCACAACAGGCATGTCTGCTCCACCAATCGGGATGACCGTTAATATGCCAAGTAATAGTGATATCAAAACTAAAACAATCATAAAATTTATGTCCGTTGGATTCATCCATGTAGCCACAGAAGCCAGTACAAATGATATCAACATGACTAAATTTAGAGGATGCTGACCTTTAAATGTGATTGGACTTCCTGTAATTCGACCATTCAATTTCAAAAAAGCAACCATTGAGCCCGTAAAGGTGATACCGCCGATAAATACACTTAGTATAATGCTAACTAAAATTATGATATCAATGTTTGCAACCGTTATTTGACTTTTTAACCAATAATCTGAAATGGCCACTGCCACGGAAGCTAGTCCACCAAATCCATTAAATAGTGCCACCATTTCTGGGATTTGAGTCATCTCTACTTTGTAAGCATAATAAAGGCCTATCAGTGAACCAATAATGATACAGATAAAAATTTCTACCATGGAAATGACCTCAATTTGCATTAATGTCGCTATTATAGCGATGAGCATTCCTACTGAAGAAAGTAAATTTCCCGCCCGCGCATCTTTTGTTTTATTCATCATTTTAATCCCAATGATGAAAAGAACAGAAGAAAATAAATACAGAAGTTGGATTGTTATATTCATTTTTATTATTTCTTAAACATTTTAAGCATTCGGTCCGTCACAGCATAACCGCCAACTACATTAATGGTGGCTAATATAAGTGCGATCATCCCCATCCATTTGCTTAATGTTGTATATCCTAATTCATTACAAGCCAGTAATGCGCCTACAATGGTAATTCCAGATATGGCATTGGAACCTGACATGAGAGGAGTATGTAGCGTAGGGGGTACCTTAGCGATTAATTCGAAACCTAGGTAACTAGCCAAAACTAGCACGTATATTAAAATAATGAGTGAGTCAATGGACATAATGAATTATTTAAATTTATTTTAAAATTGATGCGGTAAATTCATGCACTAATTTACCTTGATGCGTAATAAGTGACCCTTTAGTGATTTCCTCTTCCATTTCCCAAAGAAAAGATTCAGGGTTGGCTAAATGTAAAATTAATGCACTGATGTTAGTGGCATATAATTGACTGGCATTGGTCGATAACAATGCAGGAAGGTTAGCAATTCCAATCAAGGTAACGCCATATTTAACGACTGTTTTGTTAATTTCAGAAATGGCGCAATTTCCTCCTGACTCGACGGCTAAATCGACAATCACTGAACCCATTTTCATGGATTTGACCATCTCTTCTGTGACTAAAATTGGAGCCTTTTTTCCTATAACAAGGGCCGTTGTAATCACGATATCAGCATCTTTTATTTTATCCTCGATTAATTTTTGCTGTTTTGCTAAAAATTCAGCCGATATTTCACTAGCGTATCCACCTTCAACTTTTACCTGATCAACCCCTTCGACACTTAAAAAACGTCCTCCCAAGGATTCTACCTGCTCTTTTGTCTCTGGTCGTACATCACTTACTTCTACTACAGCTCCCAATCTTTTAGCGGTTGCTATCGCTTGTAAGCCAGCCACACCTGCGCCAAAAATCAGCACCTTTGATGGGGTAATTGTTCCTGCGGCTGTCATCATCAAAGGAAAAATCTTTCCCAAAGCATTCGCTCCTAATAATACAGCTTTATATCCGGCTAGGTTGGCCTGCGAACTTAAAGCATCCATTTTCTGAGCCCTTGAAATCCTAGGTACCGCATCCATAGAAAATGCGCTGATATTTTTTGATTTTAATGCGTTGACCAAATCTGCCTGCGTATAGGCATAAAGAAATGAAATACAAACAGTTTCTGATTTCATCTGATTTACCTCAAGAATCGTAAATGGATTAACTTTTACCAGAATTTTTGCTTTGTATATTTCATCGGCTTCAACTATTTTTGCACCCGAATCTTTAAAATTTAAATCCGAAAATGCCGATGATAATCCTGCGCCAGTTTCTATTAAAACTTGAAAACCTTTTTTGATGAGTTGCTTTACGATATCCGGTGTTAATGCCACTCTTTTTTCGAACTCCTTTGATTCTTTTAGTACGCCAATTAGCATTTTTTAATTAAATTTAATGAATTTTTATATAGCAAAAGTATTAAAATCTTGTACTAATTAAAAGTAAAGAGTTATTAAATTGTTCATTTATTGAACTATGGCATCTTATTGTAAGGCTAGTGCTACATAAGAATTTCCTTTAGTCGTTCCCAATTTTGTGCCTCCGCAAGCCAACACAATATATTGTTTTCCATTCATCATGTATGTGGATGGAGTGGCAAATGATGCCGCAGGCAAAAGATATTCGAATAGCAGTTTTCCATTTGAACGATCAAAGGCTCTGAATTTTCCATCTTTAGTCGACGCAATCAAAAGCAACCCGTTTTGGGTAATAATGGGTCCTCCATAATTTTCAGTTCCTGTATTTTTTATTCCTTTTTTTGCCAAAATAGGTTCATCACCAAAGGGAATTTTCCAGAGGTATTTACCCGTATTGAGGTCAATGGCATTTAATGTTCCCCAAGGTGGACTGATTCCTGCCATCCCCTCAGAATCTAAAAATTTATTATAACCAGTCATTTTGTAAGGAGGAAGATTTTTAGTTTTTAAATCTTGTACACTCACGATTTCCTTGGGTGCTTCTTTAAATAAAAATGCGAGTAAATTTGATTTTTCTATGGCTGTCAATTGGCCAAATCCGGGCATCATCCCTTTGCCTTGAGTCACTATTTCGTTGACAAATGCTTTTTTCCTTCTTTGATGAAGGGTATTTAATTCGGGGAATCCACTTTTTGTATTTCCTTGTAACTCCGCGCCATGGCAAGACTTACAATACGTTTTATACACGTTTTCTCCAGTCGCTTTTAAGTTAGTGGCAGCTGGTTCCATCGTTTGAATCCAGCCCATTTCGTTAGAATTGATGTAAATAATGCCATTTTCAGGATCAGCACCCGCACCACCCCATTCACCCCCTCCATCAAACCCTGGTAGTATTAAGGTGCCTTTTTTGGATGGCGCCGCATACCAATTTTTATCTATTGATTTTAATGTTTGTTTTAGTTGGTCTATATTTTGAGAATAAGGATTAACGTCTTCGCTCGATAATTCATTCGATTGCCTTGCATAAGGTTTCGGTAAGGTGGGGATTGGTTGCGTAGGCCAAGCGCTTTCCTCAGAAAATGTCGATTTAGGTACCTTTTTTTCAACGATCGGGAAAAGAGGTTTTCCACTCACTCGATCGAAAACAAATACATAACCTTGTTTGGTGATTTGTGCTACGGCGTCAATTTTCTTTCCATTTTTAACCACAGTAATCAAATTAGGCGGGGCGGGAAGGTCGCGATCCCATAAATCATGGTGCGTAGTTTGAAAATGCCAAAGCCTCTTTCCCGTATTGGCATCTAAGGCCAAAAGGCAATTGGCAAATAAATTTTTCCCCTTGCGATTACCACCCCAGAAATCATAACCGGCAGATCCAGTAGGTACAAATACGATTCCCCTTTTTTCGTCGACGGCCATGCCGGCCCAATTATTTGCGGCACCCGTATATTCATTTTTGTAGGCGTCTTTGGGCCAAGTAGAATATCCATATTCGCCCGGATAGGGGATGGTATGGAAGGTCCAGGCAATTTTTCCTGTTATTACATCGAAGGCTCTCAAATCGCCTGGGGCAGCGTCTGCACCCTCAGATAATCTTACTGGCATGAGGATTAAATTTTTAAAAATCGTACCAGGTGTATTGGATATAATGAATTTATCTTTGGCAATTTTGGGTAATCCTTCGTGCAAATCCACTTTGCCAGATTTACCGAAAGATAAAATGGGCATGCCTGTTTTTGCATCTAATGCCCATAAATTAGGCCCAGCCGTAAATAATATACGATTTTCATATTGCCCTTTCCATAAACTAACTCCTCTACTGGTACTGGCCCAGTTTTTCAATGGGTCACCAAATTTCCAAATTTGTTTGCCCGTAGACGCATTTAAAGCAAATACTTGAAGTTCTGAACTTATCCCATATAAAATTCCATTCGCAATAATGGGGTTGCTTTGCATCTGACCAGAATCGGGCATGGAGTAGGTCCAAGCTATTTTTAATTGGGCCACATTATCTTTGGTAATTTGATCTAAGGTGCTGAAATGATTACGGTCAGAGCCACCTAAATAGGAATCCCAATCATCATTTTGATTTAGACTTGTTAGAGAAATTAAAAATAAACTAGATAGGAAAATGATCATTCCTCCAAGTTTTTTCGTGTGAGTAGAGAATTTATTTGCCTTCATAAGGGGTGTAAGTATAGTAATTTGAGGATATATATATAATTTACCATTGAAATTTTTATACTATATTTCAAATTTACCATTTTAAATTAATTCTATGGGTTCCATTTTAGGTTTATTCTTTCATTCGCTAGGAGGTTTCGCTTCGGGTAGTTTTTACATTCCTTATCGTAAAATCCAAGTTTGGTCTTGGGAAAGCGCATGGATTATTGGTGGTTTATTTTCGTGGATTTTTGTTCCTTTATTGGCAGCCTATTTAACTATTCCAGATTTCATGGAAATCATTGTCCATGCAAACAGCCAAGTTTTATTATGGACGTTTGTCTTTGGTGTATTGTGGGGAATTGGTGGATTGACTTTTGGATTAGCGATGCGTTACTTAGGCATGTCATTGGGTATGTCTATCGCCTTAAGTCTTTGTAGTATTTTTGGAGCTTTGGTTCCTCCAATTTATCGAGAAATAGCGCAAATACAAGGGGATACCATTTCACATATTGTGGGTAGTACGGGTGGTCAAATTGTTTTATTAGGTATTTTGGTTTGTGTTCTTGGCATTTATTTATGTGGAAAAGCGGGGATGATGAAGGAGAATGAATTGTCTCAAGAACAGAAACAAAAAAGTGTAAAGGAATTTGATTTAACTAAGGGTTTAATTGTTGCGACTATTTCAGGTTTATGTAGTGCCTGTTTTAATTTTGGTATTGAAGCGGGGAAAGATATGGCTGCTGTGGCGGTTGAAAAAGGTTCTGATCCCTTATTCCAAAATAATGTTATTTTTGTGGTAGTGCTTTGGGGTGGTTTTCTGACCAATTTTGTGTGGTGTATGTATTTGAATTTCAGCAATAAAACATTTGGGGATTATTTAAACAAAAATTCACCTTTGCGAATGAATTATACTTTTGCGGCTGTGGCTGGAACAACCTGGTTTTTGCAGTTTTTCTTTTATGGTATGGGGGAGAGTAAATTAGGTAATGGGGCTAGTTCATGGATTTTACACATGGCTACAATCATCATCACGTCCAATTTCTGGGGAATTTATTTCAAGGAATGGAATGGTGTTTCTAAGTCCACTTACCGAACGGTAGTGGCAGGTATTGTGGTCATTTTAGTATCTGTTATTATTGTTGGCATAGGCAATTCGATTAGCTAAATATGGCCATTTTTGAATTTATACATATCGATGAGTTTTCCTCGACGCCGAAATATCGCCAATTGGCGCATTCGATTATTGAGGCTATTCAGAAAAATAAAATGAAAAAGGGGGATGTTTTGCCATCCATCAATGAAGTTAGTTTTCATTATTACATTTCTAGGATAACCGTTGAAAAAGGCTATAATTATTTAAAATCTATCGGGATTGTCGATTCAGTTCGAGGAAAAGGTTTTTTCATTAATGTCGATTCGATCCCCATCACCTATCGGATTTTTTTATTGTTCAATAAACTTAGTGAGCATAAGAAAATTATATACGATGCTTTTGTCAAAGAGTTGGGAGAAAATGCAGTGGTTGATTTTTATGTGTACAATAATGACTTCAATTTATTTAAGCGGATTATTGAACGAAGGGAAAAAGATTATTCACACATTGTGATTATCCCCTATTTTCTAGAGGATGATGTGGCGGCTAATAAATTAATTAACACGTTGCCTAAAGAGAAATTAATTATTGTAGATAAGAAAATACCAGGAATAACAGGGCAAATTTCTATGGTGTATGAGAATTTTGAAAAAGATATTTATACAAGTTTAATGGAGGCAAAGGAGTCCTTGGCAAAATATAATCGCATCAATTTAATTTTCCCATATCATAATTATTATCCCATTGAAATCGTTCAAGGTTTTAAAAGTTTTTGTCAAGACTATGCTTTTGATTATGCGGTGTTGGATTCATCGGCCAATGTTAACTTGCTGAATGGTGATGTGTTTATTACGGTCATGGAGGATGATTTGATTATTTTGTTAGACCAAATATTAGCTAAAAAATTACAGATTGGCGTTGATATAGGTCTCATTTCATATAATGAAACGCCTATCAAAAGATTGATCGGCCAAGGAATTTCTACCATATCGACCGACTTTAAACAATTAGGAATTTCAGCTGCTGAACTAGTCATGTCTGGAGATAAGGTCCAAATTGAAAATCCTTTTTATTTTACGCATAGGCCATCCATTTAATGCCTGTTTGGTTGGCCCATCTTTAGGAATTTTACTGATTACAGGTATTTTTTCTTTGCTTTTTTGCAAAAAAAATAGCAATTTTAGGGTCTAGGTTTAATTAAATAGATTAGAATATTAAATTTTTACAATGAGCAATTCCCCAAAAACCTTGTTTGATAAAGTCTGGGATTCACATGTTGTTCGTCAAATTGCTGACGGGCCAGATGTTTTTTTTATAGACCGACATTTTATTCATGAAGTGACTAGTCCTGTAGCCTTT
>CAMDRO010000005.1 GCA_945906795.1 Spirosoma fluviale
TCACGCACCTTGCAAGTAATCACTGAAATACATGAGGATGTAAAACCCATTTTTATTAAACTAGCTTTCGTGTTTTTTTGCCTAAGTATTCTGCTCAAATTAACACTTATTTCAAATGTTTTAGAAGATTAATATGGTCCTATTTCCAAGCGCTAAAATAAATTTGGGTTTATTCATTACGAAAAAAAGAGTGGATGGTTTTCACGAATTAGAAACCTGTTTTTTCCCTATTCCATGGTCTGACATTTTAGAAATCACCCCCGCATTAGCTTTCAAATTTAGCTCAAGTGGCTTGCCTATTTCCGGCGAAATACAAGATAATTTATGCTGCAAGGCCTTTCTTGCACTATCTGAGGATTTTAAAATTCCAAATGTTCATATACACCTACATAAAATTATCCCGATGGGCGCAGGGCTTGGTGGGGGTTCTTCAGATGCCGCATTTACCTTAATGGGCCTAAGGGATTTGTTTGAATTACCTTTGACCCATCAGGAGCTGCTTCCTTTTGCTCAAAAATTAGGAAGCGACTGTGCTTTTTTTCTGACTAATGAAGCCCAATTTGGGACAGGAAAAGGAGATGTGTTGACTCCTATTCCAACGAGTTTACGTGGCTTATATGCGATCGTTTTATACCCTAATTTTGGTATATCAACCCAAAAAGCGTATGCTGGAATTCAACCCAATCCAGCTCCAGGCTTTCTGCCGGATTTAGTAAAGTCGCCCATGCCTACTTGGAAACATACGATAAAAAATGATTTTGAGAAAGCGTTATTTGTAGAGTATCCATTGCTCGCTGAAATTAAACAAGACATGTACGATTTAGGCGCAGAATATGCGGCAATGAGTGGTTCTGGATCGACTATTTTTGGGTTATTTAAAAACGAAGTTAGCCCAAAAGACGCATGGACTAACTTCATTAAGTGGGAAGGATTTATCCCTTAATCTTTCGCAAAAATTGCTTCTAAAGCAGATGCGCCACTGATGACTAATTTACCCTCGGGCAAATTAACGAGTGGCTTAATGCCTACCCATTCCTTCGTCGAACTTAGAATTTCGACAGGGATTTGTTTCACGATTCCCGTTGAACTTTCGATATAAATAAATCCAGCCTTGCCTACGCGAGCTAATGCCGCTTGCGGAACAGCGGATACGGTTTTAGATCCCACGGTGATTTTTGCACTAACAAATTGCCCCACGGTAAATAATTTTTCATCTGCCATTTTCTCGAAATGACCATGAACAGAAGTGGTCCTTGTCTCCAAATTAACTTGTTGGCCAATCAAAAATATTTTTGCTTTTGCACTTAGCCCTTCTGTTTCCACCAGAATGGTTTGGCCTATTTTCAACTTAGATAAATCTTTCTCAAATACTTTTATTTCAACATGCTTATCCAGCGTACCTACAATTTTGACTAAAATATCAGTAGGAGTTACATATTTTCCGATCGCCAAATATTGTTCCTCAATATAGCCATCGATCGGCGATTTGACGGCCAATAATGCATTCATATTCCCCTTAGCTAACGCTTTCATATCACATCCAATCACCTCAAGTTTCAAACTTAAAGCCTTAACCTGAGTCTGCAAATTAACCTGATCCGCCTCCGCTTGTTGGAATTTTTTCTTGGAACCCACCTCCTCATTACTTAAAACTTGTTGGCGCGATTTTTCCACATTAGACAAACCTAAAGCACTCATAGCCTGCAGGTATTCTTGCTGCATTTGAATGTAATCTAAACTAGTAATGGTCGCTAAGACTTGGCCTTTACTCACCTTTTTACCTGGTAAAAGTTCAAACGTTGTCTTTACATATCCAGCAATAGGTAGCGAAACTAAGGCGATGGAAACTGGAGGTACATCCACTAGACCCGCACATTTAACTTCTTCCCCCATCTCGTGTTGGACTATTTCCCCCAAATTAATTCCTGCATTTTGCTTTTGCTCAGCTGTTAATTTAATTTCCTGGGTCCTTGTTGCAGCAGGTTGATTTATTGATTCATTTTTCTTTGAATCACATGAGGCTAATATCATGAGCCCCCATACTATTATTTTTATTTGCTTATTCATTGCCTAAAATTGTTTCGATTTGAATGACTGTTTGGTTGTAAGCCAAAATCTCTTGTAAATATTGTTCTCTGATTTGCCATGCTTGTTGGGCATTTTGCAACATTTCTACGTACTCAATTTCACCTGCTTTATAGCTTTTTAGTGCGGTATTTTCCAACCAAATTGCCTGAGGCAAAGCGGTTTCTTGGAAATAAGTAAGGGAGTTTATATACTTATTTAATTGGGCCAAATAGGATGTGTACTCCCTAGATAATTGATCCAAATTTTGATCTTTCTGACTTTCAAATACTTGAACTTGCTTCTCTGAAGACGCAACTCTGGCCTTTTGACCTTTGTTAAAAATGGGTATTCCAATACCGGCTTGCACATAGTTTTGTCCTCCAAAATTTTCAATGCTTTGAGACACCAAACCAAAACGCAAATCGGGCTTCAGCTTTTCACGTTCGACCTGCACCTGCAATTTACCTGCGTCAATTTGTTGGTCGATCAATTGCATTTGAGGATTATTAGAAACCTCCTTAGCTAAAAACTTTGCTTCGCGATTCAACTTTTCAACAGCCATGATTTCAAAAGGCTGTGGGTAGTTAGTCCAATACGCTAAATTTTGAAGGCTAATTTTCATGTCAGATTCCAAGGCCATTCGTTTTTGCTGAAACTCGCGCAACCGCGATTCCGAAGCAACTAATTCGAGTCGATTCGTTTCGCCTTCTTTAAATTTTAAGGCCGCCGCTTTTTTCATTTGCGAATAAATACTATCCTGCTTTTGAAGAAACTCGTGGTTTTTTTGTTGGACCATCAACAAATAATAATACCATTTTACAGACGAAGCGACTAAATTTTCGGTGATTTTGAGTCTTTTTTCAGCCACCATTTTTTGAGAGCTGAGCGCTTTCACTTGGGCTTTCAAAAGACTCGGCCATGGAATATTTTGGTTCGCAATGATGGTATAATCTTGACTAAAATAAGTCTGTGTTTTCCCGTATTGAAAATCAACAGATCCTTTAGGAAGTTCTCGGCCTGTACCTATAAAAGCCTCCGCGGCTTGTACCTCCATGTTCCCAGTAGTAATTAATTTATTATTTTTTTGGGCATGGTCTAAGCAGTTTTGAAGGCTCAACTTTGTAGGGTTTTGACCCATCATCGTCAAACTAAAACAAAGCAATAAAGCGATAAGTCCGATTGACTTTTCCTTCAATTTTCGTTCTTTTCTAGTCATAATGATCGAGTAGACCACGGGAATAACGACCAAAGTTAAAAAGGTAGCCGTAATTAAACCTCCTATGACGACGGTGGCCAAGGGCCTTTGAACTTCAGCACCCGGCGACTGACTCAGGGCCATGGGCAGAAATCCTAAAGAGGCAACGGAGGCCGTCATAATCACTGGTCGAAAACGTAATTCTAGGCCTTTGGCCAATCGCTCTTTGACACTTAAACCTTCATTTGCGAGCGTTTTAAAGTAAGAAAGCAATACAATTCCATTCAGTACAGCCACTCCAAAGAGTGCGATAAATCCGATGCCGGCAGAAACAGAAAATGGCATATCGCGTATCCAAAGAGCCCAAACTCCTCCAATAGCCGAAAGCGGTATGGCCAGATAAATGATGGCTGCTTCGACAAAAGATTGAAAGGTAAAAAAGAGCAGGATAAAAATAAGGGCCAAGGCGATGGGAACCACCAGAGAAAGTCGGGATTTCGCAGCTACTAAATTTTCGAAAGTACCTCCATAAGTCACATAATAACCGGCTGGTAAAACTATTTTATTTTTCATCACCTTTTGTATGTCAGCTACTACGCTCTCCACATCTCGATTTCGCACATTGATACCGATGGTAATTCGTCGGTGTGTATTATCCCGAGCAATTTCAACAGGCGCGTTTTCATAATCCACTTCGGCCACTTCCTGCAATGGAATATGTGATCCATTAGGCAAATCTAAATAAAGCTCTCGTAGATTTTGTATGTCGGTCCGATGGGCAGAATCCATTCTCACCACAAGATCAAAACGTTTTTCACCTTCCATGACAATACCAGCCGTCTCACCGGCAAAAGTCATTTTGATCATTCGATTGACATCTTGAATTTGAAGGCCATATTGGGCCATTTTGCCTCGATTATATTTAACAACCAGCTGAGGAATCCCGTCAATTTGTTGCACCTTGATGTCCCCAACCCCGTCTATTTTTCGAATATACCTAGCGGCTTCGGTTGCGTGAGAAAAAAGTTCATCTAAATCTTCCCCAAATATTTTAATGGCAATATCAGACTTGACGCCGGCAATCAACTCATTAAACCGCATTTGAATCGGTTGCGTAAATTCAAAATTAACTTCTGGAAAAACACCCAAAGCTCGGTCCATTTTTTCCTCTAATTCCTGAGGGGTTTTAGCTGCCTTCCATTCGGATGGTTCTTTTAAAATAATCAGAAGATCACACGCGTTAATCCCCATAGGATCCGTAGGAATTTCGGAAGCTCCAATTCGAGAAACAACTTGCTTAATTTCATTTGGGAACTTTTTCAATAATAATTTTTGCGCTTCCGTGTTTACGTGAATACTTTGGGATAAACTGGCGTTTGTTGGCAAAATAGCTTCCACCGCAAAATCTCCTTCATTTAATTCCGGAATAAATTCCCCCCCCAACGTTGTGAAAAGCCAAATACTGCCCATGAATAAAATCCCTGACCCTAAAATTACCCACCTTCTCGAATGTAAGGCCCAATCAACAATGGGTTTATAGCCACGAAACATAAAATTCATGATCCGATCCGCTATGGTCAATTCGTGACTTATTTTTTTATTCAAAAACAAGGCCGACATCATGGGAACATAAGTCAAAGAAAGTAGCAAAGCTCCAAAAATAGCAAAGCTTACGGTTTGTGCCATAGGCCTAAACATTTTACCTTCAATACCTCCTAAGGCCATAATGGGTAAGTAAACAATTAAGATAATGATGACTCCAAAAGCTGCCGACTGAAAAATGGCTTGGGAAGAAACGGTCACTTCTTCATCCATGGCATGTTGGCTCAATACTTCTCCCTTTCGATGCAGATGCAATCGATGTATAATGGATTCGACAATAATGACTGCGCCGTCTACAATTAAGCCAAAATCAATCGCTCCAAGGCTCATCAAATTAGCTGAAACTCCGAAAATCTGCATCATAGCAAATGCAAAAAGAAGGCATAATGGTATCACGGATGCCACAATTAGGCCGGCTCTAAAATTTCCAAGAAGCAATACCAAGATAAAAACGACGATCAATCCTCCTTCAAGTAAATTCTTTTCAACCGTCGAGATGGATTTTCCTATTAAGACGCTTCGATCCAAAAAGGGTACAATTTTAATTCCTTGAGGCATTGTTTTTTGAATGATTTCCATTCTCAAATGCACTTCTTTGACTACATTGTTGGCATTTGCCCCTTTCAACAAAAGCATCACGGCTCCTACGACTTCTCCCTTTCCATTTCTGGTCATCGCACCATACCGGACGGCCTTTCCAAATTGAACAGTTGCCACATCTTTGATCAAAATAGGTAATCCTCCGGTTCCCCTTTGGACAACAACGGTATTTTCAATGTCTTCTAAGGAGCTCAACATCCCTTCAGACCTAATGAAATAAACATCGGTCCCTTTTTCTAAATAACTACCTCCAGAATTTGAATTATTATTTTCTAAGGCGGTAAAAATCTGATTAATAGAGACATGGGCAGCACTAATTCGTTCAGGATTAATGGCCACTTCATATTGCTTTAAATTTCCACCATAAGAACTCACCTCTACAACGCCCTTAATTCCAAGTAACTGACGTTTAACAATCCAATCTTGGTAGGTTCTTAAATCAGCTAATGAATATTGGTTTTCAAAAGCGGGGTCAACTTCCAAGGTATATTGATAAAATTCTCCGAGACCCGTGGTAATAGGTGCCATTTCAGGAACGCCCGCACCCTTTAATAAATACGGCTCGGCACCCCTCAACTTCTCGGAAACTTGTTGGCGCGCCACCTCCGTCGCCACATCGTCTTCAAAGACGACCGTAATAATAGACAGTCCCATCCTCGAAATTGAACGGATATCACGCACATTGGGAATCGTTCTTAATGAAATTTCTAGGGGATAGGTTACAAATTTTTCGACTTCAGACGCTGCTAAAGCTGGCGACTGAGTGATTACCTGTACTTGATTCGATGTAATATCGGGCAAAGCGTCGATGGGCAATTGGCTTAAAGAATAACTTCCCCAAGCAATTAAGCCGACCACGAAAATTCCGACAACTAATTTATTGCGGATACTAAATGAAATTATTGAATTGATCATAGGTCTTTAAATTAACTTAAAAAATGCTTCTGCAAATTTTAAGCCCTAGGAGGCGCGATCAGAACGCGGGATAATGAAAAATGATACAGATTTATTTGTTGAAGATCTTTCCTACGTGAAATCAAAATTAAAATAGGCCAAATACACAAAAAGTATAAACCAGGAATAACATAGCCAATAATCCCATTAAAATCGATGGAAGGAAGACTTGGATGCTCGCTTGTTTTGCTATGTTTCGAATCTGCTGCATAATGTAGCCAAAGAAAATCGACAAAATTGAAATTTGATTTTTCTATCTTCTTATGCACCTGAAAATGCTTTACTAGTTCGTTTGCCTTAAATGATTGTTCCAAACCTACTTTAGGCAGAAGACTGCCAAAAATAAATAAAACAAAAAGAAAAGAGACCACTACATTTTTCATTCTCTAAATGTACAGAAATTTCGAAAATTAAATGGATATTTATACTTTGAAAAATTAATAGATTGAGACAAAAGCGTAATAATACACGATTAATTTAAGGAATCTCCCGTCTATTTATGGATGAAATAAATCTTTTATGGCACCAGTTGACCGATTCGGAAACCATTATCCGATCGGGATTGCTGTTCATCACCTTAATCGTATTTGCTGAGAGTGGCCTATTCTTCGCCTTTTTCCTACCCGGTGATTATTTACTCTTCCTAACGGGTGTATTCGGGGGGACAGGCGTTTTAAAGGAACCTTTGTCGACTATTTTACTCAGTATATTTCTGGCAGCCGTGATCGGTTCATTATGTGGTTATTTACTTGGTCGATTTTTCGGAAACTCCCTTCAAAGGAGGCCTGATAGCTTCTTTTTCAAGAAAAAGCATTTAGAATCCACAAGAGAATTTTTTAAAAAATACGGTTTTGGTGCTTTAGTCCTCAGCCGATTTTTACCTGTTGTGCGAACATTTACACCTATTCTAGCTGGAATTAGTAAAATGTCTTGGTATAGCTTTTTGTTTTTAAACATTTTTGGAGCTGCTATGTGGGTTGGCATATTAGTCGCCGGCGGATATTATATGGGTCAGCACTTTCCATGGATTATTAATTATGTACAATACGTAATTTTGTTTTTTTTGGGAATCACCACCTATACGATCATCAAAGGCTATTTGAAATTCAAACAATGATCGAGCAATTTGCATATGTATTCGCTTTTTTGGCAACAGGCATTTTATTTATTGCCTTAATTTTATTTGTATCCCGTTCCTTGCGGCCATTTAGACCCAATGCAGAAAAACTAAGCACCTATGAATCAGGGGAAGAACCTATGGGGAATGCCAATATTCGCTTCAACCCAAGGTTTTATGTGATCGCGCTCTTATTTGTTTTATTTGAAATAGAATTAATATTTCTATTTCCATGGGCTGTAGTTTTTGGAAATAAGCAATTAGCGTTAGCAGATTCCAATTGGCCAATCTATGCCCTATTGGAAATGTTTATTTTTATTGGAATACTGGCGCTAGGATTAGCTTTTGCTTGGGTTAAAGGGTATTTAACATGGGAGAAACCGTCGACTAAGCCTGAGCAAATGAATGGACCTATCCCGATGGACGCGTATAAAAAATATTTGCCTAATCGGAAATAGTTACCACCTGGGATTGGTGGAATATACTTTATTCTTCATTTTAATGGCAATCATTATCTCGTGAGAGCCTAAGGAAGTCCGAGCCAAGCCTAAGCTGTGATTTTCGTAGAGGTAAGTCATGTACAAATTTTGATTTAAATTTACGCCAAACATGGCTCCAATTGCCTCATTATGCCTATATGAGGCTCCCATCCACACTAAATCGTCAAAATTTACTTTGAAATTTCCTTCCACACCAAACACGGCATTTTTCATGTATTTAGCCAAAATCGAAGGTGAAAAAGTCCAATAGCGACCCACTTTTATTTCTCTTCCAAATTGAAAAAATAGATTTGGATTTGTTTGTCCCAGCCAAAGAATTCTGACGGTATCATTTTGCGCAATATTTATTCGGGTGAGACTATAATTATCCATTGCAATTTGATTGGCCGACAAGCCAATGTGAAATTTTCGATTGTAATACAGGATTCCTACATTGACCAATGGTTGGATCCCATTCAGTTTTGACTGAGTCATATAAGGATCTCCTTCGTCTTTTACCAAAAAACCACCTATGCTAAGGCTTCGTTGGTATACGCCGATCGTGGCGCCTACCGCCAATTTTTCTTCTCCTCCTAATGACAGGTGATATCCATAAGAAGCTCCTAGCGAAATACTAGACAATGGGCCAAAATTATCAGACATGGCTTGCAGGCCCAATCCTTGATGAAAATTAGCTCGATAGATTTTTTTTCGCATTCTTGTCGGCGTAAATGTCCTTCTAATCGTTCTTGAAATAAAAGGCGTTTTCCCTGAAGAGGTCCGATCCGTCTTGTCAAATGCCATATTAGCTGTGGCATAAAAACTAGACATATTAGTGTTAAACCCGGTCCATTGTTGGCGATATCCCGTTTTTATATCCCAATAATCCTCGTATCCAGTAAAGGCAGGATTATATAGATATCTGTTCATCATATATAAGCCAAATTGGGGTGTTTGCTGGGCTAGGCCTACAAATGACATACATAAGACAAAAAGAAGAATTAAAAATTTCATTACTAGGAGTTCGAACCACAAAAATCGGTTAAATATATTTAATTTCGTAAGTTATTTTTGGAAAAAACCGTTGCATTAAAAATTCTACCCAAGATATCCATTGATCCATGCAAGTTAAAAGTTACCCAATAGAAAGTCTACATTCATTCTCAAAACTGCTAATTGATTACTTAGCGGAGTTTCCTGCCTTAGCGCAATTTTACGGAAACACCCCAAAATTGGAGGAATTTGAAAAACAAATAGCGGGAAAAAAATCATTTAGTTACTCCAATAGAGCCGTTTTACACGAAATAATTAAGGGGCAATATCATGAGATAGGCCAAGAAGTGGAGATTGATTCTATATTGGATGAAAATACGTATACGGTTACGACGGGGCACCAATTAAATATTTTTACGGGGCCGCTTTATGTGATTTATAAAATCGTGTCCACGATTAATTTAGCAAAAAAATTAAAAGCAACATACCCAAAGGCCCATTTCATTCCCGTGTATTGGTTGGCGACCGAGGATCACGATTGGGATGAAATAAATCACTTTTATTGGTTAGGTAAAAAATTCGAAATTGCTACTTTACAAAATGGGGCTGTCGGCAGATTTTCTTTATCGGAATTTGAACCATTTTTGAAAGAGCTTCCTACCACAATTCCGGCCTTCCTGGACGCCTACGCTCAGGCAAAAAATCTGAGTCAAGCGGTGCGAATGTACATGCATGAATTGTTTGGAGATCAGGGTCTAATCTGTCTTGATGCAGATGATGCTAGGTTGAAATCCATATTTACGCCAATTGTTTTAGCTGATTTATTTGACCATTCGCATCTCGCATCCGTGGAAAATGCAACCAAATTATTAAGCGAAATGGGTTATAAAACTCAGATCAATGCAAGAGAAATTAATTTGTTTTATTTAATGGACGGGGTCCGTGAGCGCATTGAAAAAAGGGGAGATATTTATCAAGTATTAAACACAACCACTACTTTTTCTACAAAAGAATTACAAGTAGAAGTGGCGAAATTTCCAGAAAGATTTAGCCCAAATGTCGTTTTAAGGCCATTATACCAAGAAATGATTCTGCCAAATTTGGCCTATATTGGAGGCCCCGCAGAAGTTGGATATTGGCTCCAATTAAAAGGGATTTTTGATTTACACCAAGTACCTTTTCCTATTTTATTGCCGCGAAATTTTGCCATCATCTTACGTAAAAAACATCAAGAAAAAATTAGCCAATTAGGTGTGGGTCTTACGGATTTGTTTTTAGATGATTTCGCATTAAACCGGAAATTTGTGTCGAATCAAAGTGAGCATGTGCTAGATTGTCAATCCGAAATAAACCTGATAAATCCGATTTTTAATGTATTAGCGAAGCGAGTGAAATTAGTCGATTCGACCTTAGAGGCAAGTGTAAAAGCTGAGTTCAAGCGAATGGAAAATGGACTTGATCGAATAGGTAAAAAGTTAAAAAGGGCGGAAGAAAGAAATCACGAAACATCGATTCGTCAATTGAATCAATTGAAAGTAGACTTGTTTCCAGAGGGTGAATGGCAGGAAAGGCATGAGAATTTATTAAATTATTACATGGAGCAGCCGGCTTTCATTCAACAATTATTAGACACATTTGATCCACTTCTTTTTGAGATGTATGCGATCAATTTGGATTAAATATGCCAGAGAAACTAGATGTCATTTCGTTTTTGGCTGAAGCCAACCAATATCCGCTCATCGATGTTCGATCTCCGGCTGAATTTGAACGGGCACATATTCCAGGAGCGATATCATTCCCCATTTTCACCAATGAAGAACGGGCGCAAGTGGGGACCACTTATAAGCAACAAGGCAAAGATAAGGCCGTTGAATTAGGCCTAGAAATCGTAGGACCTCAATTAGCCAAATGGGTAAAAGCGGTGAAAAAAATAGCAAAAGACGGGGTTCTCTTGGTTCATTGTTGGCGTGGCGGCATGCGTTCAGGCAGCATGGCCTGGCTTTTTAAAACGGCCGGATTAGAGGTAAAGGTTTTAGTTGGCGGTTATAAAGCGTATAGAAAATTCATATTATCTGAATTAGAAAAAAAGATCCCATTAATCATATTAGGTGGAAAAACCGGGAGTGGAAAAACGGAAATCTTGATTGAGATGAAGAAAAGAGGTATTCAGGTCATTGACTTGGAAGGCCTGGCGCATCATCGGGGTTCAGCCTTTGGGCATTTAGGTTTGGAGGAGCAGCCGAGTAGTGAGCACTTTGAAAATCTTTTGTTTCATGAATTGCGTACTATGGATTTAAAAAAGCCCATTTGGGTGGAAGATGAAAGTAGGCATATAGGCAAGGTGTTCATGACGGAATCTTTTTATATCCAGTTACGGAATTCCCCTTGTTTATTCTTGGATATCGACGCAAAATATCGGCTCCCACATTTGGTAAAAGTCTATGCTCAATATCCAAAGGCTGATTTATTGATCGCGTTGGAAAAGATCAAGAAGCGTTTAGGCGGACAGCATTTTCAAAGGGCCGTGGAATGCTTAGAAATAAATGATTTTAGTGAAGTAGCGGCCATAACGCTAAACTATTACGATAAGGCGTATCTGCACGGCTTAATGCAGCGCGATGATGTACAAATTGACCGACTAGAAATTCAGACTTTAGACACAAATTTGCAGGTAAATTCGGTTTTAGCCCATGATCTAGTTAAATTTAATTTTAATACTTAATTCTATGCTGCCTGAATCTTTTATTGCAAACATCTTAGAAAAGCACGTGCAAACCCGTGCATTTCCGGCCACATCTGAAATCAAAAAGCTATTTACAAAAATTGTCCTAACGCTATTTCCTGAGCAGTCTAAAATACATTTCAAAACAAAAGTAGAATTAAAAGCTGTGTTTGAAAGTTTAGAAACTGGATTAGAGAGTATTTTACATTCCATGAAAGGGGAGCTAAAAGAATCCCCAGAAATATTAGCTCAAAAATACTTTAGTCAAATTCCGGAAATCCACGCATTGTTATTGACCGATGTGGAGGCCATGGTGCAAGGAGACCCAGCCGCTAGCACAGATTATGAAGTAATAAGAACCTATCCAGGGTTTTATGCGATGGCTTTTTATAGGTTAGCACATGGATTACACCAATTATCCATCCCCTTGATCCCTAGAATTTTAACTGAATATGCGCATTCAAAAACGGGTATTGATATTCATCCGGGGGCAAAAATAGGTCGGTATTTTTTCATGGATCATGGGACAGGAATCGTCATAGGCGAGACCTGTATGATCGGTGAGCGAGTGAAAATTTATCAAGGGGTCACATTAGGTGCACTTTCCGTCGACAAGAAAATGGCTTCGACTAAAAGACATCCAAGCATCGAAGATGGGGTGGTTATCTATTCGGGTGCCACTATTTTAGGAGGCGAAACAGTCGTAGGAAAAGAATCCATCATCGGTGGAAATGTTTGGCTAACTCATAGTGTTCCGGCACAAACTAAAATTTATCATCAGGCAAATTCAAAATTAATCAAAGGTTAAAATGAGCAACTTGTTAGATTTGGTTGGCAATACCCCATTAGTGGCACTTACTCATTTGCATGATAATCCCAAAGTTAAAATTTTTGGGAAATTAGAGGGCGATAATCCTGGGGGTTCTGTCAAAGATCGTGCGGCAAAAAGCATGATTCAAGGAGCATTAGAACGAGGGGAAATCAAGGCGGGGACTAAATTGATCGAAGCAACTTCAGGAAATACAGGTATCGCATTGGCTATGATTGCCCGATTATATGGAATTGAGATTGAATTAGCCATGCCATCCAATTCGACCAAAGAACGCATCCTGACCATGGAGGCTTTTGGCGCCAAAGTAACTTTAACTGAGACGATAGAATCAGCGCGCGATTACGCCATTGAAAAGGCAAGTCAAGGCGAATACATTTTACTAAATCAATTCGAAAATCCTGATAATTATTTAGCCCATTACAGAACTACAGGCCCTGAAATTTATCGAGATACTCAGGGAAAAATTACTCATTTTGTCAGCTCCATGGGAACTACAGGAACGATTATGGGTACTTCCATGTATTTAAAAGAGCAAAATGCTGCTATACAAATCGTGGGTTGCCAACCGACCGAAGGGTCTAAAATACCCGGAATTAGACGTTGGCCCATTGAATACCGCCCCAAAATCTATGACCCCTCACGCGTAGACCGAATTATGGACGTTTCTGAATTTGACGCGATCGAAATGACTCGAAAACTAGCTAAAGTAGAAGGCGTTTTTGGAGGAATGAGTAGTGGAGGCGGCGTGTCAGCTAGCATCCGACTAGCTAACGAATTAGAGGAAGGGCTAATTGTTTGTATTATCTGTGATCGAGGAGATCGCTATTTATCGAGTGGATTATTTGGCGATTAACACGCCTAATATTTTATAGCTGGTGGGTTCTGCTAAAAAAAACTGCTGCATTCCTTCGATATAATACGTTTGAATGCGCCCCTCTGAAAAATTCATAAATAGCTTTTTCCGAGTTTCAAATAAAAAGTTTTTTTGAGAAATCTCAATTTCCACCTTTGCGGGGCGCTCCACAGCGTCTAAGTGAATAATCATCTTTTTAACTGGTAAATTTTCGTCTTTTTTCAAGGAGTACCAATAAAATCCGGGCTCAGAAAGGTTATCATAACTCTTTTCATAAGCTGGCTTATTAAGATCCGCTTCTAGATATAATGCGAATTCCTTTTCCCAATCCAAATTTGAGACAATTTTTACTTCCTTTTTCCCATCCAAAACAACCGTCTTGTGCACCTTTTGATTTGATTTGGCATAGCCATTAATTTGCTGCTTCAAGAAAGCCGACCATGCAAAATACGTATTCTTCTGTATCGATTTCTCAGAGGTGCCGCAAGCTAGCAGCATTCCTAAAACGAAAATAAACCCCGTCAAATTCTTCAGATAAATCATCATCATTCAAAGGTAATCATATTAAGCAAACGAATAAAAAATCCTTGGAGTTTAAGTCCAAGGATTTTTAGGATCAACCGCCAATCATTTCTTCAATGGGTATGTTTAATACTCGAGTTAAAGAAAAAATCTTTTGAACGTTTGGGTAATGCTTGCCCGACTCCCAATAATTATAAGCGCTTTGGCTTACTCCGACTGCCTGTGCCACTTGGCGTTGGGTCAATCGCTTGGTCCGGCGAGATTTAATTAAAAGTACCGAGAAATTCAATTTTGTTTTCATAGTGTTAGGCGTTTTTGGTTTATAACTTTTATCTATTTCAAATATGTTATTCAAATTACCTATAAAATTGTATAATAATATGAATTTTAATAACTATACTGATTTTAATATGGCTTTACAGGCTGATGAGGCGCCCTACAGTTGATAAATGTCATTTAATGACACCCGCTATTTCACATGAATGAAAAAAAAGGAGTAGAATAAATTCCACTCCTTTCATTTTTGACTACTCTGCTTACTTAATCGAATATTTATACTTATACCGTTCAAACAATTGGCTATGTTTATTATCTAAATTAATGGCTCTTCCTTGAATGAACGCATGTGTCAAAACACTTGATTTCATATCTAAAAGATCCCCATGACAAATAACAAGATTGGCATTTTTCCCATTTTCAAGACTTCCTGTGCGCGAATCGATTCCCAATATTTTGGCAGCATTCAGGGTAATCGCTTGCAATGCCTCTTCTTTTGTTAAGCCATAAGCCGCCATCGTTCCCGCTTGAAAAGCTAGGTTTCGCTGCTGAGTATACCCATCTGACCCATCTTGACAAATGGTAAAAAGAACACCGGCTTTTTGCAACATCGCACCTGTTTTATACGGTTGGTCTACAGCATCATCATCCGTTGCCGGTAAACTATGGGGCTCGGCTAAGATAACTGCTACTTTCTTTTCCTTCAAAATATCGCCAATCATCCAAGAATCCGTACCGCCAACAATAACTAATTTAAAGTCAAATTCCGCAGCTAAATGTATGGCGGCCAACATCTCCTTTACGAGGTCACAGTTGACATACAAGGATTTAGACCGGTCAAACAATCCCTTACAAGCCTCATATTTTAAATTAGTAGCGGCATGTGTTTTTTCATTTAAATAGGCCTGAGCTTCTTTGAAAAAACTTCTGGCTAAATCAATGCGCTCAAGTCCTAATTTAACTTGGTCCACATCCGCATCCCTACGCCTAGAGCTCATAAAAGAAGGCCGATTAATTAACGCGGGCATGGTCAAATGAACCCCATTATCTAAGGCATAGGCTGCATCTTCCCAGTTCCAAGCGTCCAATTGGACCACTGTGGAGGTCCCTGGAATTAATCCACCACTAGGGACAATTTGAGCAAATAATACCCCATTAGTCCGCAAGGTATTAATGATTTTGCTATCCGTATTATAGGCGACAATCGACCTTATATTAGGGTGAATATCCCCTAATTCTACATTATCTAAGGTCGATTTTGTAGAGCTCACTTCCACTAAACCCAAATTTGTGTTGGGTGCAATAATGCCTGGATAAATATGTTTTCCTGTTGCGTCAATGTGCTCAATATCTCCTGTCAGGGCAGGCGCATTCATGTCTATTTTCAATTTTCCTTTCTCAATGATGATATTTCCTGAGATCACTTGGCCATTTCCAATGTGTAAAGTTCCCCCTGTAATCACGATTTTTTTTGATTGAGCAGGCGATGGGTGCATGGTTTCTTGAGAAAACAATGGATATGAAACCAAGCATAGTGCGATATATAATATATTTTTCATGTGATGTGTCAATTTTAGTTTTCTGTTAAAATCATGCGTTGAGATATGCGATCCCAAAGACTCTTACCATGTCCGTGATCATCTTCGCACATATTTTCCTCTCTGAATGATGGAGTCATCGGTCTGGTGGAAGCACCTCCTTTTTTAGCCCCAATCATTTTTTGTATCAATCTTTGCTTTTCTTTCTTTAGGTCAACTTGCAATTTCGCATCTACTTCGCGATCAAAAACAACAGCGCCATCCACAATAGTCTTTTCAGATTTTGCGTAAATACTTAATGGATGATCAGACCAAATAACTAAATCCGCATCTTTACCTTCTTTAATGCTACCCACTCGATCAGCCACATGAAGCATTTTTGCAGGGTTCAACGTAACCATTTTGAGTGCGTCTTCCTCTGACATCCCCGCATATTTAATGGATTTAGCCGCTTCATGATTTAAGTGACGAGCCATTTCAGCATCATCCGAATTGATGGCCACATTTACTCCATTTTTTTGCATCAAAAAGGCATTTTGAGGAATCGCGTCGACCACCTCCATTTTATAATTCCACCAGTCTGAGAATGTTGAAGCACTGGCCCCATGCGCTTTCATTTTATCTGCCACTTTATAGCCTTCTAAAATATGGGTAAATGTATTCACCGTGAAACCAAATTTATCCGCCACTTTCATCATGGCATTAATTTCACTCTGTACGTAGGAATGGCAAGTGATGAATCTTTTATGATTTAATATTTCAACCAAAGCCTCTAATTCCAAATCGATTCGCTTTCCAGGACCCTCCTTTTCATAATCGCGTGCGCGCGTAAAAGCATCCGTTAAAACCTGCTCCACGCCCATTCTTGTATCTGGGAATCGAGGATTTGATGGATTATATGATCGTTTCACATTTTCTCCTAGTGCAAACTTGATAAATGGATCCCAATTTGCAAACTTTAAGCCTTCGGCTGTTTGGCCCCAACGGAATTTCAATAATTGAGTTTGCCCGCCAACCGTATTGCAACTTCCATGCAAGATGTGGCTGGATGTTACCCCGCCGCTAAGTTGTCGGTACATGTCCATATCCTCAGGATCGATTACATCCGTGATGCGAACTTCCGCCGTCACTGATTGAGAGCACTCATTAATTCCCCCCGTTGCCGCGACATGCGAATGTTCGTCAATAATTCCTGCAGTAACATGTTTGCCTACCCCATTCACCACGCGGGCAGTTGGGTCTTTCAAACCTTTGCCAATCGCGGCAATTTTACCATTTTTGATTAGTACATCACTATCTTTTAAAACCCCTGATTTTTCATTCGTCCAAACGGTTGTGTTTTTAATCAAAATAGTTTCTGATTTTGGAATTGTTTTTTGCCCATATCCATTAAATGGAAATACGACTGACCCTAATTCTTCTGATTTTGTAGGGCGCTTTTTATTGCTAACCGTGTCTGCATTGGCTTCTAGATTGGCTTGCCAAGAAACCCATTCTCCATTCCCCAAAGTACCCGTTCCTAACATTGAATTTCCTAAAAAGTCGCCAGATAGGCGCGTCTTTTTGCCTTGATCTGCTTTAGAAGTATAAATCAAATTGATCAATTGGTCCTTCTGATTAAATTCCACTGTCAAGGTATCTTTCCCGAATAATTGGGCTTTATAAATCCCGGTTTCGCCTGTCACTGACAACTGAGCGCTTTGATTTCCGAGTGTAAACTTATACTTGCCCGCCAATTCCATTTTGGCATCAGTCGAAATCCCATAGGCTGATCCTTGAATCCAGTTTTCAATCAATACTGTTTTATCAGCAAAAATAGGACCATTGGTTATGAGGAAATTGGCCCACTTACCCGCCTCTAAACTACCCACCGAATTAGAAACGCCTAATAATGAAGCCGGGATGGTAGTCAATGCCTCCAATGCTTTTTCCTCAGACAATCCGTTTTGTATCGCCTTTTTTAAGTTGGGCATGAACTGACTGATATCTTTCAACCCATTCGCGGTCAAGGCAAATGAAATCCCAGCCTTTTCAAAAGCAGCTGGATTGGTGGGTGCCAATTCCCAATGTTTCAGATCTGATACATTGACAAACCGAGCATCATTTGGGTCTTCCACTTCCATGGCTTGTGGGAAGTTTACAGGTAAAATAAAGGATGCTTTAATGGCTTTGACTTCGTCGATTCGTTGGTATTCATTGCCCCCTGCTTTAAAGATGTATTGAACTCCAAATTCATTCGCGATTTTATTCGCTCGAAAAACAGACCATTTATCGGAAACTTCAAATATTTGTGGCAAACCCGCATTATCATTAAAAGATTGCAAGGTAAGGTTTAAACCCTCTTGGCTTGGTTTCGTTTTATACCAATTGGCATCCAAAAAATGCTGGCGTAAAAGAGCAATGCTCCCCATCAAAGAATTTGGATAATCTTGCGTGGAGGAACCCTTGTCGAAAGAAAAGTGAGCGGACGCTTTTTCTTTTAGGATCACCATATTTTCTTTTTCTTTAGCCAAAGTCGTTAACAACCCAACACCACGTGAAATGCCGTCCAATTGGTGCGTAAGCACTGAACCAAATCCTAATTTTCTGTATTCCTTAGCCCTTGCGTCATTGACATTAAAATTTTTAACATGCAAAACCTCTGTTTTTAATGCCTGATTCCATGCATAAGGGCCTTTGGTATTTGAGAGCATTTGAGACGGCGACCGATAGGTAGTCATGGAAGGCTGCACTTGGTTCATCCCATAATCGCTATATATATCTATAAAGGAAGGATAAATGGATTTCCCTTTACAGTCGATGATGATGGCATCTTTCGGCAGAGGCAAATTAATGCCAACGGATTCGATTTTACCTTGTTTAATAATCAGAGTAGCTGAATTGATGATGATTTTGGCGTCTTTATAAATCTTTGCATTGATAAAAGCATAGTATCCGGAACGCGGGGTAGCCACATCGTTAGCGGGATACGTCGTTTGGGCGAATGATGCACTAAAGCATACTAAAAAAGTCAGCGTGAGCCCGTAAAGTAGGTTTAATTTCATGTTTAAAATTTATTGATTAGATAAAGGTAAAATTATTTGCGTAAATGTATATCCGCTTTGCGATAATAATTAGCTATACATTTACACCAAAGATGTTTAGGGTCAGTGGATAATTCTTCCATAAAAAACATGGTATTCTTATTTTTGATGGCTGGAATTGTTACGTCTTGTTCCTGAGATTGTAACACTTTTTCAAACCTTTCCGTATTTTCTCTAGCGTAATTTTTAGCTTTATCAAAACGCCATTCAACATAAAATTGTTTTGCATTTTGATTGAAAAAGAGTAATGCTATGAAAATAACGAGTAGGGCAATTTGAGAAATTATTTGATTATGTGGGTTTATTTGAACGAAGCATAATTTAAACCAAACTATTGCAAATCCAAAACCGAGCATTAAATACATTAAAATTAAACTCTGAATTCTGTCAGGAATAAATTCTTCTCCAAGGCCTAAGGCAATGGGGATAAATACTAAAAAATAACTCAGAATGAATACAAAAAAAAGTGCTGAAAATTCCGCCAAGGTCAATAATGGCTGCTTTTTAGGCTTTTCTATTGTGACCAATAACATAGCATTAAATACCCAAATTAGGGGTGATTTAACATAAATTTTAAGCAACAAGCCAAAATTTAATACAGACTCAGTCAAGCCATTTGTATAATCAATGTTTTTGGGAGCGCGGATATTATTTCCAGGTGAGAGCAAAACTAGGCCTATGGAAATACCCCAAATAATAAAAAATAAAATAGTCTCTAAGTTAACTTTTTTCTGTTTCCAAGCTGTGAATAATTGGCATGGCCAAAAAATTCCAGAGAACATGATCATCGAAATTTCACCTGAACCAATCAAGCAAAAAATGATACAAGCAATTAAAAAGATTCTTAGGATAGGCCTGGAACAATAGAAATAAACGTTGACAAATAAGATGGCTAAATGGAAAGATAAGTAATAATAATGTCCTGAAAACCAATAAAATAATTGGAATAGGCCTGGAATTGTATACCAACAAACCGCTTGGCTGACGAGGGAAAGAATCCAAAGGTTCGGATCATTGTGCGATAGTTGGAGTGTATTTTTTAAAAAATAATACCCATTCACAAAACCTACAACGATTAAGGTGATCGTTCCCCACTTAAAATGCTCGAAAGTTGGACTAAAAACGAGTGGGTTAAAGTGAAGTAAAAGATCTGCAAAATAGCGGCCACTCCAACCCGCATAATATTGATACGCCCCCTGAAAAATCCCAAAATCCCTTCCCATCCAGCCGAAGCAAAAGTCATCAGTGATGCTGGGTTGATTGTAAAAAGATAGGGAAATGAGTAGAAATGCCATAAATCCCCACGCCAATAAACTAAGAAATAAAGGGATTTTCGAGAACATGGTTTTAGCTAGTCGTATATTAAAAAATGACTCTATTTTTACGAAGGTACTGGGTGAAGAATAAGTAGGTAATGTATAAAAATCGATTTTTGGCTCGTTTAATTTCACTAGAAATATTTCTTTTTCTCGCCTCAGCTACGCGGCAAGTAACTTGAATATCTATCGATTTAGCTGAAGAATTTAATAATTTTCCTGTGTGGTCTAATGAATAGTTCATGTACCTCGCATCCAATTTAAGGGATTGAAGCAGAGAAGTCTTAACTAATTTAAACGCGCATGAAAAATCTTTGAGTTCCGAATTGAAGATTCCGTTACAAAGTTTGTTGGATATTTTTTGCCCAAAACGATTAAACTCATTGTCATATTTTCGATTCCGGTGTGTAAAAATAATATCGGCATCTTGGTTACCTAATGCTGTAAGCATTGGGTTTACGTTATCGATGGGGAATTGGCCATCGGAATCGGTGATTAAAGTCCAGTCCAATTTGGCTTGAGAAATGGCTTTTTGAAATGAGAATCCGGGTCCTTCATTGACGTCATTTCGCAAGATGACAACTCGATGGTTTCCCATAAAGGCGTCGCGTAAAGATTCATATTGTTGTAAATCACTGTGATCATCACAAATAATCACTTCTCCTTCAGATATATCGGGATGCTGATCGAAATACGCAAGCCATTCGTTTGCTAAATGGATTATTCCGGGGCATTCGTTAAAGGCTGCGGTGACGATGCTGATGGATTTCATGCTTCGATTAATTGGCTTATTCCTTGTTCAAGGGATATTTCAGGATTCCAATCTAAGTATTTTTGTGCTTTTGATATATCGGCTAAAGTTTCTTCCGCGTCACCAGATCTCCTTTCAGTATGGTAATTTTCGATAGGGAAAAAATTAGCTAGTTCTTTGATAGAGTAATTGACGCCAGAGCCGATGTTAAAAATTTCACCCATGGTCGCGGAATTCATTGCGGCAACATTCGCTTTCACGATATCCAAGACATGGATAAAATCACGCTTTTGCTCTCCAGAACCATGTATTTCAAGTCTTTCACCTTTTTTAAAACGGTCTAAAAAAATCCCGAGAACCAAAGCATACGCCCCGGTGGCTGGTTGGCCTGGCCCATACACATTAAAATACCTCAGAATATTACATTCGAGACCAAAATTCCGATAAAATTGCTGCACATAAAGTTCGCCCACATGCTTAGTGAGGCCATAAAAATTCAAAAAATCACCGGGATCACCTTCTTTTTGAACCCCTATTTTATTCCCATAAAAGGTAGACGATCCTGAATATACGATACGCTTGACTCCATTTTTTTTACACGCTTGAAGTATATTTAATGTCCCTAAAGCATTGCTTTCGTGGCATTGTTCCGGCATATCAAAAGAGGGCCCACTTCTGGAAAAGGCAGCCATGTGAAACACCCCATCGACATCTTTGGTCGATTGGAGGCACAAGTTATTATCTTCAATTTTACCAATGATCAAATTGGCTTTAGGGTGAATTTTATTGGGATCACCAAAAGACATATCGTCTAAAATACTCACCTGATGACCTAAAGAAATTAAGTAATTAGACAGGTGTGTTCCAATAAATCCAGCGCCGCCGGTCACTAAATAATGCATAATAAATTGTTAATCGACAAATTTACGATTTATCGCTAGATCCTTGACGGATTTGATCTTTTTGGTTTAAAAATAAATTAGCTTCATTAAGCTCTTCGGGGGTATTAATTCCAATGGACTTATAATAAGGCTGATCTAAACGCCAAAAAATCGCTGTATTCTGCTGAATGGTTTCAAAAAATTTAACAAAATTTCGTTCGCCCGTAACTTTTCCAAAGGGCGCATTGATTTTATATAGTGGCCATACGGACTCAATTGACCCACGGGTAAAGGCAAAAATTCCCATATCTTTAAAACCAAAAGCGTCACATTTTTCTCCTTCTCTGCTCTCCCAAACTGCGAGCGGAGAACCTAATTTAAACTGAACATAGGGGGAAGAAACCCACACAAGGGGCACAGAGACCTGGTATTTTTCTAAATCAGAAAACAAGGTTTGATGTAATTCGGCATCACAAAAGGGCTGATCTCCCCATTGCACAATCACTTGAAAATCTTCCTGGCGATTTAAGAGCGCATCAAATAGTTGATTCATTGCATCAAACATTCCTGTGGCAGATTCTTGGACCCAAACATGTACATTTTTAGGAGCATTTGCGGCAATATGTGATTCAAAATAATCCTTGCCCGAAGGACTTAAGAGTAAAATCATTTCGTCCACATGCGAGGTTCCCTGCTCCACAATCAGGTCAAAAATAGATTTGGCCTGATAAACAGCTGTAAATATTTTGGGCAAATCGCTGTTTAGGCGACTTCCTTTACCTGCAGCAGGAATTACAATGACTTTTTTCATCCTTGATCGATTAGATAGGTCAAATATTCATTTATTTCAGGAAAATACAAATCTGATTTTTTGGCGATTTTGGGGTTATGAACTCCAACAGCGAATATACCTGCATTTTTAAGACTTTCTATTCCTTGCATTGAGTCTTCGATTCCATGCATTGAGCCTGAAATATTGAATTTTGAAATACAGGTTAAAAAAGGTTCAGGGTCTGGCTTGGATTTTGTATAATCATTGGCGGCAATAATTCCGTCAAAAAAACCTGCAATTTGATGCATATTGAGCAATAGGTCGATGGAGAGCCGACTACCTCCCGTGACAATAAAAACGCGATGTCCTACACTTTTCAATTGGCGGATAAGATTAAAATCAACCAAGGCTTTAATGGAATTTAGATCGGCCTGATATGTTTGGGATTTAAACGAAGCCAGTTTTTTCACCATGGCCTCATCATTTGAATAATTGGCAAAAACGTCTTTGGTTTTAATTCCTTTTAGTGATTCATAATTAGGACATTCCCCTAAGCTAAAGGTCGTAAAAGTCTTTTGAAAAGCTAATTCGTGAGCTGAATCAGTGTCAAAAAGTGTTCCATCAAAATCAAAAAGTAGATTATACATAGAGCCCAAACAAGTTGACGATTACATTTTTTATTTTGGTTAAGATTTTAACTTTTTTAAATGTGCGGTAACTGATTGGCAAAGAAACAAATTCAAAATTCTTTTTTCTATTTATTTTTTTCAAGAAATAGGATAGGCTTTTATAGGGGATGTCATGTTTTGATTTAATCAAATAAATCCCACTGAGAGGATCCGGCATAATTCGCCAAAACCGAATAAAATAGACGATGCTAACCCAATAGGATGTAATCAGGGCAAATAAATAAATTAAATTAGACTCGACAATCGAGTGCTTGAACGAGTTGATGAGTTGGCGCCTCGATTCAAATCTTGATCCAATCACCGCATCTAATTGGTTTAATTGCATGATTCGAATCCATGCGTCAATTTCATAAAGAGAAATTTTTCCCGAAGCGTCTAAGTGAAGCGTATAGGATGAAGCCTCTTTTTCGCCTGCTTGGTAGAATTTGATGATCCTTGTTGGATCGCTATTTAGGCTTTCCATTTCATTGTGGTAATAATCTTTGATAAATTCCTCGGTGTTTTTGGCAAAGGAGATGAGCACGGGAACTTCGCCCGACTTAACATCAAGTGATCGATTGATCCAAGTCCATAATTTTTGTCCATCATGATTGCCCGTTGGGTCTGCGACATTGGCAACCGTCAAATTGGGAATCGATTTTAATGGTTTGATGACCGAATGGGTATCCACAATAATGGAATCAAAAAAATCAATCTTTGTTTGGCCTAATTCCTGAAGAACTTTTTGAGTAAATTCGTCAAATTGAATATTTGTAGTGTCGTTATCATAATTATTGTTGACAATGAGCACTTTTGGGGCTTTAGATTTTAGTATTGCATTTTTGCAAATTCGGTAAGAAGGAAGTAGGGAAGAAAACTGAGTCCCTGAACCAAAAATAATTAAATCAGCTTCTTTTAACGCTTTGAGAGCCTCTTTAGAAACGGCTGGTATTTTTGAAATTCTTTCTATTTCTGCTTGGGTATAATTGCCTTGCTTATCGAGTGCATAGAGTTCATCTAATGGCAACAGATAAAAATCTGAAAGTGGCTTATTCCCGACAAAATTGACGATATCCGCTTCATTGGCTAAAAAATTCCCATCGCCGTCAAAGGCCACTATTTTAGAATCATCAGCCGTAGATATATTGATAATTTTTGCTGTTAGCTCAAATTGGGTTGTCAGTAGATACAGTGCAAGATTGAAATCATTTGTTTCTGCATATATACCCCCTATAATGATGTTACCAACACTAAAACCATTAAGAGTGAAAAAATTATGGGTAAAATTTAAAAGCTTTTGAGAACCAAGCTCAAAGTATCGAGTAATAAAATTTTCTGAACGACGGTCTAAAGCATACTGTTCTTGAATCAGTTTTTTGATCAATTCATTTGGGTTATGAAGAAGGACTCTCGTTTCCTCCTCACTTAATCGATGTTCAAAAAGTTTTTTAAGGTTACGATTATAATCGGTGAAATCATCTAAAATATGGGTGAAATTCTTGCGGTAATCTGAGGGCCCAAGCATGCCTTGATTGGCACTCCTTATAACCCCCGTGGAAAGTCCGTCGTCATAGCCATTAATTAAAAGACTCAAATTCACATAGGATAAATCTTTTAAGTGCTTAATAAGATTAGCATTTCCATTACCCCCAGTAAAAACAACTACGTTCATATTAAACTCGATAAGTTTCAAAGTTAATTGATTTTACTGAAATGAGATTTGCTAAAATTATTTTTAGGGGTATTATTTCAAAATAATTTAGTGATTTTTTGTAAATTGCAGACTCTTAAAAGCAAAGCCTTATTACCTGAGATGCAAAAAATTATTTCACTTTTATTTTTTAGTTTATTTTTATTAGGTAAAACTTCGGCTCAGACTTTTGGCTCTTTTACTTTCAATAAATTACCCCAAGATTTCCAATTGTATCCAAGAGAGTCTACTAATTTGGCCGATATAACGGTGGAGGGAGTGGCAAAATCTGCCGAAATTACCGCGATTTCCATTCGGGTTTTGCGAAATGGCAGTATAAATAAATACCAAAAGGCGGCATTAACATTTAGCGGATCTTCGGCTAAATTTTCAACTACATTTCAAATACCCGCCGAATTAGCAGAATATGATTTTGAAATTTATGGCTTTAAAGGGAAGGATTCAAGTTTAGTGGTCAAAAGAAAGAATGTAGTGGCTGGTGATGTTTTTTATGTAACAGGTCAATCCAATGCATGGATTGGACCGATTGACGATTTGGTTTATCAGGGCGAATGGGTTAGATCTTTTGGGTTAGTTCAAGGCAATGATAATTATGGGCCTTATAATTTAGCTGATACATTATGGTCACTACCTGTTGGAAGAGCGAGGATTGGACCTTGGGCTGCAGAAATTGGCCGACTTCTATACGAGTCCGAAAAAATTCCTATTTCCATTATAAATTCCGCAGCAGGTGGATCAGACATAGATTGGAATTCCATTTTAGATGGAAATCTTTCAGCTCCTGATGGCGGAAACATTATGTACTATAAAGCGATAAAATCGGGTACAATAAAATACGCTAAAGGATTAATATTTAGACAAGGAGAGACTGAAGCGGCAGCAGCTAATGGACCAAAATATGAGTGGGGGGTGAAATTTGAAAGCTTAAAGCAAAAGTATAAAAAGTATTTTCCTGCGTCCAAGTTTCTGTTTGCCCCTCAAAATAATGTTTATGAATATGCTTATCCTCAAGCAGCAACATTAAGAGAAGACATTAGGAAACAGCAGCAAAATGATCCTTACATAAAAACTTTTGCTACGGCTGGCCTACCTGGATTTGATCGCATTCATTACACTAACATTGGATACAGACAGGCTGGTTTAGAGTTATTTAGGATAATTTCTAAAGTGGTTTATAAACGTAATTTAACAAACGAAGTATTTAGCCCAAGCATACAAAGAGTATATTATCTATCTCCAAAGGAACGCAATAAATTATATTTAGAATTTGACGAAGGCCAAAAGCTTATTATCCCAAATGACACAACCGTCTTGGACAATAAGGGGAATCCTCACATTTCTAAATTTTTTAATCAATTTTTTTGGGACCCAACCAATTCAACAAGTTTAGGTAATTATATTTTAAAAGTGGAGTTAGTTGAGATGAATAAGTTATTAATCACTTTCAAAAGTGACTTTGAAGGCTTTATCGGCTACATGCCCGACTTTCATAGAGATTTTGTAACTGCTAAAAGCGAATATCCTTTTCCTGGTCCATTCATTAAAAATTCATTGGGTATGCGAGCTTTAGGATTTTCGTATTTCCCAGTTGAAAAGGATCAGGTTGATTTTTTAGTAAAATTTAATTTAAGCCCAAATCCGGTAAGCGATAAAATAAAAGTTGAATGGTCAGCAGCCACAAGTGGCGAAATCATTATATACGATATGAATGGGCATATTCAATACTTTGAAAATATTATTGGACTTAAATATAGATGGGTTGACATTTCTCAACTTCCTAATGCAAATTACTTTATTACATTTAAAAATAAAGAAGGGTTAATTTCCACGAAGCGCCTAGTTATTATCAAATAATATCCGCTACATCATCGATGTAATAGCAATGCGAATGTTTTTGCATCCCAATTTTAGGATAATATGCCTCCGCTGCGGGCGCGGCCAATAAAATCAATTTCGCTTTTGGGATATTTATTTTCAAGATTTTAATTAATTCCTTTCCAATCCCTTGATGCTGATATTTTTCATCTACCGCCAAATCTGCTAGATAAGTCGTATACACAAAATCAGTCATCGCACGCACTAGCCCGACCAATTGCCCATTTTCATAAGCCCCGATGTAATAGTTGGCATGCGCCAACATGCTCCCCATCGCTTTCAAATCTGACAAAGGTCTACGTAATCCTAAGGTTGATTTATCCAGTATTTCGATTAAATCATGAACGGTTATTAGGGGGTTTATTTTATATTCAATTTGCATGAGGTATTTTTTGATTTGATTCTAACGTGATTATAAAAATAATTTAATACTTCAAACCATAATGATGTTAAAGAATTTACAATTTGTTTACTACTATATTTTTAGTGTTTTGTACCTTGTACTTTCAAAATTTGACAAAAAATATTCAAACTAATCTAAAACATATGAAAATTTTAAATCCAATCGCAATTCTCTTTTGTCTATTAATTCCATTTTTAGTAATAAGTCAATCCAAATCGCTTAATACTCAATTAGCATCCAAGCGTGTAAAATTACCAAATAGTTGGAAACTTTCTCCTCACGGAAAGTCCGTATCGCTAGGTGATCTGCCTCTTAACTTGGTCGTGTCGCCCAATAAATCCTATATGGTGGCAACCAATAATGGGCAAAGCGTTCAAAGTCTCCAATTATTCAATGTGAAAAAAGGTGAAATTGTCGACAGCAAGGTCATTCCAAAATCATGGTATGGACTTAAAATAGCTGCCGATAATAAAACGATTTATGCATCCGGGGGAAATGATAATGTCATTTTACATTTTGAAATAGTACAAGATAAACTAGTCGACAAAGGAAACATCGCGCTTAGCAATATTCCAAAAGATAATATCTCGCCCGCTGGGATGGATTTAGATGACGCAACGGGAATTCTATATGTCGTAACTAAGGAAAACAATAAGCTCTATTTAGTCGATACGCGCCAACAAAAAGTCCTGGAATCTTTCGCGTTGCCTGCTGAGGGATATACTTGTTTACTCGATAAATCAAAAGGGGTACTCTATATTTCTGTTTGGGGTGGACGCCAAATTTTACCTTTTGACACGCAATCAAAAAAATTCTTAAAAGCGATTCAAGTAGGGGATCATCCTAATGAAATAGTTTTGACAAAAAACGGGAAACACCTTTTTGTCGCCAACGCAAATGACAACTCTGTTTCAGTGGTAGATCTTGAAAAAGGCAAAGAAATCGAAGTTTTAAACGCCGCGTTATTTCCAAATTCATTAGAAGGATCATCAACGAATGGCATTGCACTTTCTGAAAATGAGGAAAAATTATACATCGCTAATGCAGACAATAACTGTTTAGCCGTTTTTGAAGTAGAAGATTTAGGCAAATCAAAATCACTGGGATTCATTCCGGTGGGTTGGTACCCGACCCAAGTAAAAGTTGTTAATGGTATAGTTTACGTGGCCAATGGAAAAGGTTTCTCCTCTTTTGCAAACCCCAAAGGACCTAACCCAGTCGTTAAAACACAAACCGTAACCTACCAAAAATCGGATAATAATCGGGCCGTAAGAAATGAATACATCGGAGGATTAATGAAAGGGACTATGTCAATTTTTCCAGAGCCCTCAGCAGCTGATATGTCCATATTGTCAAAAGCTGTTTACCAAAATACGCCCTACACCAAAGCCGGAGAATTAAACGCAAAAGGCGAAAAAGGGAATCCAATTCCCATGAAAGTAGGTGACAAATCACCAATCAAATATGTCTTTTATATCCTAAAAGAAAACAGGACTTATGATCAGGTTTTAGCAGATGTAAAGGGTGGAAATGGAGACACAACCTTATTGTTATTTGGCGAAAAATATACGCCTAACCAACATAAACTTGTCAAGGATTTCGTTCTTTTAGACAATTTTTATGTGGATGGAGAAGTAAGTTCAGACGGGCATAATTGGTCCACTTCAGCACATGCTACAGATTATTTAGAAAAAACATGGCCCACTTCCTATGGCGGACGCGGAGGAAATTACGATGGCGAGGGAAACCGAGAAATCGCGAATCCTAAAAATGGTTTTATCTGGGATTACTGCAAAAGAGCAGGGGTAAGTTATCGAACCTATGGTGAATTTGCGGATGATTTTAAGCCAAACATTCCTTCTTTAGCCGGACATTTTTGTACCTACTTCCCTTCGTTTGACCAAAATATCATGGATACGCTTAGGTTCAATCGTTGGCGCAAAGATTTTGACTCATTACTAGTTAAAGGTCAAGTTCCTCACTTTAATTCGTTACGCTTCCCAAATGACCACACGGAAGGGCAGAAAATTGGCGCAAAAACCCCGTATGCTTATATAGCTGATAATGATTATACCATTGGATTATTTGTGGAATACTTATCCAAATCTTCTATTTGGAAAGAAACGGCCATTTTTATTGTAGAAGATGACGCCCAAAATGGCTCAGATCACGTAGATGCACACCGGACAACCGCTTATGTAGCTGGCGGATTTGTGAAAAGAGGCTTCGTGGACCATACTCCTTATTCAACTTCCTCGATGTTAAGAACCATGGAATTAATTTTAGGCCTGCCTCCAATGAGTCAATATGACGCATCCGCCACACCGATGTTTAGAAGTTTCACATCAAAAGCCGACCTTTCTGTATTCAAACACATTGTGCCAACGGTCGATTTGTTCGAAAAAAATACAAAGGAGAATGCGAGCTCTCGAATGAGTGAAAAATTTGATTTCTCAAAAGAAGATTCCGCACCGGATTTAGAGCTTAATCAAGTCATTTGGAAGGCAGTTCGAGGAGAAAATTCTGAAATGCCGGCACCTCGCAGAGCTGCTTTATTGAACACGACTGAAGAAGATGAAAATTAAGATTTTTTCACCCTTTTCCCCATTTTCATTTTACATGTATGTCCTAAGCTTTACTAACTTTTCAAAAGTTAGTAAAGCTAAAGGACATAAAAAATGGCTCCTATTGCTTTTATCAGTTAATTGGATTACCCCAATGGTGAGTTTTGGGCAGAAAAATAATCCAGACACACTAGCAAATATTGTTGTAAGTGCTAGCCGACAGCAAATTTCCACTTTAAAAACTCCCTATTCCGTGAGCGTCTTCCAACAAAAAGACATCGAGAAATTAGCATCACGCGCCACTCCAGATATGCTTTCCAATATCACAGGAGTCTTCATTCAAAAAACCAATTTGGGAGGTGGTTCCGCATTTGTCAGGGGTTTAACGGGGAACCAAACCCTGCTCATTATCGATGGAATTAGGTTTAATAATTCAACTTTTCGCTACGGCCCCAACCAATACCTTAACAACATAGACCCCTCAATAGTCTCCAAAATTGAATTGTTAAAAGGTAGCGGATCTGTGCAATACGGATCCGATGCATTAACTGGTGTGGTGAATTTCTTCACGCTTCAGCCTGAATTTACGGCTCAAAAAACCTTTGGCGGACAGTTGTCGGCGCGCGTAGCAACCCAAGGAATGGAGCTGAGCGAGCAATTAAAAATGACTTTTACCTCCGAAAATACCGGCATCGTTTTTGTGGGTGCCAATAAGCAATTCGGCGATATTGTACGAGGTGGTGGATTAGGTTTGCAGCGGCCAACAGGCTATAATGAATGGGGTTATTTTGGTAAAATTCGCCAAAAAGTATCAAAAACATGGGTTATAGAAGGTCTATTACAAACCACCAAGCAAACCCAAGTACCTGTTTTCCATAAAATCCAATTGGAAAATTTCAAAATCAACGAAATGGATTTACAGAAATACCAAAGAGGCTATTTAAAAACTGTTGGTCAATATGAAAATCCCATCTTTAGAAAAATCGAGTTTTCTGTATCCCAACAAACCAGCATCGAACAAAGAAAACTTCAGAAAAATGCCTCGACATCGCTTCGCGCTGAAAGGGATGAGATCAATACCATGGGTATTTTGGCCAACGTACAAAGTCAATTTTCTTCTACATGGTCTGCGCACAGTGGCATCGATTATTTTAATGACCGGATAAATAGTTCACGTGAAGATATTAATTTGACCAATAATTCGATCAAAGCACTAAGAGGACTTTACCCTAATGACGCAGGATACCAATACCATTCCATCTATTCCATACATCACTTAGACTTAGATGCATGGCAAGTAGAAACCGGATTGCGGTTTCACCAAAATGTAGCTAGCCTACCGGATACCACTCTAGGTTTAACTAAAGTGAAATCAAGTGCGCTCGTATATTCGCTGGGTATAGCGCGCGCCATCATCCAAGGAATTTCCCTCTATGCCAATACAAGTTCAGGATTTAGGGCGCCCAATATGGACGATTTAGGTAGCCTAGGCATCATAGATTTTAGGTATGAGCTACCTGCTTTTGACCTAAAACCTGAGTATTCTCAAAATTATGAGGTTGGAATTAAAATTTCAAAAGCCAAATTTTTTCAGGAATTGACCATTTTCCAAACTGAATTAGAAAATTTAATCACCCGAATAAAAACGAGTAAAGTCATTCAGGGCTATCCTGTTTACGAAAAGCGAAATGTGGATAAAGCATTTTTAAGAGGGGGAGAATGGAGCGGTCGTTATGAACTTTCAAATTCCGTTTCCGCAAAAGCCAATATTTCCTATGTTTATGGCCAAAGCGTGACATTAAATGAACCCATACGGAGAATTCCGCCTTTGCATGGTGGGTTCAACATCAGCTATGCTAGAAAAAATCTATATTTAAATTCTGAACTTTTATTTGCAGCTACCCAAGACCGATTAAGCGCCGGAGATAAAGCAGATAATCGAATGAATCCCTTGGGAACGCCGGGTTGGGCGATAATCAATTTGCAGGCCAATTACCTATTTAATTCACACTTAAGTGTTTCTTTACAAGCTCACAATATGGGCGATGTCGACTATCGCATGCATGGATCAGGAATCAATGGAGTAGGAAGAAGTTTATGGGGCCAAATTCATTTGAATTTTTAATGCTATATCCTAAGCTTTACTAACTTTTAGAAAGTTAGTAAAGCTAAAGGATATAAAAAATGGCTACACTTGCTTTTATCAATTAATTGGATTTTCAGAAATGTAAATTGATTAAACATTTTAGCCATTTATTGGTTGGATGAGCATGAAAAATTTACATCTTACATTCATTTTTTCCCTTTTAATTTCTTCTATGAATTTTAGTTGGGCTCAGACCAACGGGAGAATTTCGGGAAAGGTTGTAGATAAATTAACTCAGAAGCCTATCGAGGGGGTCAACATAAATTTAGAGTCGACCAATAAAGTAAGGCAGACAGACAGCCTTGGTAAATTCAGAATTACAGGCATTCCCTTGAAATCGTATAATTTAATTTTATCCATGGTCGGGTATAAAAAGCAAACGCTTTTTAATGTCATTATAAATGCAGGGAATGAAAGCTTTTTTAATATAGAATTAGAGCCGGTCAATAATGAGTTAAATGAAGTCATTGTCACTCAAAACCGAAAGGCAGCTAAAGTGGCCACACTTGAATCCCCGTTAAGCGTTCAGAGATTAACAACCGAGGAAATAAAAAGTAATCCAGGAGGTAATTTTGATATAAGTAAAGCGATACAAGCCCTCCCGGGTGTTGGAGGTGGCGCACAAGGAGGAGGCTTCAGAAACGATATCATTATTCGTGGTGGAGGTCCAAACGAAAACGTTTATTACCTGGATGGAATTGAAATCCCCGTGCTAAATCACTTCCAAACCCAAGGTTCAAGCGGTGGACCTCAAGGAATGTTAAATGTTTCCTTTATTGAAGATGTGAAACTGAGCTCGTCGGCATTTGATGCGCGATATGACAATGCATTAAGTTCCGTATTTCAGTTTCGCCAAAGAACCGGGAATCCCAATAAATTTCAAGGAAATGTTCGTTTAAGCGCCACAGAGTTTGCTTTAACCTCGGAAGGACCCTTATCTAAAAGTGGGAAAACAACTTTTTTGGCATCCGCGAGACGCTCCTATTTACAGTTTCTTTTCCAAGCTTTAGACATTCCCATAAGACCTAATTTCTGGGATTTTCAAACCAAAATTACGCATCAAATTGACAGCAAAACCTCCATTTCATTTATGGCATTGGGGGCTATTGATGATTTTAGTTTTTCCACCATCAAAAAAGAAACTCCGGAAAAACTATACATCTATAATTCAAATCCCATCATTAACCAATGGAATTATACGGCCGGGTTAAGTTTAAAAAGATTAACCAAAAATGGTTATTTTAATTTGGCCATCAGTCGAAATACATTTGATAATGACATCAGAAAATACGAAGACAACCAAATTAAGGATCCTAATCTCGTCAACTTATCACTTCAGTCTAGAGAAACCGAAAACAAATTGCGATTCGATTTTAATACCATTCAAAATGGCTGGAAAATTAGTTATGGATTATCGGCCCAATTGATTGATTACACCAATAATACTCGGACGGTTATTCGAAAAAAATTAACAGATGCCGCTGGAAATGTGATTCAACCTGAACTTAAATATTCTTTTAGTAGCCCACTAGGATCATTTGCAAAATATGGGGCTTTTGGCCAAGTAAGTAAAGTGTTTTTTAATACCCGACTCGGATTAAGTGCTGGGCTAAGAACCGACATGAATTCATTTACAGAACAAGGAAGTGATCCCCTTCAAACCTTATCCCCAAGGTTATCTCTAAGTTATGTTTTATCCGACAAATGGACTTTAAATGGATCCATAGGACGCTATTATAAATTAGCACCTTACACTATTTTAGGCTTTGCTGATAATAACGGAAAATTGGTCAATAAAAATACAAAGTATCAAGCTAGTGATCATTACGTCGCAGGACTTGAATATTTAGTGAACGATGGATTGCGATTTACCGCAGAAGCATTTGTAAAAAATTATAGTCAAGTTCCTATTTCGATCAGCAAGGGGATTTCGTTGGCCAACTTAGGTGGAGATTTTAACGTGCTTGGAAATGAACCCGTGACTACTACGGGAAAAGGAGAGGCCTATGGTTTTGAATTTTTTGCTCAAAAGAAACTAACTGAGAAATTCTTTGGAATACTTTCATACACGTATTACAATAGTTCTTACAGTGGATTAGATGGTGTTTTAAAGCCAAGCAGTTGGGATAATAGACATTTACTCAGCCTAACTTGGGGCTACAAATTTCCTCGTAATTGGGAGTTAGGACTGAGATTCAGATACCAGGGAGGAGCGCCTTATACTCCTTTTGATGAGCTAACTTCCAAAGCTAACTTCATGACTCAAGGCTCAGGAATTTTTGATTATGCACAATTAAATACACGCCGACTAAGAAGTTTTCATTCTAGCGATGTGCGAATTGACAAAAAATATAATTTAAAATCTACCACCATTGATGTGTTTTTGGATGTGACCAATTGGTACATCGCCGCAGCCGACGCCGTTCCCTATTTTGCTTTTAAAAGAACGGATGACAACAAAGGTTTTGCAACCACCGATGGAAAACCTATTCAAACCAACGGGAGCAATGGCTTACCTGTTTTGCTAAATAATGACAAGCCTTCTGTCACGCCTACGATTGGTTTTATTGTGGAGTTTTAAGGACTATAGGAATTTGAACATCAAACAAAAAACGCACAGATTTTACAAAACCTTTTTTGACTCCTCAATCAAAAGATCCAAATCTGCTTTCATCGCATCCGTTAATTCCCCCACATCGCGCCGAGTATAAAGGTCGATATCAAAACCTGTTTTTTGTAATACATATTTCGCGGCTGTCGGATAAGACGTGTGCATCACATCCATGTTGTCTGTAAAAAATGCTTGAACCCGAGCGACCTGCGCCGAATCGCCCGTATCGTTGAAATGGGTGCATAGCCACACAATTAATTCCGGAAATAAATTTCCTTGTATACAAGAAAGTCCTTTTGTGCCAGCTTGCAAGGATAAAAGCGCATGGCCCATATACGCATCATATAAACCAAAATTATAATCCATTCCAGCCTTCACTCGACCCCTAACTTTTTCAATATCCAAGCTGGTGTCTTTATGGTAAACCAAACGGCCCGTTGGCAATAAATCTTCCAAAATATCCACCGTAATTAAGCGCTTATACGGAACTGGACATTCATAAATTCCCAAGGGAATCCCAGGAGTCAAATCCATAAACTGATGCATACGTTCTAAAAAAACAGCATCCGATTCATGTTCTTGACTTAAAATATTATTCAGGACAATCACCGCCTGAACACCTAAAGCATGTAATTTTTTTGAAAAATCGGCCATCTTTTCCATGGTCCCTTCTATGGTTCCAGTCGCCACAACAGGCACTCGGCCAGCAACAGTTTCCACCACCGTTTTCACCACATCTAAACGCTCCTGCTCAGATAATTCATACATTTCACTCGATAGGCAATTGGCAAATAATCCCTTGGCTCCCACCTGAATGTACATGTCGGTCAAGCGCACAAGTCCTTTAAAATCAATATGGCCCGTGGGCGTAAAAGGGGTCAACATAACGGGGATAAATCCCTCGGGTAATTGGCTCATAAACAATTATTTTTTGAAGATTTTTGACAAAACAAATCCAGTCCCTACAATGCTTAATGTCCCTAAAACCACCGTCATCTTAGAATCCAATGGCAAACGATACCCCTCAGGTAAATTATCTTTAAATGAAATCATCGCGATAATAATGACTCCGATCGTAGCGGCAATCTTGGCTTGCCAGTTGACGACGTGTTGAGCCAAATAACCCATTAAGAAAATGCCCAACATCCCTCCGGCAAAAATGCCTGATAATTTCCACCAGACGTCCAACAAGCTTTTCACCCCGATCATGCTAATCCCAAAAGTGATGCCCATGATTCCCATCACCGCCGTAGCCACAAGTAAAATTCGCAATTGCTTTTTCGGCGCTACATCCTTGTCCACATAACGCATGTAAATATCATTCAAAAAGACGGTCGCCGAACTGTTCATCCCGCTACTCATCGTACTCATCGCGGCAGATAATAATGCCGCCATCAACAATCCCAAAAAGCCAGTAGGTATTTGAGTCTTCATGAAAAAGGGCAAAACCTTATCTCCATAATCGGCCGCCTTTAAAGCCTCAATCGCAATCCCTTTTTCAGCTGCCACCTGCTGTTTTAATTCAAAAATCAAGGCCGGATTTTGGCCATAAAAAACATATAGCGCCGTTCCGATCAGAAAAAACAAAAACGAAACAGGGAGAAAATACATCGCACAAAGCCATACACTCTTGGCCGCATCCTGCGTATTTTTTGCCGTATGATATCGCTGAATATAATTTTGATCAATACCAAAATTGGTCAAATTGATAAAAAATCCATAGAGTAAAACCACCCAAAAAGAACTGGTCGAGAAATCCAACGAGAAATCCCCTAGGTCAAATTTATGTTCCGCCACTCCCGTTTCAATCACCTGGCTTATACCCACTTGAGATAAAATAATACCCAAAATCAACAAAGCCCCCATGGTCTTAATGACCGCTTGTATCACCTCCGTCCAGATCACCGCTTCCATGCCGCCAAGGACCGTGTAAAAAATAATGCAAAAACCGGATACGATGATAATCAATCGCATGTCTAATCCTGTTAACGCATTCAAGGTCAAAGCAATGCCGTAAAATATGGTTCCCATGCGCGCCAATTGGGTCATGATAAAACACAGCATGGCATAAGTCCGCGCCCAAGATCCAAAGCGTTTTTCTAAATGGGTATAGGCACTAATTTCTCCACTATTCCGATAAAAAGGTACAAAATATCGGGTGGCCACAAAGGCAGCAAATGGGATAGAAAGACTGAAAACAAATGGATTCCAATTGCTTCCAAACGATTTTCCAGGATCTCCCAAAAAAGTAATGGCACTTAAAAAAGTGGCATAAAAACTGAGGCCTAAAGCCCAGCCAGGAATAGATCCTGAAGCCGTGGTAAACTGCTCCGAACTTTTATTTTTTCTGGAAAAATAAAAACCTATCGACACCATCGCGATTAAATAGGCAATAATGATCAGTAGGTCTAAGATGGGAAGGCTCATATTATAATTGGATTACCACGTGTTTAATTTTCTCGCGCTTCCATGTATACGTAATGTGAATTTTACCATCTTTTGTTTGAATGACCGCTGGATAGGAGAACTCTGCTTTGGGCTCATTTTCCAATACTGAAATCTCATCCCATTTCTGTCCATCTTTCGAAATCACGACATTGAGTGGTGACCGTCTTCCACCCCATGCTTGGGATTCTTTCGTCACATGATTGTAAATAAGTACATGTCGGCCATCTTTTAAGGTCACCGCGTCAGTTCCTGAATTCGGATTAGGCAATGTAGTTGCTTTTAGCGCAGACCACGTTTTCCCTTGATCACCTGAAAAGGATTCTAAAATTAGACCATTTTTACTCCGACAAAGCAATTGCAAGCGGCCATCGGGTAGAAATAAAACACTGGGTTGAATCGCAGAAAATTCTTTTCCATCATTAATGGCTTCAGTGCGAGACCAGGTACGGCCGCCGTCTTTAGTCATCTCAAAATGCACACGCCAGCCCTGATCTTCCGAAGAAGTAGGACACAACAATGTTCCATTTTTTAACATCACTGGTTTATTTTTAATCGGCCCGTAAATGCCATCCGGCAATTTTTCCGCGGCAGACCAAGTTAATCCATTGTCTTTCGAGCGTTTTAACATTCCCCACCAAGTAGAAGGCGTGGGCCCCACTTTGTAAAATAAGATCAATTCGCCTTTTGGCATTTTAAATAATACGGGATTCCAAGTTGGGTAGCGCAAAGACTCATTTTGAACTCCATTCGCCACTTCCACCGGCGCAGTCCATTTTCCTTTTTCCAATCGGCTTACCCAAATTCCCACATCCTTATCTTTTTCGGCAGTTCCTCCAAACCAAGAAGCAATGATTCCGCGCGGGGTTTCCTCTAGCGTAGAAGCATGGCAAGAAGGGAAGGGTGCCTTTTCGTAGATAAACTCCGATGTGATTTTCTGTGCAAAAACAGGCTGGATTAACATGCAAAATGCAAAAGCTTGAATGAATTTGATCATGGTTTCTATAGGTTTAATTGCAAGTTAGAAAAAATATATTTTAAACTTGAAGGAATGTTTCTCACACATTTTCTATCTTCAAAATTCAACATATCTCTTAAATAATAAAAAATTAAAAAAACATTTGGGTAAAGAAGAATAACAAACATTGAATTAAAAATTGAATTATCATGTATTAATTCAATAATTTTTATACATTTATTTCGTAAAAATCAGTAAAAATGAAATACTTAATTTTAGCGATTAGCCTACTGATCATCGCTTGTCAGGGCAAAGAACATCCCAACATAAAGCTCACGGAGGAGCATCAAAAAGCATTAAATTCCATTCAAGTCATGGATGGATTTGAAGTGGAATTAGTGGCCGCTGATCCCTTAATCGCAGATCCAGTGGCGATGGAAATAGACGAGGATGGCAATTGGTACGTATTAGAAATGTCAGGCTATCCATTAGACTTAAGCAAAAAAGGACACGTTAAAAAGTTGGTAGATACGAATCAAGACGGCTACCCAGACAAGAGTATTTTATTTGCCGACAGCCTAACACTTCCCATGGGCATCATGAAATGGAAAAAGGGAATTTTAGTCGCAGATTCCCCCAACATCCTTTATTTAGAAGACACGGATGGAGATAATAAAGCGGATAAACGCGAAGTAATTTTGACGGGATTCTCTTTATCAAACCCGCAACACAATATGAATAGCCCAAAATTTGGGATAGACAATTGGATTTATTTAGGCCATTCGGGAGCCATCAATTCCTTCTCGTATGAAAATATTTTTGGAGATAAAGGAAAAGAAATCACGTTTTCGGGCCATCCAAACGCAGCTAAATTGCCACAAAACGGGAATGGCCGAAATGTTCGTTTTAAACCCAACTCATTTGAGATCGAGTCCTTATCGGGGGAGACCCAATATGGTCACACCACGGATCCTTGGGGCCGACGTTTTTATACCGATAATGCCGACCATCTTTTTCATGAGGTGATCGACGCGCGTTATGTAAATGCCAACAAAAATTTAGTGATTTCAGAAGCCATGTCGAAAATTCCAGATCATGGAGATGCGTGTGAAGTGTACCCGATTTCAGAAAATCCAAATCATCAATTGCTCACCGACATAGGCGTGGTGTCTTCCAGTTGCAGTGTGACTTGGTATGACGGAGGGGCTTTTGGGAAAGACTTTAAAAATGTGACATTCATAGGGGAGCCAACGCATAACCTGGTTCATGCCGACATCATTGAGTCAAAAGGCGCAACCTTTTCAGGCAAAAGACTCCTAGAAAAAAAGGAATTTTTAGCGTCAAAAGATCCATGGTTTCGTCCCGTTAATTTTTACGTAGGCCCCGATGGAGCGCTATATGTGGTTGATTATTACCGCCAATTGATTGAACATCCGGAGTGGATGTCAGATGAGGTAAATAAAAGTGGGGCATTATATAACGGCTCAACGAAAGGCCGAATATACCGCGTGACCAAGAAAGGAAGCGACCCAATGGATTGGATGAAATCTGTCCGCTTGAGTGAAAAATCTTCGGAGGATTTAGTAAAATTACTAAGCCATGAAAATGGTTGGTTTAGAAAAACAGCCCAACGACTTTTATTTCAAAGGGGGGATAAAAAAGTAGCTTCTGCTCTGTCTGATGTGGTCCGTTCTGATGCGGAATACGGTCCTGTCGCCGCATTATGGTTGCTGCACGACTGGGGAATTTTAAGTCCAAAAGATCTTGAAAATGCCCTAAAATCGGGTTCAGAAGGGGTTCGGGAAAATGCATTACAACTCGCGGATCGCATGATGCAAAAACCTGGATTTAAAGAAAATTCCGTTTTAAACGAGTCTTTAATTGCATTAGCAGATGATCCATCGGCACGTGTCAGATTTCAGTGGATTTGTTCGTCGAGCTATCTTATTTTACCCAAAATGGCTGAATTAAAAGCGAAGATTTTGACCAAGGACATAGACGATCATTGGACTGGAATCGCGGCGATTGCATCATCACAAGGTGCCGAATATGATTTATTAAAATTTAGTACACAGGCTATGGGGGCCACAGCTAGCGAGGGAAAATCTGAATTTTTGGGATACCTCGCTGCTACTTTAGTGAAGAAGGGAGATACTGAATTTTTAAATTTAGCCATAGACAACAATCCTAAAAATGACTGGTGGCAGGCTGCCATTTTAAAAGGGATTGCGGCTTATGTGAATGAAACACACGCCGACTTTAAACTAACTGAGCCACAAAAGGAATTAATGGCCCGCACTTTTTATAGTACGGAAAACAATGAATTGAGAGGATCAATAATCCGAATATTTGCCATCAGTGGTTTGCCAAAAAACACATCTATCATTGCTGAAGGCATTAAAAAAGCCAGTACTTCTGCCAACAAAGAATTACAAGCCAGTTCATTAAAATTGGCCGCATTATCTAAGACACCAGCGATAGAAGCACAACTCGTGGGCCTTTTAAGTCAAAAAAATCCGGAATATTTACAGGTGGCCGCCATCACTTCCTTGCCTAAAATTTTAAAGCCTGCCGATTTAATTGCGATCAATCGAGCGTATTCTTCTATGGCACCCAAGGCTAAAAAAGAATGGATTAAATACATGCTTTTCAATGATAAATACATCACTAACTTGCTCAGGGAAGTTGAAAAAAATAACATCCCAAAAGCCGATTTAGCTTGGCCACAGTTTGTCGAGTTAATGAATTATTATGACAAGGGGGTACGCGCTTTGGCGAGAAAAGTGTTAGCTGTCGCGGAAGACCGAAAGGCAATTTTACAGAACTATTTGCCGGCGGTGGAAATGGTCGGAAATGTGGAAAACGGAAAGAAAGTTTTTGAGGCTAATTGCACCAGCTGCCACATCATTAAAGATGTAAAAGGTGTGGAGTTTGGGCCTAATTTGTCGACCTTAAAAAGCAGAAATGCCTTGTCCATCGTCACAGAAATTATAAATCCTAACAATTCAATTGCCGATAAATATGGCCAATGGGAAGTTGAGATGACGGATGGAACTCGATTATCAGGAATTATAACTTCTGAAAATAATCAATCCATTGCATTAAAATTAATGGGAGGAACGATTCAAAATATTGAAAAGACCCGAATTAAATCGAAGCGCGATATGCGGATTTCTGCCATGCCTAATGGCTTAGAAGGCAATATAAACCTAAAGGCCATGGCTGATTTACTCGCTTATATTAAGAAATAAAATGATGGGCAAAGCATCGAGCTTCGCCCATTTTCTTTATTTTTTCCAGGTTTCTTTTTCAGAAATTTCACCTGTTTTTTTATTTTTCAAAATAACTTTTTTATCCCCATTGGGCAAAATTTCCTCCTTAATAAACCAATGCTCCGCATCATATTCTTGAAACACGGACGGTTTTTCTATCCCTGTTTTACCTCGCCAAACGGGTAATTGAACAGGCTCCCACAATTTTGTTTTGGCTGATTTATAGGCTGCATCCACGATGGCGTTAACTACATACCCATCGTAAAAAGTTTCACGCGGTTGTACTCCTTTTTCAAATGAGTCAAACATGTCATTAAACATGGTCGGGTAGCCTAATTCGTGCGCTTCATCGCCCACGGGAAATTGCCAACCGCTTGTCGATTCTGCCTTTTCCGCCACATAATCTGTACCGACACCGGTGGTAAACATTTCAAAACCCGTGCGTAAAAATGAATTCACCCAAATGGTTCCTTCGGTTCCCATGACCTCATCTCTCAAATCCATGCCTCCACGAAAAGTCCAAGAAACTTCAAATTGGCCTATCGCTCCATTCTCATATTTCACTAAACCGATTGCATGATCCTCTGCGTCGATCGGCTTCACTTGGGTGTCGGCCCAGCACATCACCTCGACAGGCAAAATATCTTTGCCAATAAAATTTCGAGCAATTTCTATGCAGTGGCAACCTAAATCTAATACGGCTCCTCCCCCCGCTTTTTCAATATCCCAAAACCAATCGGAATGGGGACCAGGATGCGTTTCCCTCGACTTCGCCCAAAGTACTCGGCCTATCGAACCCGCCTCCACACTCTTCACCGACTTTAAAAATTTGGGAGTATAACAAAGGTCTTCTAAATACCCAGCAAAAACACCTGCTTCCTCACAGGCCAAAGTCATACGCAATGCCTCCGCAGCAGTCCGACCTAAAGGCTTGGTGCATAACACCGATTTTTTGTGTTTCACACAAAGCATCACGGCTTCTTCATGTAGGTAATTTGGCAAAGCGATGACCACAAATTCCGTTTCAGCATGGGCGATGGCCTCTTCCATTTCTGTGGTATAATGTGCGACTTGATAGTCCGTCGCAAAGCGAATGGCCGTTTCTTTTTTACGTGCATAAACTACGGTGACCATATCTTTTCCGCGTCTGCCGCAGAGGGATTCTGCATAAAATCGGCCGATGAAGCCCCCTCCTAAAATACATACTTTAGCCATAATACTTTTTAATTAAATAATGCTTTGACTATTTTTAAATCGATGGAATGCGCTTGAGCAGCATCCATGGTTTGCACCGTTTTAGCTTCAAGGCATTGCTCGATAACTAAATGCGGTTTTATTTTTTGTTTTTTTAATTCTTTGGCAAAGCGAACATAATCGATGTCGCCTTTCCCAGAAAATGTTTCGGTCCAAATACCATTTTTTGACTGACGAATATGTAAGGCAACAATCCTATTTCCGTAGGTTTTCAAAATATCAAAAACCGTTTGTTCTGAGTTTCCAGCACCCCGATAAACCCAATGGACATCCATGCAAAAAGCAAGATTTTCGGGTTTTGTATGTTGCAAAACATAGTGAAATTCTCGAGCACTTTCACGAAACTCCACATCGTGGGTATGGTAGGCTAAGGTGATTCCCTTTTGTTTTAAAAGCCCGCCCAGCGTATTCAGTTTTTCCACTTGGCACACTAGTTCCGCATCACTTTTGCGGGCTCCATTTTTTAGTGGACTGGGGTTTGTCACGATGATGTTGGTCCCTTCCGATTTCAATCGGTCTGCAATCGCTAAGATTCGTTGGATCGACAAATCAGCTTCCTTGGGTTCATGCAAAATACTGCCCACGTAAATGGACGGCAGGGAAATATCGTATTTTTTTAATGCCGGAATTAACTTATTTAAATCGTCTACATTTCCGATGGATGGCTCCAAAGCCTTCAAACCTGAACGCGCATAATCTTGGATACAAGCATCCCAATCTTGGCCCCATACTTTACCTGCTCGTTGGTAAAAAGTAATCCAATTGTATCCGTTGCTGGAGATGAATTGTTGCGCTTGGCTTGGATAAAAAAGAGAGGCTCCTGCCGGCAGTATCAGCAAAAATTCGCGTCTAGAAAATGGCTGCGTCATCATTTGAATGAAAGAGTAATTTCCTTTTCTTTCAATAGAAAATCGGCCTGATTAACTTCTTTTTTTCCACTGTCAAGCAAAGCCTCGTCGGGCACCATCGCCACTGGCGTAATGCAAGAGGTGTTTTTTTCCCTGAACGGAATATTGTGGGCAAGGTTGTAGGCAGAAATGACAGACCAACGGGCAGTATCAGAAAGATTTGCTTCGGAGCGATGGAGGACATTGGGGTGGAAAAATAGGACATCTCCCGCTTTTAATTCACAGTAAATAAGGTCTGAAACTTTTTCCGCTTCTTGGACAAAATCCATGTCGGCTCCTTGCTGCTCCCCCGCAAAATGATGCTCAATTCTTTGCATTTTATGGGTGCCTTTCAAAACTTGCAGACAGCCATTTTCGATTGTGGCATCCGTCAAAGCAACCATCACCGAAATCATATCTTCGGGATATAAAAACCCATTTTTATACCAATATCCATAATCTTGATGCCACTCCCAAGCGCCTCCTACTCGAGGTTCTTTTTGCATTACTTTTGAGTGAAAATGGCAAACTTCGCCAGGTCCTAAAAGGCTTTGAACTCCTTGAACTAGTCGGGCGCAACGTGACATTAAACCAAAAGAATCGTCCCCTGCAGTAAACCAAAGCGTTAGTTTTGTTTTCTTTCCGTTTTGGTCATTTAAGTCAAATGAGTTGCTGACCACTGAGTCGTCCGTCGCCACACCATACAATAGGTCAATTTCTGCTGGTCTAAACATGGCAGGGATTTGTACATAACCATCCTGATGATAGGAGTCGATTTGAGCTTGGGTCAACATATTATATAATTAGGTTTAGCGATGCCAAATTAATAAATAATATCAGAATTTAATGCGCTTGACCTATTCTAATTTGGGGCCTTTACCTCTGCCTTGTTGACGGGTTGGGCCGCATTCACTGTGGTCGCTGAACTATTTCCTGACGCTGTATTTACTGAGGGTACTGTAGGCGTTGTCGCTGGATTTGCTTGTAAAGTACTTGTCGCTGAAGTCTGAGGTTTATTTTCAGGTTTTACTTCTGGGCCAACGGCGGGTGTAGTTAATGGACTCGTTTGCAAAGGACTCGTCGCTGAAGATTGTGGTTTATTTTCAGGTTTTACTTCGGGGGCAACGGCGGGCGTAGTTGGTGGACTCGTTTGTAATGGACTCGTTGCTGAAGATTGTGGTTTGGTTTCAGCTTTTACTTCAGGGGCATTGGTCGGTGTTAATGGCGTCACGGGAGCTTTAGTCTCCAAGCTTGGTTTTACTTCAGCAGCGGGCTCAACTTTAACTTCGGGTTTAGGATCTGGTATAGATTCTAATACCATAACCCAGTCCAAACCATATCCTTTTGTGGGCGGGGTGAAAGTCTGAATCCCGGTATTATTGATGTTATTTTTTGTTGACTTTTCACCCGTCCTTGGATTGACCCAAAAGTAGGCCGATTTTTCTCCGGGGATTTGACCCATTTTGAGACGGAACCTTTTACCTATGCAAGAGTACACAAAAACATAGTCTTTGCCTCGGGTGGCTTGAATGCGTTCCCCGGGTGTTTCATCCGACTCAATTAAAATGGATTGGTCTGGGATGCGGTCGAGCATGGACTTAGATTCCATTAATTCTCGGGCAAATTTCATTTGGTTCGCACCAGGCAAATCCAAAGCAATTTTCCATGGAAAATGGGGGCCATTAATGCCGACACGTGTGGAATCAAACATTTGCCACACATCATGACAGCCATAGGTATGACCAAAAGCCCCAGCAAATAAATCTAAGTAGGCGTATTTTCTGATGTCGTAGGCACTAGAGGTGCCTAAATCCTTGGCATTAAAACAAACGGGGTGATCTTCGTACATCGGTTCTCCGTCGATGATCGGCTTAAATGGGGCCTTGTTATATAAAGTCGATACTTTTAAATAATGTTCTTGATCTCGGCAGTGGCCATTTTGAAACATATTGAAATCGAGCCAATCGCTTTGATGAAACCATTCGGCTGAACCTAGGGCATTGGGTTGGGGATGAAAACTCATCAGCACCTTGTTGGGCCCTCCGGCGCCGGCGCTAACTCCTTCAGCTAAAGCATTCCAAATTTCTATTTGTTGGGCATTCTTAGGATTGCGATCCCCGCCCATGATCCAAATCAAATTGCTCTTTTTTTCAAAACGCTGACCTATCCATTTTCCATAGGTATTTGCGTTTTTCGCATTAAAAATTTCTGGTCCTTTTCCCCAAGTCGACTTGTCGACCTTGTCTCCCCAAGTAGGAAGCATGGCAATGGTCAGGCCAAATTTGCCAGCAATAGTAATTAGACTATCTACGTGAGCAAAATATTTTTCATTGGGTTTTGTGGGGTCTAAATCGATGAGCGGCAAATCGCCATTGGCATTCGGTGTTTGCAATCCATCCAATTCCGCTAAGGCCACCGCTTGAATCACGGTGAATCCTTGCTCACTTCTTTTCTTGAAATAATAGGTGGCATCTTCTTTGGAAAGTCGATGAAAAAGTTCCCAAGCCGTATCTCCAAGCCAAAAAAATGGCTTGCCCTCTTTTGTAATAAATCGATGATTTTCGCTTACTTGAAACTGTCCAAAAGTGCTTGAGGACCAAGTTAAAATAAAAACAAAAACGAATAATAAGCGAATCATGTAAATCGATTTGATTTGCAAATTTAAATGAAATTACACAATTATTAGAAAAACGAATTTTAATTTAAAGGATTGCTAGAAAGAAAAGCGTGCACCGTTGAAGATGAAACGGCTGTATTGCTTATAAGAAAACATGTTTTGTTTAAAAGTCGAACCCTCTTAAGTCAAACGCCTCCTGGGTAGACGACTGAAAATCTAGCCAATCTTTTTCAAATTGTTTCTTCTCAGCAACTAGCATCTTTTTTTTCAAACAAATTTGTTGACCAGCCACAGAAGTTAATGAGATCGTTACCTGCCCCAATTCAAATAAAACAGACCATTCTTGACATGGAAGGAAAAAATTAGCCGGCAAGATCCAGCTTGAATATAGCTGAGTGTTCACTGGGAGATAATAGTTTTTTAACCCAATGTTTTTACATAATAGGTTATTTGTCCATGAATTATACTGGCTGGGGCTTGTCATTGATTGAATTAAAATAATGAATAACAAATTGTTGGCTAAACGAATAAATGAAAACAAATATTAAAATAAATGCACATACCAAGCACTTTATTTTGTACCTGAACACCTATAAGGTACAAAATAAATAACCAATTCCCCGAATAAAAATAACATTTATTATTAAAATTATTAACACTGTTCATTATATTTGCAATGTAAATGAATGACATGGGAATTTTAGAAAGAAAAGAGAAGCAAAGGGAAGAAATCAGGAAGATGATTTTGGAAGCTTCCATGCAGTTATTTGTCAAGGAGGGATTTGAAAACGTATCCATTCGGAAAATTGCAGATCTCATCGAATATAGCCCGACTACACTTTACATTTATTTTAAGGATAAAAATGAAATCTTATTTCACCTCTGTGAGATGGGATTCGAGCAAATGATTGCAAGTAATTTGGCACTAGTACAAATTGAAAGTCCGATAGACCGACTGTATTTATTGGGTGAGAACTACATCAATTTTGGTTTAGAGAATCCTGAATATTATGATTTGATGTTCATACAAAATGCTCCCATGAAAACGATTAGAGAGCAAAATTTGGGGCATTGGCCCAACGGAGATATCGCCTTAGAAACCTTAAAACTGATTATTCAAGAATGCATGGATAAGAAATTAATTCCGACAGGCGATGTGGCCACGATATCCATGGCCGTTTGGGCGGTGGCCCACGGACTGGTCTCGTTGGCGATACGCCAACGGCTAGAGCGCTTGGTGGAACCGGATAAAGTGGTTCAATCCATGCATGAATCCATTCGCTGGATGATTAATACACTGAAAAAAGCCTAAAAAAATGAAGTTACTATTAAGTCTGTTCTTTTTATTAATGCCCTTTGCCTGTATCATGGGACAAAAGTCCATTTTGGATGAATACATCGAATTGGGGTTTCAGCAAAATATTGTCGTCCAACAAAAACTTATTTCGGCGGAAAAGGCCCTTTTGTCTTTGCAATCCGCTCAAAGTCTATATCAGCCGACGATTGCTTTTCAAGGAGGATATCAATCGGGTGAAGGGGGTCGAAGCATCTCATTTCCGGTAGGCGATATGCTCAATCCGGTATATGCCACGTTAAACCAGTTGACAAAAAGTTATGCCTTTCCTCAAATTGCTAATGTAGAAACGAACTTTTTCCCTCGTAATTTCTATGATGTTAAACTGACCAGTGTCATGCCCATTTACAATCGAGATATCTCCATCAACAAAGAAATCCAGAGTCAAACATTGGGTATTCAAAAAGCGGATATTCAAGTATATAAAAGGGAGTTAGTCAAAAATATCAAGATAGCATACCTCAATTATTTGATGGCCGATAAGGCGATTGGCATCTATCAAAATGGATTGCTTTTGGCCCAAGAAGGGAAGAAAATAAATGAGAAATTATTGGCCAATGGCAAGGGCTTACCCGCCTATATTCTTAGGTCGGAAAACGAAGTGGTCCAAATGGCCTCCCAACTATCAGAAGCCGAAAAACAAGCAGAATCAGCCAAAATGTATTTCAATTTTCTTCTCAATCGCGAATTGCTAACGGAGATAAAAACGAATTTTAATGAGCAAGAAGCCTTAGATATTTTGGAAAAAAATCAAATGGCGGATGTCGATCAAAGAGAAGAATTAGCCATGCTGAAACAGGCCATTTCTTTGCAACAATCTGTCGTAAAAATGAATGAGAGTTTTTATTTACCTAAATTAAATGGCTACTTAAATTTAGGTTCTCAATCGTCCAATTGGGATTTCAATCAGAAATCAACCTATTATTTATTAGGCATGCAATTAGACATTCCGATCTTTTCTGGCAAGCGAAATTTGAACAAAATAAAGCAGTCGGCAATGGACGTTGACATGGCTAAAAAATCACTTGACCTAACCAGCAAACAAGTAAGTCTCGCCCTTCAAATCGCACAAAAAAACCTGACACAAACATGGGTGGCTTTTCGGGCCAGCCAGAAGCAAATTGGCGTAGCGAACACCTACCAGAAGTTGATCGACAAAGGGTATAAAGAAGGTGTAAATACGTATATAGAAACATTAGATGCGAGAAGTCAATGGACGAATGCGCATTTGGCATTGAATATAAATCAATTTAAAATTTTAATAGCCGCAGCCCAAGTAGAGCGAGAAGCGGCCTCCTATCCTTTAAAAAATGAATAAGATGAATCTGATCAAATATATTTTTTCAAGCATTATTTTGGTCTTTTGCCTATCCGCCTGCGCGAAGAAAAAGGCAGAAGAAACCAACATGGCGTCCGATGTGATTCCGGTCAAAGTCATTGAGATAAATCAGGAATCCATAGGTCAAACGATCCACGCCTCAGGGATTTTTACGACGGAAGATGAAACCTATTTAGGGTTTAAAATTGGCGGTGTCATCCAACACATTTTGGTTAAAGAGGGGGACGCTATAAAGTCGGGCCAACTGTTAGCCACCTTAAATTTAACTGAGATCAAGGCACAAGTACAACAAGCTCAGATTGGTTTGGAAAAAGCGGAACGCGATTTTACCAGGGCTGGAAATTTGTACAGAGATAGTGTGGCAACCTTGGAACAATTTCAAAACAGTAAATCTGCTTTGGACCTAGCCAGGCAACAAATTTCAGTGTTAAAATTCAATCAAAATTATGCGGAAATCAGAGCGGTAAAATCAGGATATGTCTTGAAAAAATTTGCCAATGATGGACAGGTCGTTGGCCCAGGAACCCCAATCCTCCAGATTAATGGAGCAAACAAAGACAATTGGGTATTGAAAGTGGGTCTAAGCGATCAAGACTGGTCGACCGTTTCCATCGGCGACCGTGCCACCGTAAGGATTGACACAGAAAAAGAGCAGAATTTCACGGCAACCGTTATGGCAAAATCAGAAGGGGTTGATCCGATTACGGGCACGTTATGGGTCACGTTAAAAACGAATGGAATCCCTGCAAAAAAGATTGCTTTGGGGATATTTGGAAAGGCCAACATCCAGCCCAATAAAAAAATAATGGCTTGGGTTGTACCCTTTGACGCCATCATCGACGGAAATCAAAATCAAGGATTTGTGTTTGTCACTAAAGATGGGAAAACCGCTGAAAAACGACCCGTTAAAATAAGCCAAATAGAACATGGGAAAGTTTTGATTTCCGAGGGATTATCAGGCGTTAAGGGAATTATTACCAGCGGAAACGCCTATTTAAATGATGGTTCAGCCATTAAAATAATTCGCTAATCATCATGAAGATATCCAATTACGCCGTCAAAAATTATCAATTTACGCTCATCATATTCTTAATGATTGTGGTGGTCGGGATCAGTACGGTCCTAACGATGCCGCGTGCGGAAGACCCAGAAATGAATGCGCCGCAGTATCCCATCATTGTGGTTTATCCAGGAACAAGTCCAGAAGATTTAGAGGAAATGGTGGTTAAGCCCATCGAAAAGAAATTGTTCGAATTAGAAGATATCAAACGGATTAATACCACGATTTCAGATGGAGTGGTGATTATGGCGGTTTACTGTAAATACAGTGTGGATGTAGATGAAAAGTATAGCGAATTAGTTCGGGAAATTAACAGTCTGAGTGCTGAATTACCAAAAGATATTGTTAGGCTAGAGGTGCAAAAAGTGACGCCAACCGGCACGAATGTTTTACAAATGGCTTTGGTGTCCAATAATGCTCCACAGGATAAATTAAAAATATTTGCTGAGCAATTGGAAGAAGATTTAGAGAAAGTCCCCGGATTAAAAAAAGTGACTGTTTCTGGGTTGCCCGAAGAGTTTGTTAAGGTTGATTTAAACATCGAAAAAATGGCCCAAATGATGATCACTCCGGATCGCGTTTTACAAGCCATTCAAAGTGAAATCGCCAATATTCCTGGAGGAAATTTAGTCGAAAACAACAAATCATTTAACATTAAAACGAGTGGGCATTATACCAACATCGACGAAATTAAAAATACGGTGGTGTTTGCCTATCAAGGCAAAAATGTTTTGTTACAAGATGTGGCCTCGGTCTATTTTAGTTATGGGGCCAACAAACATATCACTCGAATAAATGGCAACCGTTGCGTGTTCGTTTCTGCGGCTCAAAAAGCGGATGAAAACATTGCCAACACGCAAAAAGCCTATCTCCCCGTCATTGAAAATTTCAAAAAAACCTTGCCGTCTAATATTGATTTGGTGGTTAATTTTGACCAGGCCAACCAAGTAAACGAAAGACTCAGTGGTTTATTTAAAGACTTTATGATTGCCATATTGCTGGTCGCCATAACGCTTCTGCCTTTGGGAATGCGAGCCTCTTTAATCGTGATGATTTCCATTCCACTTTCTCTCGCGATTGGAATCATTACGTTGAATTTATTGGGCTATAGTTTGAACCAATTAAGCATTGTGGGTTTTGTGGTTGCCTTAGGATTATTAGTGGATGACAGCATCGTGGTCGTTGAAAATATCGAACGCTGGATGCGCGAGGGCCACTCAAGGCTTGAAGCTACCTTAAAAGCCACCAATCAAATAGGCATGGCGGTATTAGGTTGTACCGTGACGTTAATAGTGGCCTTTATGCCCCTTGTGTTTTTACCTGATTCCTCTGGAGATTTTATAAGAAGTCTACCCATGGCGGTTATTTCCTCCATTCTAGCGTCCTTATTGGTCTCCCTAACCGTAGTTCCCTTTTTATCTAGTCGGATTTTAAAAAATCATGAGGGAAATCCTGATGGCAATATTTTCATGCGATTAATCAAAAAAATGATTTCGGGAAGTTATACCAAACTCCTTGATATAGCGATAAAAAAGCCAGTCATCACGCTATTAATTGCCTTAAGTATATTTATTGCTTCCTTGCAATTGTTTCCCGTGTTAGGTTTCAGTTTATTTCCCTCTTCTGAAAAGCCTCAGTTTTTAGTCAATATTTTCAGTCCCATGCAATCTAATATTGCCTATACAGATTCTATTTGCAAAAAAATTGAACACGAATTAAAGTTGGTCCCCGAGGTCCAATATGTGTCATCCAATGTAGGAAAAGGCAATCCAAGAATCTATTATAACGTCATTCCTCTGAATGAGCGAAGTGATTATGCTGGGATATTTGTCCAACTCAAAGAAGGGACAGAAGCCAATCGGAAAATTGAAATCATAGACCAACTTAGAAGCCAATGGACCCCGTATCCGGGAGCTAAGGTGGAGGTAAAAGATTTCGAGCAGGGCCCACCTGTCATTGCGCCTATCGAAGTGAGAATTTTAGGAAAAAACATCGATACCCTTCGAATTTTAGCGAGTAAAGTCGAAAATTTATTAGCGAAAAACAAAGCAAGTATTTACATCAATAACCCCTTAAAAAATTTAAAATCGGATATCCGTGTCGAAATTGACAAAACTAAAGCGAGCATGTTGGGTATCCCCACGGTCAGTATCGACCGAATGGTTCGAATGGTTATTTCGGGATTTGACCTGGGGAAAATGACTGATGTAGATGGGAATGAGTTTACGATCCAGGTTTCTAAACCTCATACTAATCAGCCTGACCTGCGTGTTTTTGATGATTTATATGTCAATAATGTTCAAGGAGCGGCCATCCCATTATCCCAAGTTGCCCAATTGAAACTAGAGACTTCCCCGCAAAGTATCAGTCATTTAAATAAATCCCGTGTCGTTTCTGTGAGTTCTTTTGTCAAAAAAGGATTTCTTAATTCAGAGGTGATCACTGAAGTGGAGACCTCCTTAAACAGTATAAAATTACCTCTGGGGTATCATTTCCAAATGGGTGGAGAAGTGGAAAGTCAGAATGATTCTTTTGGCGGATTTGAGACCATTATCCTCGTCACTATTTTTATATTTATAGCCGTGCTAATCCTTGAATTTGGTACATTTAAAAGTACGCTAATTGTCCTATCGGTAATACCATTAGGCATCATAGGGGCTTTATTAGCCCTCTATTTTACGGGGAATTCCATGTCATTTGTGGCAACGATTGGCATGATCGCTTTAGCTGGAATTGAAGTCAAAAACACCATATTACTGGTTGACTTTACGAACCAATTAAGGCGAGAGGGAATGCCGATGGAAGAAGCAATTCGGGAAGCTGGAGAGGTTCGATTCCTGCCGATTATATTAACGACTTTTACGGCAATAGGTGGCTTAATCCCAATCGCTATTTCGACTAATCCATTAATTTCTCCCTTGGCCATCGTGATGATTGGCGGACTTATTTCCTCCACCCTTTTGTCCCGAATAATAACTCCCGTCATTTATAAGTTGATCCCACCGAGGGTTTAATTGAAAAAATTTAATAATTTGGTCTATCTAAACCTGTAAAAAATGTTTTTATTAATCGCCCTTAGCTTATTGAGCCTTGTACCTGCAGATTCTTTGACACACCAGCTCGTGGTAGGATCCTACACACAAACTGGAAATCCAGGCATTGAAGTCTTTGACATCAGCCTGCAGAGTGGAAAATCAAGAAAAGCCTACGATTTGCAAACCCCTGCCGCATCGTTCCAACATATTTCTGCGGATGGCCAATATTTATTTTCGGTCACGGAGGAAGCAGGAGGTAAATCGGCCGTAAGTTCGTTCGTAAAAAATACAAGGGGCCAATTTGAAAAAATAAATTCAAGTTTGACCACTAGTCCCGGACCCTGTTTTATTTTATACCGAGAGGCGAGCAAAACCTTGTATGTGGCCAATTATTCCGGTGGAAGTTTAAGTGTGTTTAAAACATTAGAGGGCCGTATTTCACCCATAAGCCAGCTCATTCAGTATACTGGATCTAGCGTAAATCCAAGCCGCCAAAAGGAGCCACATGCGCACATGACGATTCTTTCCCCCGATCAAAATTATCTGTATGTGAATGATTTAGGGACAGATAAAATATACCAACATAAAATTTTTGCGGATGGTTCGTTGGAAGAAAAATTTACGTCAACGACCGTTCCGGCAGGCCAAGGTCCTCGGCATTTAATATTTAACAAAGCTGGCAGTAACGCCTATTTAATTACTGAGTTAAAGGGGCAGGTCGACGTGTTTAAAGTGAGTAACAATCAATTAAATTTAGTTCAAACATTGGATGCTGATACGGCAAAATCCCCAGATAAAGGAAGTGCTGATATACACCTTTCCCCCAATGAAAAGTGGCTAATCAGTTCTAATCGGATCAGTTCCAATGAGCTAACTATTTTCGCCGTGCAAGCTGATGGACTTTTAAAGAAAGTTAAACATCAGACTGTGGCGCGCAAACCTAGAAATTTTAATTTTGACCCAACAGGCCATTTTGTATATGTGGCGAGTCAAGATGATCACAAAGTGGAAGTATATTCCTTTAACGATCAAACAGGGGAACTAACCAATACGCACCAAGACATTTTAGTGAAGGCCCCCGTGAGCCTGCATTTTCTGGAGAAAGAAATCGATGCGGAAGCACAAATAAAAACGTTAAAAATTGGATTGAAAGCGCCAACCACTCCCATGGCCAATTACATAAAATGTGTGATTTCAGGAAAAATGGTTTTTTTGTCAGGTCATATTCCAGACAAGCCAGAGGGGGGCCAAGTGGTGGGGAAATTGGGGAAAGAACTTAGTGTTGAGCAGGGTCAAGCAGCGACTCGGCTCGTGGGAATTAATTTACTATCCACTTTAAAAGCAAACATAGGTGATCTAAACCGTGTGAAAAGAATTGTAAAAGTAAACGGGTTTGTGAATTCGGAATCTAATTTTACCCAACAGCCTGTTGTGATGAATGGGTTCTCCAATTTGATGGTAGAGATATTTGGAGAACGCGGACGACACACCCGCTCGGCCATCGGCGTCAATGTGTTGCCCAATAATGTGGCCGTGGAAATCGATATGGTGGTGGAGTTAAAGTAATTTATAAATCAAGCCGCCGCCATTTCTTTAATCGCTTTAACCAACATATCTAAGTCGGCCGTGGAGGTAAAAACATTGGCCGTGATTCTACATCCATGCACATTTGAATTGTCGATGCCCACCGTATAAATTCCATATTTATCTAACAGCTTGGCAGCTAAATCCTTCGTTGCCATCCCCTTAATTCCCACATTAGCAATCGCGCAAGTGCGCGCAGGATCACTAGGAGTATTCATTAAAACACCGGGTATATTTCGAACGCGGGAAGTCCAATAATTTTGCAAATATCGCAATCGGGCCAATTTATTTTCGGGCCCCATTTTTTTATAAAATTCAATGGAACTAGTAATGGCTAAATGTGCATGCACGGGATGCGTCCCCAAATGACTTAATCGTTTAATGTCAAACTCCTCATCTGGAAATTCAGCCTCCGCAATCAACGGCCAAATCTTAGCTATCTTTTCTTTTTTAACATATAACATTCCGACCCCTAATGGCACTGCTAACCATTTATGTAGACTAGCTCCGTAATAATCGCAGCCCAACTCAGGTAAGGTATAAATTAACTGGGCGACCGCGTGTGCTCCATCCACCATCACTTCCACGCCTTTTTCGTGGGCCATTTGGCATATCTTTTTTACAGGCATCACTTGGCCCGAAATATTGACCACATGAGACATTAACAACAACTTGGTTTTAGGCGTAATCGCGTTAGCATACAACGCTAGGATTTCGTCATCAGAAACCGGATCCAAAGGCAATGAAACTACCTTATTTTTCACGCCAAATCGTTTGGCAACCATTTTAAACATGTCCAACATCGCAGGATAATCTTGCTCGGCCATCACCGCTTCATCCCCAGATTTCCATGGATATCCGCCAATTATCATATCCAAAGATTCGGTGGTATTGCGGGTTAGCGTCAACTCTTTGGCTGAACAGCCCATTAATTCCGCGACTTGACTGGTTGCTTTTTCCCGATTGGCCACTTGGGCCGTTCGCATATAATAAGCCCCCTGTAAATTTACCTCACGTATATGCTTGATGTGCTGCTCCAAAATCTCTTCTGGAAGTATGTTATAATACCCACTTTCTAAATTAATATGCTCCGGGTTCAAGCGATATAATTTTTGGTATTTAGCCCAATATGCCTCGTCAATAGCTAAATCACCCGGATTTTTATCCTTCGCATACGCTAGCAATTCTTCGATTTTATTGACAGGACTATCCAGACTTGCGAAGCCTGAAAGCAATGCCATGTTTTTCAAAAAGACTCTTTTTTCCATTAATCTCTAAAATTTGACCGGATCAGTAATCCGTTTTAATGTCTTTATTGAACGGCAAACCTAATTGGTACGCCATATTTTTATCCTTCTCTCCATCTAAAACATCAAGCCCATAGCGGATTTCCGACAATTCCATGACTTGAAAAGTACCAAAAATACGATCCCAAATAGAAAAAATATTTCCATAATTTGAATCTGTTTGGGGCCTCACCTCATGGTGATGAATCTTATGCATATTGGGGGAAACAATGACATAGGAAATAAATTTATCTACTGCTGCCGGCAAAGAAATATTGGCATGATTAAACTGAGACAATAAAGCACTGGCGCTTTGGTACATCATCACTAACCACATAGGCGCCCCACAAATAAATACGCCCGTCAGCGTAAAAATGGCTCGAAAAACACTCTCTCCGGGATGATGGCGATTCGCTGTTGTCGTATCCACGTGCGTGTCAGCATGATGCACCATATGAAATTTCCAAAGAACTTTAACCTTATGCTCAATCCAATGAATAAAATAAGCCCCCACTAAATCCAATAATAACATGCCCATTAAAAAAATCGTCCAATTGGGTAAAGCATAAATTTGCAATAGACCAAAATGGTTTAAAACCGTCCAATCACTCGCTTGCACAATAATAGTCGCAAAAATAAAATTAATGATGATGGTCGTTAAGGTAAAAATCAAATTCAACTTGGCATGTTTCCACTTCCCATAATCATTTTTAAACATCGGGATCACTCCCTCTATGACCCAAAAAAAGGTAATTCCTCCCGCTAAAATAAGCGCTCTATGTGAGCTAGGAATTGTATCAAAATAGTTAATCATTTGGTCTAACATATCCAATATCATTTAAAATACTTCGCGCCAAAATCTAAAAAGAAAGGCCAATTGGGCCCCGGAGTATGGCCTTTTTCATGTTGGCGCCAAGCAATTTGCCCTGTTAAAATTCCAGTTCCAATGGGTGGAAATTCAACACGTTTAATACCCTCTTTCCCATACAATTGATAAGCTGGATCCGCCTCCACACAAGCTTCAAACATACCTTTAGGGTCAACCCAAAGATCTCCTGTACTCCCAGCTCCTACAAAAACGGGCCTTGGTGCACAAAGCGCTAGTAATTCGTGGGCATCTACCGGTAAATCACTCCATTGCAAAGGTCCTCCATACTTAATAAAATTTCCAGCCATCCAATGGTATTCGCCTGAACCGGTTACATTTTCAACTTTCTCACCATAATTTCTACGGTGAATTTTTAAGCCCCCCTCGCCAGAAGAGCTCACGAATGCCGTAGCAAAACGTGGATCATAGGCCATCGCCACGGCGACTGCTTTTCCATACCGAGAATGTCCCATTAAGGCAATTTTCTTGGCGTCAATTTGTTTTTGAGTAAGAAAGAAGTCTAGCATTCGGCTCGTGCCCCAGCCCCAAGCACGTAATGACCCCCAGTCGTCCGGTTTTCTATTTTGACCCTTATTCATTAAACCAATAATCCCTTTAGTCAATCCAGCGCCATTATCAGCCTGAATACTTGTTGGAATAATCGTAGCAAAACCCCAACCTCGCGCTATTACCTGTTCTTGCCAAGTAGGTTCTACCGGGGTGTTAGCCGGAACCGGCGGACGCATTCCAGCCGGAAATACAAAACTCAACTCGACAATCACGGGAACCGGTTTTGCAGATTGTTTAGGCAAAGTTAGCGTTAAGTCCATTTTAACTTCGATAGAAGGAAAAATAGAATTGTCGACAATGCCTTGCCATTTTTGAACGCTTACCTCTGTATTTCCAATTTTATCATCTTTACTGCTCACCACAATCCATTGGACTTTTGGCGTATTTGAAGGAACCCTTCCATAAATTTCCCGATCAAATTCTTCAAACAATTCGGGCCGACGAACCTTCTCCCACATTTTTTTTGTGGTCACCTTTTGTCCCAATTTTGTCGTCAATAAGGAAGGCAAATTAGGAAAAATAACTGCTTTCGATTCATCATAATTAGCCGCATTGGGGGCGGTTGCCGTACCACTAGCTCCTAAGCGTAAACTTGTTATGCCCAGTTGCGCCAACATATTTTCGTGGTCTCCCTTCGTCTTTCGATTCGTTTGCGCAATTAAACTATCCTGCTCTGGGGTCCGTTTAATTTGTGCCCAAGATGCTAGTTGTACTAATAATAAAATAAAAACCAACCATCCCTTTTTCATCGTATAAAATTTATAAATCCTTGACACAGCGAAAACCTGTATGTTCTAAACCGGAATCAGGACTTGACTTCATTCTAGCCGCCACTCGGTAACTAGCACAATAAGAATCATTACACAAAAATGACCCGCCACGCATAACTTTTTTAGGAATTCCTGGCTCATCCGGATCAAAACTATCCTTAGGCCCTTTGGGCGAAATCGCTAATTTAGCTTTTAAAACTTTATAATAATCAGGCCTGTAATTATCGAAGCACCACTCCCACACATTGCCTCCCATATCCGCCAAACCAAACCCATTCAATTGAAAACTTTTTACCGGAGCCGTGGTAAATTTATAGCCATCTTTGGCCTCATCTTGGTATGGAAAATTACCTTGCCACGTATTTGCCTTGATTTTCCCCTGATCCACCGACTCCGTACCCCAAGGATATTCCATGTTTTTCAGGCCTCCTCGAGCCGCCCACTCCCACTCCGCCTCAGTAGGCAAACGTTTCCCAGCCCATTTCGAATAGGCTTGGGCATCATCCCAAGATACTTGGACTACGGGATGATTTTCTTTTCCAATGATAGTAGAAAGTGGGCCCGATGGATGTTGCCAATCCGCCCCGCGTTTAAATTGCCACCATTGGCTATAATCATTTAAGTTTACGGGGCCACTCGTCGGCATAAACACCAATGAACTTGCGGCCAACAATGAATCTGGGGGTTTTGGGGTGCCAACAGGTACCTGTTTTTTCATTTCTTCCCAATCAATAGGCCGTTCAGCCGTGGTCACATAACCCGTCGCCTGAACAAACTCCTGAAATTGAGCATTCGTAACCTCCGTTTGATCCATCCAAAAACCGGATAGCTTAACCATATGAACAGGATACTCATCTGTTCTTCCCTCTTTTGTGTGAGAACCCATGCCAAATATACCCGCTGGAATGCGAACCATTCCCTGTACATTAATTTCCTTGTTATTGCTCGGTTTAATGACGTTTTTAGCCAGTATAAAACCCTTTTTTGTGGGGACAGGTACGTGGCAAACAGGGATTTTTTTTGTTTGGGCCAACAAACTAAATCCGCAAAAAATAAGCATCAATAAAGTCTTTATTTTCAATCTATTCATATATTAATCTGCCTTTTGGCCAAATCCTAAAATTTCAATTCAAATAGATTTTACTAAATTAATAAAATTTAGAACTTTTATCATTTAAATTACAAGGAAAAACTTGATTTAATATGAAATCCGAAAACCGATCCTACTATGAAATATATGCGTTGGGGGATTCAGCCTTCACTATAGAGTTCGGCAAGGACATTCATCCCGAGACCAATGACCATGTCATTGCTCGCTTTAAACAATTTCAAGAAAATCCCATCAAAGGCATCATTGACTTAATTCCTGCCTACCATACATTGACGCTATGTTTTGATTTAACGCAAATTTCTCAGCCCAAATATGGATTAAATACCCTCATTGAGCATGTAAAATTAAGGTTAGAAGAACCTGTAGATATAGGGGAAATCTCGCAGAACTTACATGAAATCCCTGTGGTTTATGGCGGTAAAAATGGATTAGACATAATACGAGTGAGTCTAGAAAAAGAAATCGATGTCAATGAAATTATTCGATTACATGCAGAACCTACCTATCGTGTCTATATGTTAGGGTTTATTCCGGGATTTGCCTATTTGGGCGAATTAAATAAGGTGTTATCTATGCCGCGAAAATCTATACCCCAACCTATTATTCCGGGAAGCATAGGGATCGCTGGCCTTCAAACAGGGATTTATCCCTCCATTTCCCCAGGGGGCTGGAATATCATTGGACATACTGATTTTCCACTTTTAAAAAATGATCTGCCCATTCTCCAACCTGGAGATCGAGTAAAGTTTATCCCACAAAATCAAATATGAGCCTAATTGTCCATAAAATAGGTATTTTAGATACCATCCAGCATTTCGGTATAAGGGGTCAGCAATCAAAGGGCATTCGGCCGGGAGGGGTAATGGATCTATTTTCCGCTTCCATTGCCAACGCGCTCGTCGGCAATAAATTAACCGAAGACGTAGTAGAAATTCACTTTCCCGCATGCGAAATCATCTTTAAAAAATCTTGTATGATTTCTTTAGTTGGCGCCGATTTTACGGCCAAATTAAATGAAAAATACCTCCCATTAAACAGACCAATACTCATCCCTGATGAAAGTAAATTACGGTTTATTGCACCTAAATCAGGCAGAATTGTTTACCTCGCTGTCCAAGGAGGTCTAGCTGGACAAGGCCAACTTGAAAAAAGCCAAGAAATTGATTTTAAGAAAAAACAGAAATTAACCACCGATTTTATACATATTTTTCCCTGGTCAGCCGATACCACGTGGAGAACAGACGCCCCTGAAATTCATGTCATTCAAGGTCGCGAATGGGAACGATTAAAGGAGGAGTCTCAAAGACAATTTTGTTGCAAGCCCGTTAAAATTTCCAATCACTCAAATCGCATGGGTTATCGATTACAGCATAAACCCTTTTATACAAGAACCAACGAAGAAATTATCTCAAGCGCAGTGAATTTTGGGACCATCCAACTACTCCCCAATGGGCATACTATTGTTCTCATGGCCGACCACCAAACCACCGGTGGGTACCCTAGGATTGCTCACGTTATTTCAGCAGATCTTCCAAAATTTGCACAAAAGAGCCCTGGGGATGAAGTCATATTTCATTTGACAGACCAAGAAACCGCTGAAAAAGAATGGCAGGCCCAACAAAAACACATCAAACAAATTCAAAATATAAGCCAACTAAAATTAAATGAATCCTTCGAAAAAAATTCCCATAAATTGTGATTTAGGCGAGGGTATGCCAAACGATTTGGCCATAATCCCCCTGATAGATGAAGCTAATATTGCCTGCGGATTTCATGCGGGAGATTCGCTAACCATGCGAACTACGATTGTAAATTGCCAAAAACATCAAGTCAAAATAGGAGCCCATCCTTCCTATTTGGACCGTGAGAATTTTGGCCGAACCCTTGTCGCATTAAGTCCCACCGAAATATACCAATTGGTCTACAAACAAGTCCTCATTTTACAGAAAATAGCAACCGAATCAGGGGCCAAATTAAACCATGTCAAGCCCCATGGAGCCTTATATAATGAATCTGCCAAAAATATAATCGTAGCTCAGGCCATTGCAAAAGCTGTTTTTGATTTAGACCCATCCCTCATTTTATTTGGCCTTAGTCAAAGTCATTCCATTAGCCAGGCTGAAAAAATAGGATTAAGGGTCGCGCATGAAACCTTTGCTGATCGAGCCTATCTTTCTGATGGCCAATTGATGCCCAGAAGTCAAATCGGCGCTGTTCATGAGGACGTAAATTTAGTAGCCCAATCATTCATTGATTTGCAACATGGATTTGTAAAGTCAATCCATGGCCACAAAATATCTTTAAAATCAGACACCATTTGTATTCATGGTGACGGAATAAACGCATTGGAATTTGCGAAAAAAATTCGCGGCCTCTAGCCCTAAATCATTTGATTTGATCCACTGTGATGCCAAAAACTTTTAAACTGATTTGATCTAAATCCGCCTTAGGCCCCATAAAATGAATCGTTCTATGATGATGTGTTAACGTTTTTCCAGGATCTAATGCCGCCGCCGGAGAGGAACTCTCAATCTCATAAAATTTACCCAATTGGTTTCCATTATTGACCCCATCATTGTATGCATTAACTGCGTCTCCGCCTAAAGGGTCCTTTTGAAGCTCCCACTTGCCGTTTACATAGTGAGAATTACCCCCAGGCAAATCAAATTGAGCCACGGTCAACACCTGTTTTTTCGCATCATAACTTCCAATAAAAGGCAAAGCCCTAGACGGAGAAATGCCAATTTTACTTCGATATTTTGCATCAGCCTTAAAAAATATGACTCCATTTTCATGTCTTAATCGTACAGCTGGAACCTTCCCAAAATAATCATCCGTATACACAGGCCCTTGTCCATCCTGTTTAAAAGGCGCCACCACCATTGTTTTTTCTGAAGCATTCAACATACTTAAAATCCAAATGGATAACATCCCATTCGTTTTATTCCAGGAAATTTTTCCAGTATTAGTGATGGAATTAGCCGTTTCAAACCCCACCATCTTAACCTCATTTGACAGGTTGATTCCGAGCAATTGGTTAATATTCTCTTTGGCTAATAATCGAATATCTCGATCCACACGCAGGTTCAAAGTGGTCCCCATATAATTTTCAAACTGCATGTCCTTTGTAAATTTCGCCTCCGATTTAGTAGCAGATATTAATTGGAATGGCTCTGAATCTATTTCGGCTGGGACTTGCCAATTTTCAAACGTAAAATCTTGGCCTTTCTTAAAATAAACAGAATATTGGCCCCCCTCCGGCCCCAACCAAAACCGCTCTTCACCCCCAAATGCCGTCATGTGTTTGAACGTCTTTCGCGTAGCCAATAAATCATAATTAAGCCAACCAAAAGAAGTCCCATGATCGCCTTCGGCCGTACTGGTCATCACGCGACCCTGTAAATTAGGGGAAATGATGATTTTAGAATCACCGCTAGAATCCTCTAATATTAGAATTCCCGGCTCACTTTTTTGAAGAAATTCAAAATCAAAACCAAAAGTGCCTTTCGTTGAAGGAGTGTTTGTACAAGAAAAAGCCATAAATAAAAAACAGATTATATATTTCATGAGAATAATTTCAACTTAAAATTTCGCGATTTTATCTAATATTACGCTATATTTTTTGAGATAAATTGTAAATTACATCCTTACAAACCCTGTTGACATAAAAAAATGATAAAAAAAATCACCCTTGGCCTTATTGGCCTCTTGATTGTAATCCAATTTATCCCCCAAGAGAAAAATCTCTCGGATGATCAGTTATTTGATATTTCTAAGAAATACGAAATCCCAGCCGACGTCCAAGTAATCATGAAAAATGCGTGTAATGATTGCCACACCAATAAATCAACCTACCCTTGGTATAGCAATATTGAACCTGTAGGATTTTGGTTAAATCACCATATCAATGACGGCAAAAAACATTTGAATTTCTCTACTTTTTTACAAAAACCGATCGCGGTTCAAAATCATAAGTTAGAAGAAGTAGCTGAGCAAGTAGAAAAGAAAGAAATGCCAATGCATTCTTATACGTATTTAGGATTGCATGGTGATGCAAACTTGACAGACCAACAAAGAGAAGTTTTGATTAAATGGGCCAAGTCACAAATGGCGATGTTGAGGGCGACTTATCCAGCGGATAGCTTAAAAATGAAGCCCCGTCCTAAATCTTAAACCGTATGTATTGGCTTTGGTTTTTTTACCATTACCAAAGCCAATAAATAATGCCAACGGCAATGATTCCAATCACCGCAATAATCAATCCATTGTTGCGCCGTTTCTTTAAAAATAGAAGCAGGATTAAACCTGTTATCGATATTACGGTCATAAAAATGGCGGAGAAATCGATAATCCACGACCAACCTTTACCCGTGTCCCGGCCTTTGTGTAGGTCATTCATAACCGCCACCATTCCCATGTTCGTTTCCGTTAAATGATAGGCCCCATCTTCCCGACTAATAAAAATATCGGAGGTATAGCCTGGCCCCTGAAACGAAATAGAACATTCCCGGTCATCAATTCGAAAGTCATTCAATAAGCCTTTTACGCCATGAGTAGCCCTAAAATATTCGACAATAGTCAATTTAGGGATCTTTGCCGTATCGGATTGATTCACCCAAGCCGGATTTAATTTGGCATCCAATTCCTTCACCGAAGTCTTCTCCGGAAACCAATCGACATGATTCAATGTCAATCCCGTGACCGCAAAAAACAGGACAATGATAAAGCTAAACATAGACAAGTAAATATGAAGCCAACGAGTCCATGTAGCGACTGGCGTTTTCCAAGTGGTCTTAGCATTTGGGGCCGTAGTTTTTCCCATTTATTTATTTCTATAAGCTAATGATGCGGAAGTTATTTCCTCATTACCAGGAAGTACTTGGTCCTTCGGTTTTCCGTCAAAATTCATCTCCTGCTTGATCAATTGGTACGTCCCATGTTCCCGAGCCGCTTCCACAAAAACCGTATATTTCCCCTGATTAACTAATTGGCCCGCATCATTCTTTCCATCCCAAACCAAAGAGTAATTCCCGGCTGATCGAGTTGCGCCAGTAATAGAGGTTACATCGATTTCACTAGCTCGCTGAGCCGCATACCAGGATCTTAAATCCGGAAGCCAACGAGGTTTATTGTACCAAAGTGCCATTCTGCGTACAGGTTTATGGTCTTCATCTTCAATCCAAACAGCCACAAATGGACGCCTAAATCTTCCTTGAAAGGTAGCCAGCTCAAAATTTATCACTAACTCTTGGTTCGCATTCCACACTTTTTCTTTCAAATTGACCATCGAAATAGACGATTTTGCTGCTTTATTTTCAGCAGATACCATTTGATCTGACCAATTTTCACTCGTCGTAATCTGACCCCCCCGATCCATCAATAAAAATTCTGTGCCTGGAATACTTAAAGCCAAAGCTTTAGATTCGGCAATCGTTAACACATTAAACGCGGTAGCCAAAGCCCCCGCCGTTACCGCATCAGGATGAATCACCGTGGCGCTGATGATTTCCTCCGCAGGAAGCGCGGTTCTTGGATCCACAACATGAGAATATTTCTCGCCATTTATTTCCACTCCCCTTCTGTAATCCCCACTGGTTGCTACAGCCTTATTATTTAATGCGACAATGGCTATTGGATCCGCATTCTCTGAACTATTTCTAGGATCAGTTAACACAATTTTTTCTGTATAATTTCCTTTGACAATTATGTCTCCTCCTATATTAATCACCAAACCTTCTACACCTAATTCTTTGATTGCCTTCTCACTCGCTTGGTCCATAATGAAGGACTTCGCAAATGTATGCAACCGCAATGCCGCATCTGTCATATGGGTCGCAGTACCGTCACCTAATTCCCAATGCGCTTGATTTGCTTTTGAAGCTACCTCATCTAATTGATCTTTTGAGGGTAGCTTATTTTCCATCGAGGCCAATTTCCATAATTGATTTACTTCCTCAGCCGCCGATTGGATTACCCCGCCCGTTTTTGCATTCCAAACATCAAAAGATTGTAGAACGGAATGCAATTCCTCCGATACCAGAACGGCTTCATTCATCGTTTTTTGCCACTGACTGAATTCAGTCGACGTGTCAAAAGAACCCAAAATATTGCTCAGTCTTTTAATCTCCGCTAAAACTAATTGTTCCGCATTTTCAGCTATTTCAAAAGTATTGGCGATGATTTTTAGGTCCATAGAAGTCCCTAAAATGTGATCAAAATGAGCAGATAAAATACCGGAATGGCTTGAGGCGGATGCTTGAGGAATAGCTGAGATTAAAGAGGCTAAACCTATAGATAATACTTGCATATATTTTTTGGGGCTTAATTCATACAAACGTAAGGAGTTAGCTATTTTGACTTTAATCAAATAGACCAAATTAACCATTTTGTCTACTTAAAAAATTGACCAACAGCCTATTGAAAAAAATGCCCCTAGAAAAATAAATTTCTAAAGGCATTTAATCAAGGAATAAAAGGCTATTGGCTACATCGAAGCCATGTCAATGACAAATCGATACTTCACATCGGAATTTGAAATACGTGTATAGGCTTCATTAATATCCTTCATCTGAATCATCTCAACATCCGATAAAATATTATGTTCGGCACAGTAATCCAACATTTCCTGCGTTTCAGCAATGCCACCGACATTAGATCCGATGATGCTCCGACGCCTCGAAATTAATTTTGCACTCCCTAATTCATTATCTTCTGGAGGTATTCCCACCAAAAGCATTTTGCCTTCGACGGTCAATAAATCCAAGAATTTATTTAAATCGTATTTAGCCGCGACCGTGTTCAAAATAAAATCGAATTTACCTCGCAATGCTTTCATTTGATCTTTGTCGGTCGACAAAGCAAAATGATGGGCTCCTAACATCTTGGCATCGTTTTCCTTCGAAGGCGATGTGCTCAACATCGTCACTTCCGCGCCCATGGATACGGCAAATTTAACACCCATGTGGCCCAAACCGCCGAGGCCTAAAACAGCTACTTTATGTCCTTTTCCTACACCTGCGTACTTTAAAGGGGAATACGTTGTGATTCCCGCACATAATAAGGGAGCCACACGTTCTAATTCTTTTGTAAAGGGGATATGCAAAGTAAAGGCTTCATCCACGACATATTGAGTAGAATAACCCCCGAAAGTTGGCGTGACTCCATCCCGATAATATCCATTATAGGTAGGCGTAAACCCTTCATCACAATACTGCTCTTGGCCTTTTTTGCATGATGGACATTCCCGACAAGAATCGATAAAAACCCCTACTCCCGCCATTTCGCCAACGTTAAATTGGGTTACCCCAGAACCGATTTGGCTAATTTTACCTACAATCTCATGGCCCGGAACAATGGGATACACCGAAGGTCCCCACTCAGAACGTGCCATATGAATGTCAGAATGGCAAACACCGCAATATAAAATGTCAATTAGAATATCTTTCTCACCTAATTCCCTACGTTCAAATTCAATAGGAGCAATAGAAGACGTGGCATTTAAGGCGCCATAGCCTGAAACTTGAATCATAAATTTATATATTTTAAACTTAACAAAAATGCACAAAAATGGTTTTTAAAAATCGGTTTCTGCCTGAGCAAAATCCATATCTTTCATCCAAATATTTCGATACCGAACATCATGCCCTTCGGCCTGTAACTTCAACCCTTGTGGAGAATCTGTAATTCCTTTTCCTCCATTATTTCCTCCATCGATGCCCGAATTGGGACCTCCCCATACTTGGTTAATGACCTGATTTTTATGCACTTTTTTGCCATTAAAATACATGGTCACTAATGGCTTTTCTGTTAACACTCCGTCTTTAAAACGGGCTGCACGGAACTGAATATCGTACGCGTTCCATTTCCCAACTCCATTATACGCATAATAGGGCGATGGGGTTTCATTAATCACGGCTGCCATTCCATGCTTGGTGGTGTCTCCATCTAAAACTTGAATTTCATATCTATTTTGTAGGTATACCCCTGAATTTCCCCCTTTAGAAGGAATAAAGAATTCAATGTGTAACCTGAAATCACGGAATTTTCTTTTAGTAACAATATCAGCCGAGCCATATTTTCCGCCAGCTCCAGCAGGATCATTGGTAGAAACAGTGGTTCCTTTATCCACGGGGTCTGAAACAATTTCCCATTTAATTGGCATTTGGGCTGCAAAACGAGGACCTTCCCAATAGACCCAATTCCCATCTAACATGGCGCGCGAACCGTCAAACATCATATCGGCATTTTTGGGTTTTTTGGCTCCAACGCCAATTTGCGCGATGGCCCCAACAGATACCATCAAAAATAAAATAACATACTTTTTCATAACAATAGGTTTAGTTTAAGCTTGCAAGAAAAGAAAAAATTGGCAAAAGCCGTCAGAATTAGAAGAATCCTATAGATAATTTTGTAACACTAGCACGCCAACTAATCCCACGACGGCTAGAATTGTTTCCATGATGGTCCATGATCTCAATGAGTCTTTAATGCTCACGCCAAAATATTCCTTGTATAGCCAAAATCCCGCATCATTCACATGAGAGAGTACCATAGATCCGGCACCGATGCTCAGCGCCATTAAATTTGGATTAGCACCACTCGCACTTAAAATAGGCAGAATTAATCCCGCAGTAGTGATCCCCGCAACTGTCGATGAGCCCGTAACAATCCGCAAAACTCCCGCAATCATCCATGCAATAATTAGAGGATCTAAGGTGCTTTGTTGGGTTAATTTCAAGATTTCATCCCCCACTTTCATCGCCTGCAATATTTCTTTAAACGCTCCCGCTCCTCCAAAAGTTAACATCAAGGGAGAAATATCTTTGATGGATTCCAACAACCATCCTTGTAATTCCGACCAGGAAATACCCCGATTAAATCCCAATAAATATAAAGCAGCACCCAATGAAATCAATAGTGCGACGATGGGCTCGCCGACAAACTCAAGGATGGGGTTTTGAAGATTTTTTGCAAAAGATTGTAGGGCAATTAAGCCTACGGGCAATAATAAAACGAACAAACTGGAGCTTAGACTAGGTGCCTTCGCGGCCGTGGGAGGTTCCACAAAAGACATGGGAGAAGCAGGAATATTTTTCAGAGTCTTCCCAAAAAGCCAACCAGAAGCCAGCATCGCTGGAATTGAAATCACGATTCCTAATCCCAAAGTAATGCCCATGTCGGCCCCTGGTAAATGCGTCACCAAATAATAAGGCGCGGGATGAGGCGGTAAAAATCCTTGGGTGATGGACAAAGAAGCGAGCATCGGAATTCCCAAATAAACTACCGGTAAATTATGTCGCTGCGCTGTCGATAAAACCAAGGGAGCCATCAACAAAAAAGCCACCGAAAAAAACAAAGGAAGCCCGACAATAAAACCAATAATCATGAAGGCAAATGGCAAGTTTTTATGCCCTAAGACATCCACAAGCCAGTCGGCAATGACCGTAGTCGCCTGACTTTTAGCCACCATTTTTCCGATCATCGCCCCCAAAATAATGATGGGAATAATAGAGCCTAATGTCCCGCCAATTCCTTTTTGGATCGCTGAAATAGTATCCCCAGTGGTTAATCCACTGGCTAAACCTAAGCCTAGAGAAACGAGTAAAAAAGATATAAATGGCTGAAGCTTCAGTACTGAAATGAACAGCACCAATAAAATAATGGCGACAATAATGAATACCCAAATACTAATCATCTTAAAACTAAAAGACTAAAATAATTATTTTCCTGATACTGGAGCACTAATTACCTTTAAATATCTTCCCATCCAATAAGGCAATAACCAAATATCCCCCGCACTATGTTCCGCATCTCCATTACCCCCATTGCGGTCCATGTTGAACATATTTGCATTATGGCGTTGGACAGGTCGCTCATCTGGAGGCAAAACCTCTTTGGTTTTTTGATCTCTAAAATTAGGGGCTAGCTTTTCAATATCGCCCCGATGGCTATTTTGAATAGACCATTCGACTAAGTCCATCGGATGTTCCCGCAAATACCAAGCCGCTTCATCTAAATCAAATTTTTGAGTTCCTGTTAATGCCGTGAATATATTCCAAGCACCTTCTTTTTCAGGTCGTTCAATTTCCCAATGATCAATGATGGATTTTTTAAAACTAGCTCTCAAAGTATCATTGAAAGCGTAGCGATATAAACCCCAATAACCGACAAAATACATTTCATCATCCGAGTGATTCCACCCATCTGACAGATTTTTTGCGTTCGGATCAGCGCTATCAGGAGCATGGCCAATTTGGCCGAGGGGCCGCATCAAATTCTCATAATATCCATGTTTTTGCATGAGTTCAAAAGCCTTCTGTTTGTAAATTGGTTTTTTTGTAAACCGATATGCGGTTTGCAACATCGCCACAATATTAGATGAATTCAGTTTACGATCTCCAATGTTGATCGGGAAGCCATTTACATACTCCGGATTCCAGCGCCCCCACAAGGTAGGCTTCCCATTATAGTCAATTAAATACCAATTATTTTTAATGATGTGTGACATCAACGTGTCAATCAAAACGATGGAACGTTTTTGCAAATCAGGAACATCCACTAATTCCGCCAAAGCTCCAAAGGCAAAAATATGCCCGATCACTTCATCTGAAGAGGTGGTAGATTTCCAATCCCACTCGGGCTCTGGAGAATGCTGCCAACGCTCAGGATCTGAAAGCTGTGAAATAAATCCACGTCTCTCAAAAGAACGTGCAGGAAAACCGGGTACCGGATTTACGGTATATAGTCTCTCCATCGACTCAAAAGCCTCGCGTACATTAGCTAAGGCGTCCGCTTCCTTCGTGACTGCATACCTAAAAATCTCCCCTCCTAAATACATCGAAGTCCATAAGCCATCGTTATCAGAATCGGATAAATATCCGGTGGTAATATTTCCATGATCCATGTTATCCAAATGTGCATTAAAACCGTTTCGAATATGTCGGTCACGCACTTGAGCCTCATAATACATCGCTTTTTCATGCAAGGTCATCGATTTAAAACAAATTTGGCCCAAGCCTGCTTTCGTTAAGATCAAAACGGAATTTTTCGGTCCTTCACTAATTGATGTGACGGCATTGCTCGGAAGCCAGCGCTCCCCTTGAAAATAATCAAACTTCCCATCTTTACGTAAAGCAAATGCTCCATTCGCAGATCCAAACCAAACTTTATCGCCTAAAATCTTGACTGCCGTAATTGATTTCACCGGAATTTTTTGTTGGAGCACCCCCGCCTTTTTCGCAGCCAATTCCACCTTAAAAAATCCTTCTGCACTACCTATAACAGCTTCATTTCCTTTCACGTCAAATGCCGTTAAATTATTTCCGGAAACCCATAAGGTTAATTGGCCCGTAGCCGCATCAAAACGGTGCAATCCTTTAGAAGTAAGCACCCAAAAATAACCTGTGGTTTTATCAAAATTGATTGCCAACAATGGGTCTTCCGCCACATTCACTTTATACAAGGTCTTTGATTTTTTAACCAAATGCACAGAAGATCCATCACTAATTAAAAAAGTAAAATCATTCCCCCCTGCGGCCATATTAGCACCCGGCAATTCATGGGTAGAATAAAGGGTTCCGGCCCAAGCGTGGCTGAAAATAGCTTTGTCGTCTATGAATACAAATTGGTTTTCATGGGCCAATAAGCTTTGAATTTTTTTTGGGGCACTGGTGCGGTTTCGCTTATCGGCCATTAAAATCCCGGGATATAAAAATTGGCCATCATGTGGCAATAGTAACCCCGCCGAACTAAATATTTTAATGGCCCCGTTGCGGTCGGCGTAGGCAGATTTCAACGCGACTTGACTATCGTTTACATAGTATTTTACGCTATAATCTTGCATATAAGGTTTATCAACGTAAATAGGTTGTTGGGATTTCTTTTGCCCATAAACACCCACACTTAAAAACAGCAAAAATATCGCGATACTTTTTTTCATTTATTTGATTTTTGAGGGGTCAAGGACCACATATTTAATTGATTTTTGATCAGTTCCTATATGAGATGAATACGTCATGCGCAACATGCCATCTAGGGTTTGAATTAAGGAGGGATAAGAAAAACCTCCCTTTCCAGGTTCTACATGTTCAATCGGAATTTTCCATTTCCATATTTTCCCTTCATCCTCTGAAAGGTACAACTGAAAACGATACCTGCCGTCTGTGATATCATTCCCTAAAAAAGCGAGTCTCCCATCTTTTAAAACGATCAGTTCTACACTGGCTGTATTGGGGATTTCAGATTTGATCGTCGGGGTCCAAGTTTCTCCCAAATCAGCGGATTCACTCACATGCACGCGTGGTGGATCATCGCCACTATCCCGCATAAACGCCATGATATTTCCATTTTTTTTACGGATCAAAGCGGGCTGAATGGGTCCGCGTCCTACGACAGGTAAACTTGGGTGCCACGTGGACCCTTGATCATCTGAAATGGCCATGATGGACAAATTAAACCCATCTGAGTATAAGGGTAAAACCATTCGATTTTCACCTATAAGCAATGGCTTGATTCGAGTCATCCAACCCAAATTTCGTTTCATGGGATCTAGCGCAGCCGCATTAATCATCTCATCGTATTTGGGGGCGTAGCCAGCCCAGCCAATCTCATGTGAGGGCAAAGCCTTGAGGTTGGAGGCAATTTCTTTGGCAAAAGAATCATTCATTTTCAACAAAATATTGTCTTGCCATTCCCAAATGGGAGCGCCGGGTTTAGTATAATTAAACGTCGTTTTAACGCGCAAAATGGATTGTTCCCAACGGTTCGATTGCACCGCAATCCAGACCAAAAATAATTTACCGCTTTGGTTTAAAAAAAGTACAGGATTGCAATCAGGTAGGTTAGGCGTGTCGGCCATTAAAAAAGGTTCGCTCCAGGATTTTGCGCCTTTGGGTAATCGGGCCCCCATCAATTTCACATCATCTGAATTTCGTTTGCCATTGCCATAAAACCACACAGACAAAAGATCGCCATTCGGCAAAGCCACCATGCTACTTCCATGCACATGCTTTTCCTGTCCAGGAAAAATAAGCATAGATTCGACGATGGGACTCATGGGCTTTTGTGTGAATGCTAAAAAAGGCAAACTCAGAATGAACGTTAAAACGAATAAATGGCGCATCTTATTTGAGTTTTTTACGGCGTTCCAATAACTCACGGAAGGTCGTTAAAATGATTCCTTCTTTTTCAATATAAGCCCTTAAATCAGGGTTCATCATGGAATTCATATCGGCTAAACGTGAACCACCAGACCCAGATACATATTTAAATTCTTCCGTAATGTCGCTGCTATGCACAATCATCATGGCGACGCCCGGATTCATATTTTTAATGGTCTCAATCCATTGTTGGGCCTTGTATTTCCCCCATTCATCCGCCGTGGGATTACCTGCTGGCTTCCAATCGCCACTAAACGTATGCAAGTCATCCAACACAGGAAGTCCTGCATTCCAAAGCTTCTCGCCCATTTTACTAGCTTCGCCAAATAAGTCCGTTAGGCCATATCGTTTAGCTTCTAGTTTTGTTCCCTCTTTCCAAGTTCCCTCCGCCTTCATTTTCTTGATAAGAGGCAAGTTCATGGACTCAATCATCATTTTATTATTGCCCCCTGGAAACATCACAGGGATTCCTAATTCAATGCCGACTTTCACGTAGCGCTCTAAAAATGGAGGGTAGGCAAATAGTGTTCCCATGTGGGAGTCTAAATGAGAAGGGGCCCAACCTAAACGTTTGGCACGTTCCACTTGCGCTCTAATTTCTCTTTCCACTTCATCAGGGCTTGCATTTTTAATGACTTGCTCCACGCTGTGGTATAAACATCCATCCCCATCACTTAATCCGGGAACTTGTTGGAAACCTGAAAGCGCAGGCCAACGATAATCATTCCATTCCGAAGTTAAAGTCAGGTGTAATCCCGCATCTGCTTTGGGGTTATTTTTCTGTAAATAATGGATAAAGCTAGCGGCCCAAGGACATGGCATCATGATGCTACAAGAAGTAGCTACCCCCTGCTCCATCGATTTATAGGCGCCTTGATTCGAAGAATAAGACATGCCACAATCATCCACGTGGAAAATTAATACCTTTTTCCCTTTTGGAAATCCTAATCTTTCGGCATAGGTTTTCTCGGTTTGGGCCAATATTTGGAAACTTAGTAGGCAAAAAATGGCCAATACATTAAAGCGATTATTCATGTTGTAAAATAGGTTTAGCGATTTTTTAATTCTGTGGTTTGGGGCTTTCTTTGACTAATTTAAGCGCCTGTTCCATATAAATTTCTGCGGTCATTTCACCTAAGGAAGTCCGCGAAACATATTCATATCGTTTGAAGGAATTGAAATCTACTTTGGCCAACATATACCCAAAGGCATCATTGGTCAATCCAAATAGAAATGGCATTTTGGTATTCATATTTCTTTTCACATAATACCCCACATTAGGCAATGCCTCGCCAGGAACGGTTAAGATTTGTGCGGGCCCAATATTCAAAAGGTTTAATTGGGTCGTTACATAATTCTCTTTCCCTCCCTCATATTTTAGGGGTGATTTTTTCAAAATATACCGCATGATTTCAGAGTCAATGGGGAATTCTAATTTTCTTGAGGTACAATAAAGCGCTGGCTTAACGAGTACGGGAGCAGCTGCCACAATGCGCATCGCTTCGTCGGCTAAAAGCTCTCCGATTCGAATGCATTCTTCCCAGGTGTTGGCTTCTTTCTGCCCTTGGCCTTCCTTCCCATATTCCAATCGGGTATCTGCAGTAACCATTCCACCCTGGGCCCCGTTCATAAATAAGGCCACACCGCCGATGGTCGATTCAATTTTTTGGTACAAGGGCCCAATCATGTCAGGACTTAAAATTCCCCGACTATTGCCTAAAACTTCAGGATGGACGGCGTAATTAACTAAAGTCGCGATCGGTTTTCCGACACGTGGGCCTGAAGTCGCAATGGCTTGAATGACACCGCAACGAGGATCATAAAGTGCTGGGGCATAATAATTATAAGCTATTTTACCTTTCGCTTCGTCCATGGCCACTTTTAAAGAAGCCGGCTGCAGGTTGGCAGATGCCTCATTCACCGCATCGGCAATTTGCTTCACACACCAATCCAAATATTTTAAATCGGCATAAGACTTCCCCGACATATCTGGAAAGCCATAAGCATCTGGGGCACTGTGCGTATGTGTGGCGCCAATCAAAATATTTTCAGGAGCGATGCCCTTAATCAATGCACGGGAGCGGTTACCTAAGATGGAAGTCCAACCTAAATTATCGACATTGACGATAGCAAATCGAGTACTGCCTTGTTCAAAGACCATCGCTCTGGCAAATAAATCCCCCCGCTTTTCCTTGACAGGATGTGGCACCCCAATTCCACCCGAAACGGGCAAAAGGGGATCCGGAGTAATGACCCGAACGGCGGCACCCACACGTATATTTTGGGCTTGAACCGACAAGCTAGCTATCACTAATAAGCAAAGACAAATGAAGCGATACATCATAATTTGAAACATTTAAAAGAAAAAAAACCACAGGCAAAAATACCTGTGGTTAATTTAATAAAAAATCTAATTAATAGGGCTTACTCGTGCCTATTAAAAGCCATGGCTTAGACCAAGCACTGTTTTTGCCATCTGCTTGCGAATAATTAGTTACTTCTAATTTATCCATCGCAGCGGTTGCATTTTTTGCAGTGCCAAATACCGAAGCATTTGTTGCGGAAAGTATAACTTCCTACGAAATAAATTTAGAAGTAAAACAACACTAAATAATTAATGGGTAACAGAAATAGTAAAATTCCTACAAAGTATTAAATTTAAATAATGCCATAATTAAATAGAAAATTCAAATAAATAAACTATTTTGGCATAAATGTTAAATTGCGCAAAATAAAAATGTCAAAATCCGTGACAAACTTAAATTTATGAAGGCTCACCTATTAAAAGTTTCTCCTCAGTCACTTCACTCCTTTAGTATTAGACGAGACAATGTAAGTTATTTTTATAATCAGTATCATTACCATCCCGAAATCGAATTATTATTAATTGATAAAGGAACAGGAACTCAGTTTGTTGGGGACAGCATCCAACGTTTTCAAGATGGTGACCTGCTTTTAATCGGGTCAAATTGCCCACATTATTTGAGAAGTGATAATATGTATTTCCAGAATAATCCCGAATTGGGAGTGTCAGCGGTCGTGATCCATTTTGATCCAGCTATTTTTGGACCTGATTTCTTTGAACTCGTTGAAAATAGATATGTCAAGCAACTGCTTGAAAAATCAAAGCTTGGCCTTCGAATTACGGGTAAAACCAGAACCGCTGTTGTCAAGCAAATGCTTCATATGCTGGAAGACACCAAAAGTAATCTCATTCTCGAGCTTCTTAAACTACTAGATCCCCTATCTCAAAGTCCTGAAATTGAATTGTTAGCGACACGTATTTTAAAGCATAATCCGAGCGATAAAGAAACCGCAAGGCTTAACTTAATTTATAATTTTTCGGCCAAACATTTTAAACGAAAAATTACGATCGAGGAAATTGCCGAAGTGGCCAACCTAAGTTCCAATTCATTTTGTCGGTATTTTAAGAATAGAACTCGAAAGCACTTTTACCATTTCTTGAATGAAATACGCGTTGAGTATGCCTGTAAATTAATCAAGGAAAATCAATTTCAAGTAACCCAAGTA
>CAMDRO010000006.1 GCA_945906795.1 Spirosoma fluviale
ACATTGGGTTTGCCAATAATACTAATAAAACCTGCTTTATGCTGCTGGGCCATATTTTTTTGTACTGCCCAAAAAAGGGTGGGATTGTAAATTTTAACAAAGATACTTGTTTTTATGCGAAAAACACTGCACCTTTGCACTCCAATTATATCGCGGGGTGGAGCAGTTGGTAGCTCGTTGGGCTCATAACCCAAAGGTCGTCAGTTCGAGTCTGGCCCCCGCTACAGAGAAAAGGTCTACATAGAAGACCTTTTTTTATGCCCAAGTTTTAAAAATCAAGTACCATTTAATAAATAATTTACCTTTAAATAATTCATTTGGCATTTCTGAATTACAATTTCTTAGGTTTAGGTGATTTATAAAAAAAATAAAAACCTAAAATGAGAACAGTAATAAAATTACCTGGCATCGTAAATTGCCCCATTAAGGAGATCGTATATATAGAGGGAAAAGGTAATTATAGTTTGGTCTATTTAGCTACGAAAAAAGAAGTTTACATAGCCAAGACCTTAAAAAAATTTGAATCCCATTTCAGAATGCACAAATTCATTCGAATTCATAAATCCTATTTGGTCAATCAAGAAAATATCCCTTCTGTTGACACATCCAATTTCACCCAAATAACTACATTATTGGGAAACCATTTGCCTGTATCACGACGAAAATTAGCCTACGTTAGGCAAAAATTATCATAAAAAAAGGGCCTTTTAAACAAAGGCTCTTTTTTTATTCCATGCAATTAAGTTTACTTACTTGCCACTAGGAGCAGAAAGTAAATTAAAGAACTGATCCAATTTGGGAGTCACGATAATTTCAGTACGACGATTTAACTTACGGCCTATTTGACTAGAGTTCTCTGATTGAGGCTCAAATTCACCGCGACCTCCTGCCGTCATACGTGAAGGGTCTACCGAGAATTTAGTTTGCAATAAGCGAACAACTGAAGTGGCGCGCTTAGCACTTAAATCCCAGTTATCTTTAATACAATCAGTCAAGATTGGCACAGCATCAGTATGGCCTTCCACTAAGATATCTAAGTCCTTGTGGTCATTAACCACTTTGGCTACTTTAGCTAAAACAGCTTCAGCCTTAGAGTTTACAATAGCACTACCAGAAGCGAACATCAATTTATCAGAGATTGAAATATAAACAACTCCTTTTTTAACTTCAACAGTTACATCATCATCGTTAATATCGGCCAATGAACGTTTTAAATTCATCACCAACGAAAGATTAATTGAATCTTTACGTTGCATCGACGAGTTCAAATCTTTAATGTATTTACCTTGGTCATTTAAGGCTTCCAAGGATTTACGAATACTTTCAGCACCCGATTTGTTGATCACAGATAAATCAGATAAACGATCCAACAAATTCGTATTTGTTTTTTTCATGTAATCCAACTGCTCCTGAACGGATTTTAATTGATTATTTTTTACCTCAAGATCCAAATCTCTTTTCTTTATTTCTCCTTGAAGACTAGCTGTTAAAGATTGACAATCAACTAAATTAGCTTTTGCCTTAGCTAAAGCCTGATCGCTATTAGTTTGTAATTCTGTCAAACGTGACTGCAAGTCAGCCATTTTCTTTTTACTTGAACAAGAAAAAAAGAAAGGCATTAACGCAAGTACCAAAAGTAATTTTTTCATGGTAATTATTTAATTATGTAGTTTAGAATACTCATATTGATTAATAATACTGCAAAAATATAAATCTATGCCACAAAAACTATCCTTATTTTAAAAAAATTTATAAAATAAGGCCAATTTATTCATCGGTAATAATTCCTCCTTTGACTTCAATCACAATTTATGGTTTAATTTCTCTAAGATTTTAACCGTATCCTCATCCAATAATGAATTAATGGATTCCATTACTTCAAAAAAATGATCCAGTTTTTCTTTACCAAGCCTTTCATATACGATTTCGTTAAATAAAATAACTCCTTGGCGTGCTTGATCTCTCTTTTTCTTCCCCAATTCCGTCAAGAAGATTTTCACAACCCGCTTGTCCTTAAAATTTGCCTCCCGCCGAATCCATTTCTTATCTTCTAATGTTTTCAACATACGCGTCAAACTCCTAGATTCAAGACCTAAAGCAGGCGCAATTTTAGTAGCCGAGGTTCCATTTTTATCAATGTGCAACAAAGCATACCCAATCGCCATCGTCATGTCAAATTGCGCTGCATATGTATTATACATCCTGCTAATGGCATTCCAACCTGTTTTAATCTGAAAATCGACCGTATTCTCTGCTTTCATATAAAGTATGTTTAGCATACTAATTGTAAAAATGGGCCAAAAAAAAATAGGATGCAAGCATCCTATTTTACAATTTAATAATTTACATCTTATTGAATTCGATTACCTTTCATCCTTTTGCTATTAACTTTTAACCCTGAAAAAGATGATTTCATTATTTCTAACCTGATTTTTGTTTTATTATACAGCAAATATTTATTGCCGTCATACATTAATCTGGAAAAAGTGGTGCTACCAGATTCGTCGACCAATTGGTAAAAATATTCTCCTTTTTCACCTAATATAGGGGCAAAGTGCAAGCTTTTAGCCTCACCGGCTCCCGATTCAAATGAGATAAGTAAATGATCCTGTGACTGCTTGACTAAAAGTCCTGGTGTTTGTTTCTCTAATGTAATTCGATTAATGGATTTACCATTGACAATGAGCACTTTCCCAGATTTGACATTAGCCTCAGAAGCATTTAACTCACGTTCTAGAAACAAGGGATTGTCATTGTAAAATTGGATTTTCTCTAAAGGCAATTGGTTTTCCTTAATTAAAGTCATCAAAGAACCCGTCAATTGAGTCTGCTCAGAACAAGAACTTAAAAAAATAGCGGTCAAAAACAAAAAACCAAGTACTCTCATAGTCTATTGGACCCCCTCTGCTAATACTAAAACTTTGTTATTTAATACTTCTACCACCCCGCCCTCGATCTGAAAGACTTGCTTATCTGCGACAAGTTCGCCCTTTTGTAAAGTGCTCACAATAGCCGCGTGATCATTTAATATTTGGAACGAACCGTTGACACCCGGAAGTGTCACCACTGTAGCTTCTCCAGCAAATACTTTACGATCAGGAGTTATAATTTCTAAATACATTTTTTCTATTTTGATGCCTCCGCAAGTAATTTTTCTCCTTTAGCGACAGCATCGTCAATGGTGCCCACTAAGTTGAATGCCGCTTCAGGCAGATAATCATATTCTCCATCAATGATTGCGTTAAAACCTTTAATTGTATCATTGATATCCACTAAAACGCCTTTTAATCCTGTAAATTGTTCAGCCACAAAAAATGGTTGGGATAAGAAGCGTTGAACACGTCTTGCGCGAGATACCACTAACTTATCTTCCTCAGATAATTCATCTAAACCAAGAATTGCAATAATATCTTGCAATTCCTTATAACGTTGTAAAATTTCTTTAACTCGTTGAGCAGTATCATAATGAGAATCTCCTAAAACCTCTGCTGAAAGAATTCTGGAAGTAGAATCCAATGGATCTACCGCTGGATAAATTCCTAATTCAGCAATTTTACGAGATAATACCGTTGTCGCATCTAAGTGAGCAAAAGTTGTCGCAGGAGCCGGATCTGTTAAATCATCTGCTGGCACATATACCGCTTGTACTGACGTAATTGAACCACGCTTCGTGGATGTAATTCTTTCCTGCATAGCACCCATTTCAGTGGCCAAAGTGGGTTGGTACCCTACCGCCGAAGGCATACGACCTAATAAAGCCGAAACCTCAGAACCTGCTTGCGTAAAACGGAAAATATTATCAATAAAAAATAAAATATCACGACCAGAACCTTCCCCATCCCCATCACGGAAATGCTCAGCGACAGTTAAACCAGACAAAGCAACACGAGCACGTGCTCCAGGAGGCTCATTCATTTGGCCAAACACCAAGGTAGCTTGAGATTTAGACAATTCGTTTTCATCCACTTTAGACAAATCCCAATGTCCCTCTTCCATCGCATGCTTAAATGCTTCACCATATTTAATAACCCCTGATTCAATCATCTCACGAAGCAAGTCATTCCCCTCACGCGTACGTTCTCCTACACCAGCAAATACAGAAAGACCTTCATAAGCTTTGGCAATATTATTAATCAATTCCATGATCAATACCGTTTTACCTACACCCGCACCGCCAAATAAACCAATTTTACCCCCCTTTACATATGGAGCTAATAAATCGATCACCTTAATACCTGTAAATAAAACTTCAGTCGTTGTAGCTAATTCGTCAAACCTAGGAGCCGAACGGTGAATAGGCATTCCCTTATCCGATTTTGGCTGCTTAATTCCATCAATCGCCTCTCCAACCACATTAAACAAACGCCCCTTTATTCCCTCGCCCGTTGGCATAGTCATCGGTGTTCCCAAGTCGATTACTTCTTGTCCCCTCTGAAGACCCTCGGTTCCTTCCATCGCAATCGTACGAACTCTATCCTCACCTAAATGTTGCTGAACTTCTAAAATAAGTCCTTGACCATTTGATTTAGTAACAGAAAGTGCGTTTAAAATTGCTGGTAATGTTGATCCCTCCCCATCAAAACTAACATCGACTACAGGTCCAATTACTTGTGCAACCTTCCCTTTATTAACTGCGTTTGCCATTTGATAATTAAATTAATGATTAGCTAAAAACTAATGTTTGACATCTACCTGAATGCCTTGTACATTCGGAATGCAAAATTAGTCCGTAAATTTCAAATACCAAAACTTCAGTTTGGATTTTTTTGCTATTTTTATACAATATCAGCCTAATTCTTTGAATGAATTAAAGTTTATGTTGAAATTTAAATTTCCAATTACACATTGTAATCATTAAATCATTGAACAAACTAAAATTCATAAATAATACCTCGGCCTATCTTGTTTTAACTTGCCTAGGAATAGCATGCCTAGCCTATTATTTTTTTGGTGGTATGCCTATTTTTAATACACAAATAGCCAGTGAATTAATTCCAGTTCAAGGAGTTATAGACAGGAATCAACTGGGCCAATTAAGCTCAACGCTTTTTTTAATTCGGCAACACTATGCATTTTTTCCAAGTGAGTTATCCAGGGTTCCTTTCCTATTGTTTTCCATCTTTTCCATTATGGGAATCAGCTTTTTAATCATAAGCTTTAAAAAATGGGCCCATATATCTTGGATATTTACCCTATCCGGAATTTTGCTTTGGCTGGCCATTATCCTCGTGAAAAATGCAGAACAGCCCATTGAAACATTATATGAAATATTATTTTCCCAACTAATTTGGCTTGGAATTCTTAGCCTATTTACGTTAACTATTTTCTTCTCACCTACTATCTGCCTTTTTTTATTACAAGTAGGGCATTCGCCGTCAAAAAAAGAAAGTCAAAAAAAATGGCTAATTCTTTTTGGCTTTTATGCCCTAAACCTAATTATCAGCTTTGCTCATTTGATTTATAATTTTCAGACAAAAACCTATATCCCTGGTTTTGTTTTTTGGATTTCAAGCATTTTGCTAGGTCTATTTCAACAGTATAAAAAACAGGATGATAAATTATTTTTTATTGGCTTAGCTTTTTTAAGCTTGCCAACTGCCTTATTAATGCTGTATACGTCTAATGATCCTGGCGTCAGGGCTATCGAAACATGGAGCTTAATATCCCAATTAATCATACTCGTTTTATTCCCATTATTTATCATCAGAAATTTCAATGACTTGATAAAACTAAATTTGCCGATTTATAAAGTAGCCGACAAACCTCAAATTTTACCTACTTATATTTTATTTATCGGGGTTTTAATTTTAGGCTCCTCTTTCGTTTTTGCTCTAAATGGAGGTGCTTACCACCAAATCACCGCGGCTAAATATAATGCCGACGGAGAATTAGCACAAATTCTACAGGATCCTTTTTTAGCAGAAATCAACTTTAAACAGGGTTTGATTCACAGTAAACTTAATGCCAAAAGCAATACTAGTTTAGCCCGCATCGCCTACCAAGAAAACAAAGTAGAGGAATTGGCCTACTATTTGTCGACAAGCCAAGTGAAATTCCCAAATGAAAAAATTGCCATTGCCTTGAGCAATATCTATCAAAACGAAAATCACCTATTTGAGTCTTTGTTTGCCTTACAAAACGCTCATCAAAAAATGCCTGAAAGCATTGAAATCATGAGCCAATTAGCCTACACGTTTGAAAAATTAAATCAATTAGATTCCTCCTATTATTACCATCAGAAAGCTTTTGAAAATGATTCAAAATCTGTTTTGCCTAGGGCTAATTTTCTATACTCAATAGCCAAATTCAATAAAAACACAAATTTATCAGAGATCGATCAATCTACACAAGATCCCGCCATTTTAGCTAATTTATGGGCCATCGGCTTGTTAAGAAACCAACAAATAAATTTAAAATCTCTGGAAAGTTCATTCTTGCCAAAAGCAGATGTCAGAGACCTAGCTATGCTGTATAATTCTATTCCATATTTTAAGGACAAACAAAAATCATTGCCCATCCATGAAATAGCCAAGGATACAAACATTTTGTCCCTATTCCCTGAAATTAAATTAGCAGAGGCGATGCAAGATTATTTCCACCAAGACCCATTAAGCTCTTTGGAAAAAATAGCCCTATATATTGATGTTGAACCCATTGAGCATACTTTAGGTTTAAAATCTTTGCTCGACTTTTGGCATCAATCTTCTTTAATTCCCATCGCAAATCCAAAAATTTCAAACAAAGCAGAGGCAAGGTCAGCGGTGAAAAAATATCCATTCCAATTAATTACTCTGACGAACGCGATTCCATTTCTTAGTAAAAAAGAAGCGTATGATGCAAGCTTAGCTGCCATACGTTGGAACAAAGAAATACCCGATTTTTATCCACTGTATGCATTCCGAGCATTAGGAATAGGGGAAATCGAGTATGCCAAAGAAGCCATGAATTCTTTAAAGAAAATAAATCCTGCCATTTTCAAGGTGAATTTGAAGCCGTTTGAAAGCCAATTGGCCGCTGCATTACAGCGACAAAAGTTTTAAAGAATTTGGGAATCAAGATTAATCAGCCTATCTTTGCAAAACAAATTTCATGTCTAACGGAGTTAATGGTTCTTTCGTTATTCATTCACTTAATGAACCAACTCATATGAATCAAAAAATTCGAATTAAGCTGAAATCGTTTGATCACACGTTAGTGGACAAATCAGCAGAAAAAATTGTTAAAGCTGTTAAAGCTACGGGTGCTATTGTTTCAGGGCCAATTCCATTGCCAACAAAAATCGAAAAATTCACTGTTTTAAGATCCCCACACGTAAATAAAAAAGCGCGTGAGCAATTTCAATTATGTACTTATAAGCGCTTAATTGACATCTTTTCGTCATCTGCAAAAACAGTAGATGCATTGATGAAATTAGAATTGCCATCAGGAGTAGATGTAGAAATCAAAGTTTAAGGATTTTTAAACTTTACATATATAAAGAAGCTTTCAGAAATGAAGGCTTTTTTTATAAATATATCGTACGTGCTTTATCCCAATTTACCTGTTGGTCTGCTGCGACTAAATCTATAAATTCTCGGCCTATCATGAGTCGCTCTAATTTAGATAATGCCCCAGCGAGGCCATAATATGATTTAAACTTACGAATCATACTTAAATCTTGAATCATCGGTTGGCCCGCATCGAAATCCCTAGGATGAAAATAGGTCATTACATATTTTTGTTGGTCCCAAAGTCTAGCCAAGATTGCATCAGGTAACAACCTGAAATAACCTCCCCCTGAAAAAATAACAGGCAAACCTACCATGGAGGTGACATTGATGGGGAATTCCTTGAGTTTGAATCCATCTAAATCAACCCAACAAGGTTCTTGTTGGCCGAAGTTCGCAAAACCTCCATGCGCTCTTTTTGCAGGAAATATCGAGCAATCAATTTCGATTCCTTGTTTAATCAATTCACTAAATACCCATTTGTTTGATTCCATTAATGAGAAGCCCGGAGCACGATACGCTCTAATTTTCTTTCCTGTAATCGCCTCTAAGCTTTCGATAGAACGTTTCAAATCTTCGGCAAAAGCAGGTCTATTTTGTTGGTAGGCCAACTGGTGTAAATCGGAATGAGTGGCTATTTCGTTTCCTGATTCGGCGATTTTTTTGATAATTTCTGGATATTTTCTCGCAACCCAACCTAAACAAAAAAAAGTTGATTTTTGATTGTTCCGTTGGAGCATGTCCAAAATCCTGTCCACATTTTCATGAATTCTGGATGGAAATTTAGCCCAATCATCCTCGGTCCTCGTGCTAGGATGATCTAACAAATGAAACCACTCTTCAATATCAAAAGTTAAAATTGTCATTTATATCCACCTAAAAAATAGGGCTCCATTTTTTTTAAAAGTGACCACGTCTTGCCGACTAGGAAATGAAAAATATGTTAATTCCTCCTGCGGGTTTGGAATCAGGGTGTAGGATTTGTCTCGAATTGAAATCATCGCTTCTAAAATACAATCCATGCCTAAATCTTTCGTGTATTCAATGAGCTCTTCCTGTGTTCTCCCAGCGATTTCCACTTTCTTTTGCACGACTATTGGCCCAGAGTCAATGCCCTCATCCACAAAAAACACGGAGACTCCCGTGTATTTTTCTTGATTTTTTAACACCCAAAAAGAGGGCATCAATCCTCGGTACTTAGGCAAAAGTGCCGTATGTAGATTGATAGTCCCTTTGGTCGGGATGTCTAATAATGCCCTTTTAAAAACCTGATTTCCGCCGATAGACACAAATAAATCCGCTTTAAGATCTGATAGTATTTTTAAATTTTCTGGGGAATTAATGGATCCATCAAGCGTAAATAGTGGTATAGATGCCTGACTTAATACGGCTTTGACGGAATGCCCAGGCGTTAATTTTGATTTGATGAATTTTAGCGAAAAATAGATAAAAAATTCTAGGCCAAAGACATCCAAAGTCTTTTTCATTTTGGCAAAAAATGATTCTCTTTTTCCGAAGGGAGAAACCTCAAAAAGCACCGTTCCTACCCATTCGATATCATTAGGCAATCCCGCATGCAATTTTTTTATTGCCTTGGGTAAAAAAAACGGGTCATCCTGTGTCAATAATACTACTCTCATTTCTTCGATTTAAATAACTGGAAAATTTTACGCAAAGGTTTCAAAGCTAACGTAAACCAATATGGGTTTAAATGATTCACAGACCAAGCTTTCCGATCTTCCGTATTTGCAATGAGTCGATGCTTAAATGAGGCTGTACTTGTTCCCCCATTTCGCATGGTCATTAAAACTTTAGGCAAATAAAAAGCTGACATTTTATTTTTATACAAGGCCCTGAGCATCCATTCATAATCTGCCGAACATGTAAAATCCGTTCGGTAAGGGCCAATGCTATCTGCTGAAGATTTTTTAATATAAAAAGACAAATGCGGAGGCATCCACCCATAAAGCCATTGATGATCTTGGTAGGCACCGGCAGTCCAGTAACGAACAATCTTTTCTGGATTATCAGGGTTTACATATTGCTTATCTCCATACACAACATCAACTTGATTGGATTCAAAGGCTGAAACCACGGAACTTATGACATCGATAGATGGATAAAAATCATCTGCGCCTATCATCCCTATGACGTCGCCATGAATTAATTTCAGGCCCTTATTCATCGCATCATAAATTCCAGCATCTTTTTCAGATATAAAATGGATGGATGAGCCAAAAGATTTCAAAATTTCTAAACTCCCATCGGTAGATCCTCCATCAATAATCCAATATTCTTTATTGATGTAATCTTGGGCCAATACGCTCTCTATGGTCTGCCTAAGAGTAGCAGCCGATTGATATGAGACCGTAATGATGGAGACTTTCAAATTTCAATATTAAAGAACAAAGATAGAAAATCATCGCATTGTTTTCCCCTTCCCAGGTGTCCCAAATTTTTTTTCAATGAACACTTGAATAAAATATAAATTTGCGTACCTTTGCAAACCCAATTCGAAACTGTTGGGAATTTAATAATTAATAGAAATGAAAAGAACTTTCCAACCCTCGGTTAAAAAAAGGAAGAACAAGCATGGTTTCCGTGAGCGCATGTCGACAGCAAATGGTCGTCGTGTATTGACTGCGCGTCGCGCAAAAGGACGTCACAAGCTTTCAGTTTCTGACGAAAAGAGAGGAAAATAAGCCATAATTTAAAGAAAGGCTGATTTCTGGCTCGCTGTTGCTTAAAAAAGTATTCTTGCCGTGAAATTCACTTTCCCAAAATCTGAGCGGTTAACGCAAAAAAAAATAATCGATTCTTTATTTCAAAAGGATAGTCAAATTGTGTCACAACGATTTTTCTATCCTTTTCGAGTTTTGTATCGCCTAGGTGACATAAAGTCCGATTCCCCACAAATTTTAATTTCGGTTCCCAAGAGGAAATTCAAAAAAGCGGTTGACCGCAATTTAATCAAGCGAAGAACAAGGGAAGCATATCGATTAACAAAACCTCAATTTCAAGGATTAGTCAACCATAAATTACCTGATATAATGGGATTTATTTATATTGGCACTGATATAGAATCGTTTGAATTAATTCAAAAAAAAATGCATCAAATTTTTACTGCATTGACAAAAAATGAAAATCTAAAAAATGAAGTTTAGGCAAAAATTTCCCAGAAGGGCATTCGGTATATTGATCGCATTAGTTAGCCTAATCGGATTTTCCTTTAGTCGACCAGGCGAGCGCCTATTTGACATTGCCAAAAACCTAGATTTATATGCCTCCGTATTTAAGGAATTAAATAAATTTTATGTGGATGACGTCAATCCCAATCTGGCTGTTAAAACTTCGATAGATGCGCTTTTAAAAAGTTTTGATCCGTATACCGTATATTATCCTGAAGATGAATTGGAGGATTTTATGACGATGACCACAGGAAAATACCAAGGAATAGGGATTGTTTTGGCCGAGATAGACCAAGAATACCGAGTGGCTTATGTGGATGAAAATAGTCCTGCGTCAAAAGCTGGATTGGGTATTGGCGACCAATTAATCTCTGTCAATGGCATCAAAATTTCTGATACTCCGGAGGCGGAACCTTCTAAACTTTTAAAAGGACAAGCGGGGACTTCGTTAGATATTTCCATTTTTAAAATCGAGGAAAGTGCGCCAAGAACCATTCGTTTAAATCGGGAGACCGTTCAAATAAACAATGTCATTTATTCAGGCATCATTAGGCCGGGTGTGGGCTATATTTCTTTAGAGGAATTTAATGCTTCGGCCACCAAAGAGCTAAAGGCCGCTTTAACAACTTTAAAACAAGCTGGGATGCAAAAATTAATTTTGGATCTTCGTGAAAATCCAGGTGGCTTGCTGACTCAAGCGGTTGATATTTGTAATTTATTTTTAGCCAAAGAAACCAAGATTGTAGAAACCAGAGGGAAAGTAGAAGAATGGAATAAAACGTATACGGCATTAAATGCTAGTTTCGACTCAGATATTCCACTCATTATTTTAATCAATGGCCACTCGGCATCCGCGGCAGAAATTGTTGCAGGTGTGATGCAAGATTACGACCGAGCTGTGTTGATCGGTAAAAAAAGTTATGGAAAAGGGCTGGTCCAAGTGACTAGAGACCTGCCTTATCGAACAAAAATGAAAATCACGACGGCCAAGTATTACATCCCAAGTGGTCGTTGTATTCAGGCGATAGACTACCAACATAAAAATGCGGATGGCCAAGCAATTGCTTACAAAGACTCTTCCATTAAAACGTTTAAAACGCAAAATGGAAGAACGATCGTTGACGGAGGAGGAATCCTCCCCGATATCCTCATAGGTAAGGATCTCATGTCGTCGAGTTTCACGCAAGCGCTGATGAAACAGTATATGATTTTTTTATATGCCTGTCATTATCAAAAAAATCACCCTAAAATTGCCAGTGCGGAATCCTTTGTTTTTACGGAGAACGATATGAATGACTTTCAAAATTGGCTTAAAAACCAAAAATTTACGTATGAAAGTCCGGTAGAAAAGCAAGTACGGGTGGCCATAGATCTGGCTAAAAAAGACCCGGCGTATGCCAACTTAGAAACAAGCATGTCGGCGCTAAAATCAGAGTGGAGCTCATCCACGACCAAAGAACTATTAGCCCATAAACAAGAAATAATTTCGTTGATAGAGCAAGAAATAATCCTACATTATTATTTACAAAAAGGGGTAAATCAATGGTCTTTTTCGAAGGATCCCGTTATTTTAGAAAGTTTAAATTTATTCAATCAGCCTCAAAAATTTCAAGCAATACTAGCCAAAAAAAATAAATGAGTCTCATTTTAAGTATCGAAACTTCATCTCAATTATGTTCTGTGGCACTTCATGATCAAGGCAGATTAATCGCTGTGTCGCAAAGTGAGGAAGAAGGTGCACACGCGAAACAGCTCACATTACTGATCGAAGACGTAGCAAAAAAAGCAGCGACTAAACTTAGCTCTTTAGTTGGGATTGCTATTTCCATTGGCCCCGGATCCTACACCGGATTAAGAATTGGATTAGCTACGGCAAAAGGCCTTTGTTTTGGACTCGACAAACCACTAATCGCTGTGTCAACCTTAAAAATACTTGCGGCCAGACACGCTGATTCAACACAGCATCAAATATTAATTCCCGTCATGGATGCCAGGAGGATGGAAGTTTATACAGCAGTCTATGCAATTGAAAATTCAGAAGAGCTTGAACCTGCACATGCCTTAATCTTAAATGAATTTTCATTTGCCGCTTACCAACAAAAAAACGCGTTAATTTTCGGGCATGGTGCACAAAAATTCAAGGATTCATTTCCTAATCATACATTTACATACGATTTAGAAAACCCTTATCCTGAGGCGATACACATGGGGAAATTAGCCTATGAGGCTTATTTGAATCAACATTTTGAAAATTTAGTTAGTATTGAGCCGGATTATTTGAAAGAGTACATGGGCCAAAAGCCGCAAAAAAAATATATCTAATGGAGAATACGATTGAAAATAAAGTAGCCCAAAGCGGATTGATTCAATTGGATTTAGAAACCATTCGAATTCCCGGAGAACGTATATTTTTCGATATCAAGCCTTTATTATTTATGGATTTGGTACTTAAAGAGAAAGACTTTAGAGCTTTTCTAGCTGATCATCCCTGGAAACAATATCAAGGAAAACATATAGCCATTTCTTGTTCAAGTGATGCCATCATACCCACTTGGGCGTTCATGTTAGTAAGTGCACAAATGAGCCCCTTTGCCTCCACCATTGTCTATGGAAATTTAGAAGAATTAGAAAAAGAATTATTTACGAAATCCTTATTGGCATTAAATTTGGATACCTACAAAGATGGCCGGGTGGTGGTTAAGGGTTGTTCAAAAGAATCGGTGCCCACGGATGCTTATGTAAGACTCACTGCCTTATTGCAGCCCATCGTAAAAAGTTTATTTTTTGGCGAACCTTGCAGTACGGTTCCAATTTTTAAAAAGAAGGCAATTAGTTAAATTGATTTAAATAGCGAAGTACTTTTTCCTGGTAAGTAGGCTTTAAATCGACCGGCTTTCGCTGATACAAAGTTCTATTTTCCTCTAATTTCTTGAGGTAAGGCAATAAATTGGGTGGTGGGCTTTCTCGAAATTTTTCGAGCGCATTTTTTGATTCTTTTTTGGGATCTTCCCCTTGCTCTTTTAAAGCCTTTTCGGATTCCAATAAAATAGGTAACATTAGATCTTGCCTATTTTGTAATTCTTGATTAAGGCGCTTATTAACCAAATCGGTCTCATTTTTTTCCATATTTTTAATGAGGTCCTTTAAGCTTTTCTCTATATTTCCCGAGCCGGGCCGACCTTGGACATCCTGTAATTTTTCTTCTAATTCTTGTCGGAGCCTAGCCTGCTCTTGAGCTATTTTAATCATTTCTTCACTCATGGGGCCCTGCTTATCGGCCCTACTTTCCCTGACTTTCTGATTTAGTTTTTGTTGGCGTGCCGCCCAGGAACCCTGAGGCTTTTGTTTCCCCTTCCCTTTTTTACCAGGTTTCATTTGTGTTTGTTGGTTTTGCATTTGCTGCAATAAATCGGATAACATAACAGCCAATTTATTAATGGATGCCATCGATTGTTGCTGCCTGGCCTGAACTAAAGGCCATTTTCGTTCTTTCATCATCATGGCAGCCTCATTTAATCGATTGTGCATTTCAGCCGTTTCCCTCGTAATAATTGAGGATAAAGGCATGACTTTTTTACCTAAACTAATCAAACTGTCTTCTAAAATAAGAGCCGTTTCAGCGATCTTATTTTGCAACTGGGAAGCCGATTTTAGGGCCGGGCTTCCTTCGCGTAAACGACGAAAATCCTGCATGACACGCTCCTGTTCAAAAGAAATCTGTAACAAATCGTCTAATAAAAGTCTTAATTGGTTTACCTCCAAATCAAGCGCATTACTTTCATCATTCATCCGTTTTTCCTCCAATTTTTTTGCTAATTTTTTTAGCCCTTCAGCAGATTTTTTCTGCGCTATTTTGGCTTTATTAGCTGATTTATTCTCCAGAAATTCTTCCACATTATCCATCGACTTTTCAATCTCCTCTTCCAATGAATCAAATTCTTTAGAATCTAATTCCATTTCTTTTTCAAGCTTGTCAATCGCCTTTTCTTGTTCCTTAAATTCTTCGTGAATTTTATTTTGCTCGGCCTGATTGATGGAAGGCTCCTCGGCCAATTTACTTTGTTTCTGACTTAATTCATTTAAGCCTTGAATTGATTCCTCCATCATTTTGTCGATTCTCAAGTCTTTATAAAACTGTTCCAATCTTTGTAACTCTCTTTCTCTATTTTTATTGAGGGATTGCTTTTGCTCCATATTTTTTTGCCAATTACTAGGTAATTCTTTTTGGAGATTTTTGAACAAATCATCGGTGCCTTTATTTAAATCTGAGGTTTGAATTTGGTCAATCAGCTTTTGCAAATTTTCCATTTTTTGTATCCAAAGATCTGTAGGCTTTTGAAAACTAAATTGCTGGCCCATCCACTTTTCTTGCTGGTCCTTCAAAACGTCTAAAGCCTTTTTCAATTCTTTTTCCTTCGCTAAAACCTCTTCAAGCATTTTATCATTTACCTCTTTGCCTAGCTTAAGTCGATTCATCGCGTCAGTCAATTCCTTCTTTATTTCTTGAGCTTTCTGAATGCTTGACGATATATTCTTTTCTAATTCCAAAAATCGATCGTCTGATTTCTTTGTTAATTGATTTGATTCGGGAAATTCCCAAATTCGTTGCGGAGTTTTTGTTTTTTTAGGCCCATGAATGCCGTCATGATCAGTCACTTCAAAATAATAGCGTAATTGTGCTCCTGGGCGTAATTTTATAGAGTCTAGGCCAAGTAAAAACTTGAAATCAGCCTCTTTTTTACCTGTAGGTATGGCTAGATTTCGAATAAATTGTGATTCCCAATTTGCTTCTTTATCTCTTCTGAATTGATATTTCAAAGCCACATGATTAAGCCCATAATCGTCATTTGCCTCTCCCTTAAAGATCAAAAAACGATAATATAATGTGTCTTCAATCACTTGGGCTTCGATTTTTGGATACTGGTCTTTTATTACATCTATGCGGAAAGCAGACGTTTTTTGGCTTTCAAAGTGCTCATTTGATACCCAAATTTGATAGCTTGAATTTTCAAAAAATTGTGTTGAAAATTCATACGCACTAAACAACATTCTTTTCTTGAAATCAATTTTAGTACGTTTTTGGCCTAATAAAATACTGGCCTTTTTTACATCATTTGTTGAAATATCCCAATGAACCCTAGAGCCTTCCGGAATTTGCAATGGAAGCAATTGGCTTAATTTTTCTGCAGGTCTATGGATGTATGCGGGAAACTCAATTGAAATGGTGGTCTTTTCTATGCCAGGTCGGTGAATGATCTGAATGGTTTGAGGCTCAGAGAAATATTCAACAGCTTCAAATTGGAACATTTGAGGACTCGTAATGGGTGGAAGGACCAAACTAAATACATTTTTTTCAAGTTCCTTATCCATCTTAATGCGGCTTCCTTGGCTGACAAAATAAACATCAGAAGGTAAATTTTTACCCATTAATTTAACTTGAATCGTGAAAGGCTCCCCTGCGACAGCCTCCAACCTTTTATTTAAAATTAAAAACTGAAATGGCAAAGCTTTGGGATATTGAAAAGTATAGTTGACAATCCGTAAGGTCGGCTTACGAATATATTGGGGATTAAGATAATCGAAAAATGCCAGTAGCGCGCATAAAAGAATGAACCCATAAAGTGTTTTCCGATGACTTGTATGATCAATAAAATCAACAAATTTATAGCCCGATAATTGATGTACTTTTTGCGCAATCGCTGCCTCAAGCAAGGGCGAATTCGCCTTATGGGCTCCATCTCGTTGCAGTTGGAGTATATTAATCAATTCATCCTGATGGGCCTTGTCAAAAAACTTTCCTAGTTTTTTAGCCATCCACTCCAAATCAGCAGGACTAACTTTCTTTGCCCATTTAACGGTAGGTGCAAAACAATTTGTCACTAATAAAAAACAAGATGCGCTTAAGAAGAAATAGTATAATATACAACGAAGGGGAGAAGATAGCCAAGCAAAATATTCGATTAAAATAAAGATAGAAGCAAGGCAGGTAATCCAAAAAACACTAAACAAAAGCCCTTTAATAACCTCATTTCTATAAAAGAGGCGATGATAGGATTTTAGTTGAGAAACGACCGGGTTTTCTTGTGTTGTCAAATGCCATTAAAAAGTTGAAAATACGATTTTTACATCTAAGTTCTTCGCCTTTTGAAAAAATAAAATTGCTTCCAAGAACGCTTTTTGGTAATATTGGGTAATTATTCATTATGTCCCAACAATCGCAAGAGCAATATCAATTTATAGAAAGGATCCTCAAAATACATCTGCGGGAGGATGTTTCCATGGAAGAATTTCAGTTTTTTTACGGAGGAAATTTTAATCTAGCGGTACGAGTTAAATTAAAATCGGGAGAATTTTTTATCAAATGGAATCAAGGCGACCACCATGGTTTATTTGAGGCGGAAGCTAAAAATCTCCAATTATTAGATCAAACAAACACGATTCAAGTACCTCAGGTAATCGGTGTGGGAGCCATCGAAGAAAAGGAATATTTAATGATGGAATGCATCCCCACGGGAAAAACAAATGCCACTTATTGGGAAGATTTCGGACATAAATTAGCCCTGATGCACCTAAACTCTTCGGACATGGGTCATGGACTTGGATATACAAATTACCTAGGGGCGGCAGAACAAAAAAATGATTGGAATATAAATGGGGTACGTTTTTTCATTGAAAACAGATTGAAAAATCAAATTGAAATCGCAGTTTACCATAGGAAAATTGATCTTGATATAGAAAACAAGTTCAGCCAATTGTTTGAGAAGCTACCTGAACTAATTCCAAATGAAACTTCATCTTTATTGCACGGAGATTTATGGTCTGGAAATGCGATGGTGAACGCTAGCGGACAGGTTGTTTTGGTTGATCCATCCTGCTATTATGGGCTTAGAGAAGCTGAATTAGCTTTTACAACGATGTTTGGTGGTTTTGACAAGACATTTTATGAGGCCTACCATGAAGCGTATCCGATAGAGAAAGGATTTCATGAACGAATTCCTATCTATAATTTATACCCATTGATGGTACATGTCAATTTATTTGGGGAGGGCTATGTGCCAGCGGTACAAAAAATATTAAATAGTTACTGATTTTTTTCAAGAATCCACTGATCCACGACAAGATCCACGGATTTAGCGGAAGGAAACAAGGACACGGTTTTCCTCAATATATCTTCTACTACCGCATCTGGGCAAGAGGCCCCACAAGTCAAAAGTACACGAACTTTTTCTTTTTGAGGGATAAATTCATCCGACAAAACTTCAGCCTTGCCAACATTGTCAAAATGAAAAATCTGATTTTCTGAAATAATCTTATCTGCCGATTTAATAAAATAAGTTGGAAGCTTATCAGCACACAAGTCCACTAAATGAGCGGTATTTGAGGAATTATACCCACCTGCGACAATGGCAAAATCCGCGTCTTCAGCTAGTAAACCATAAGTAGCACTTTGATTATCGTTTGTTGCATAACAAAGCGTATCCCGAGTATCCGCAAAATGAGAGGTGATTTGTTCAGCAGATAATTGATAAAAATCGACGATTACCTCCCTTAAAAAATCGACGATTTCCTGTGTGTCGGTGGCCAACATGGTCGTTTGATTCACCACACCTATTCTAATTAAATCCTTTGACGGATTAAAACCCTCTGAATATTGACCCTCAAATTCCTTGTAGAATTCATCGGCATCTTTTTCAAGCCTAATGAAATCAGCTAATTGTTTGGCTTGATTGATATCTTTGATGATTAGCGTAGGAGTGACTGATTTAGAATGCGAAAAAGTGGCTTTTGTCTCTTCGTGGCTTGGTTTACCATGAACAATGACCGAATAATTTTTTTGTCCAATCGAGGTTGCGCGATTCCAAACCTTTTCTACAAATGGGCAAGTGGTATCATAGGAATAAATATCAATGCCAATATTGGACAGTATTTCTTGAATTTCAAGCGTAGTACCAAAGGCAGGGACAATGACCACATCGTCAGAAGTCAAGTGATCCCACGATACGAGCTGATTACCTAAGGTATCTTGGATGAATTGTACGCCTCGATCTAACAAATCTGCATTAACGGCAGGATTGTGAATCATCTCAGAAAGTAAAAATATGCGTTTATCCGGATTTTCTTCGACTATTCGATAGGCCGTTTCAACCGCATTTTCTACCCCATAACAAAATCCAAAATGTCGGGATATTAAAATTTCTACCGGACCAAAATCGAAGTAGGATGGCTCGAAATTCTTTTTCATTTTATCCCAAAATCTCCTTGTTTCTTTGATTTTACCAATCAAATTACTTTTAAACAAAACAGGAATTGAAAATGACTTCATTTTTTTTAACGTTCTTCTTACTGACAAACGATTAATACTACCGTTAAAATCACTAATTAGTGATTTACTTAATGGATCCATACCCTCTACTTTTACAAACTAATAAATTGATTAACAGTTTTCAAAATTACATAGCTAATTATTAATATCCTTTTAATTCACCCGTTTAATAAATAAATTCTTTAAAATCGATCTAATCATTGCCCCTTAAATTTACTTGTAGTACTTTTGTTTGGTAAAAAATATCGGTCATCGTTTTTTACTCATCATTAATGTAAAAGCTTAAATGAAAGATTCTAATTCAGCTAGGACTAGATTTGTACGCATACTCATTGGAAATCCAATCAGTAAGTTTGCCTTATCGTTCATTAAAAACCCAATCAACTTTTTATATGCGGGATTAGGGATCTTCGTAGTATTAATATCTTATGATAACACTTTTAGTGTCAAACCCACTGAGCAAAGCTTTTTCTCAGGAAAAATAAATTTTGGCATAGAGGATTATCATCGCATACAAACCAATGAAGTGGAAGCTACCATAAAACCTGAAATGGGTGAAAATACGCTCACGATTACGGCGACAAACAAGGAAAATTTAGAAACTGTTTATTTAAAAATATTCAAACTTAAAGGTCCGGGAACCTATTTTATTCCAGGAGATGGGGAAATCGAAAATATCGGAAATTTAATTAAGAATCTTGATCATTTTAAAGAAAAAAACAATTTTTTCGAATCTACTTTGCCTAACAAAGAAGGCGTTCAAAATGGAGTAGGAAGGGTCAATATTAACGCAGTCACAGAAAAGGAAATTGAAGGCGAACTTATTTTAATAGGCAACAATTCCTCGGGAGATCAAGCAGTTCTAGAATCAGCCAAGTTCAAAATACATCTTCAATAATCATCAATTTCATGGAATTCGAGCCAGCTATAGTTAAAGAAGCATGGGAATTAATCCTTGACTTTCTTGAAAAACAGTTTAATAAAAGGCCTGCCGATCTTGAGTCTGTATTATTTTTGATTGGTGTTCAAGAATTAGGGCATGGCCATGTCCATTTCACCAAAGAGCAAAAACAAGACTTAATGCATATCGCAACCTGTAAGGTTTTAAGTTATAGCGGATTTTATTCGTTAGATGGCAAAGATGCTGAAGGGTGGCCACATTGGGAATTAATTCAAAATTTACCTCCTTTAAATCTAAAAGAACAAGAGATTTTAATCAAATCACATGTCATACATTACTTCAAAACAGAAGTCCTAATGGAAGAGATGTTATGAAAATAATCAGTTATAATGTGAACGGCATTCGGGCTGCCATTCAAAAGGGATTCATCGCCTGGCTTTCACAGGAAAATCCAGATATCATTTGTCTACAGGAACTGAAGGCAGAGGAGGTACAAGTTGACTTAGACGAAATCACCTCATTAGGCTATCATATTTATTGGCAATCAGCGCAAAAAAAAGGATATTCGGGAGTAGGTATTTTCACAAAAATAAAGCCTGTTTCCGTTCAATATGGATGTGGAATTGAAAAATACGACCTTGAAGGAAGAGTCATCCAAGTAAATTTCGAAAACTATTCGGTCATGAGTGTATATATACCATCTGGGTCCAGTGGCGAGGATAGACAATCCTTTAAAATGGAATGGTTGGCTGATTTTCAAGCGTATACAAATGAATTAGTAAAAAATCATCCAAACATAATTATAGCCGGCGATTATAATATCTGCCATAGAGCCATTGATATTCATAATCCTAAATCAAATGCAAATAGCTCTGGGTTCTTGCCTGAAGAGCGCGAATGGATGGAAAATTACATACACCATGGATTTGTGGATACTTTTCGATGGATTCATCCTACACTCGATCATCAATATTCCTGGTGGAGTTACCGAGCAAATGCGAGAGAAAAAAATTTAGGTTGGCGTATCGACTATTTACTAGCCAGTCAATCTATGGCTCTATCAATTAAAAATGCATCTATTTTAGCTGACATCAAACATTCAGACCATTGTCCCATCTTATTAGAAATCAATTAATATGCACTTCGAAAAACACGTCTTTATTTGCACCAATGACAAGGATGCTCCCAAAAAATGCTGTGGATCTGCACATGGTATGGATTTGATACAAGCCTTTAAGGATGAATGGGCTAAATCAGGAAATACAAATAAAATAAGAATTCAAAAATCAGGTTGTTTGGATTTTTGTGGCAAAGGTCCCACGATGGTCATTTACCCGGAAGGCGTTTTTTACGGAAATGTCCAGTTGGAAGATGTATCTGAAATAACTGAGCAACATTTAATTGGCGATCAGATTGTATCCCGACGCCAAATTGGATAAATTGCGAACATGTTATATCGCCTCTATCCAACGCTTTTAAATTCATTTTCACTCTATCTAAGCCAATCCCGAGATGCTTCAGGTAAGATTATTGTGGATGAAATTGAGCTGATTGAACGAATTAATCGAACCAAAAAACCGACAACTAAGGCCCAACAAAAAGGCGTAGATTTTGAAAGAGCTGTCACACTAGGAGAAAATGAGGAACTTTTCAAGGAAGGAATCATTGACCAAGCGAGAAATTTGATTCCCGGCAAATATAGAACCCAATTTTACCTTGAATCAAGGTACAAAAATGCGCAAATTTATGGCTATGTGGATGGGATAGGTGACAGCATCGCTTTTGATTTAAAAAGCACATCGTTTTATGAGCCAGGCCGGTTTCAAAATAACCATCAAAATTTGTACTTATTAGGCCTTCAAAAATATGGGATTGAGCGTTTAGACTACATCATCACAGACTTTACCACGATTTTTGTAGAAAGCTATGAGTTAAAAACCTACGATTTCAACCCACTTTATATTCAAATTGAAAAATTCATTTTATTTTTAGAAGACAACAAAAAATTCATTCGGGACAAAAAAATCTTTGATCGAAAAACGAATGATAATCAAATGTCCCTTTTTGAATAATTAGACCAAGTAACTGCGCAGTTCCGTCAAATGTGTAATTTGGATTTGCGCCTGAGAGTCCACCCGATTAAGATTCAAATGAATACTCCGAATTCCTGCGTTTTCCGCACCTTGGATGTCGGCAATTGGATGATCCCCCACCATAACTACTTCATGTGCCAAGCAATTAGCTCTTTTTAGGGAATAGGTAAAGAACTTAATGTCTGGCTTTTGCGTGCCAACTTGCTGTGAGGTGATGATTTCTTGAAAGCAATGTTTCAAACCGCAGGCCTCCACTTTGACAAATTGAATATCATCAAACCCATTGGTCAAGATAAAAAGAGGATATTTCTGCGCTAGCTCTTGAATTATTTCAGAAGCCCCGTCAAGCATATGTTTTTTTCTAGGAGTTCGGTATAGAAATTCACTCGAAAATTTTTGGGGGTCACCCTCATAGCCCAACTGTGAAAAAAAAAGTTTAAATCTTGTTTCCCTCAGCTCCATTTGTGTGATTTTTTTCGATTGATAATCATCCCACAGTTGGTTATTTAATACGTTGAAACTATTCCAAATATTGTCTTTTTCTACTTCAAACGTGTTTGTTAGGTTAAACTCGTCAACCAAATCCAGTAAAACTTCTCGAGCATTTCGGTCATGATCCCAAAGCGTGTGATCCCAATCAAAAAATATGGCCTTTGGGTTAAATTTCATATGGCAAAGGTAATAAATAAGCTACCTTTGTTCCCATAAAAATGGACTTTACATGGAACATCAATTAAAATTAAATAAACCGCTCGCATTTTTCGATTTAGAGACGACTGGGGTCATGGTCAACAAAGACCGCATTGTTGAAATAGCTATAGCGAAAGCAAATGTTGACGGCACCATCGAAGTAAAAACAAGAAGGGTAAATCCTGGGATTCCTATCCCCTTGGAAGCGTCCTTAGTTCATGGAATTTATGATGATGATGTAAAAGATGAACCCCAATTTAAGCAAGTGGCCAAATCTTTATCAGGATTTTTGGAAGGTTGTGACTTGGCTGGATTTAATTCTAATCGCTTCGATGTACCCATGTTGGTGGAAGAATTTTATAGAAACGAAATTGATTTTGACATGAAAAATCGAAAGTTGATTGACGCCCAAAGAATTTTTCACTTGATGGAACCCAGAAATTTAACAGCCGCTTTCAAGTTTTATTGTGGTAAGGATTTAATAGGTGCGCATGGAGCCGAGGCGGATGTATTAGCTACCTTAGAAGTATTAAATGCCCAAGTAAAAAGATATGAAGAGGTTTCGTTGAAAGATGAAAATGGCAAGGAGTACTTCCCTATCCAAAATGACATGTCAAAATTACATGAATTAACGATGTCAAATTCCATCGATTTCGCTAATCGCATGGTGTACAATAAGGAGAGGATTCCTGTTTTTAATTTCGGAAAGTATTCCGGCAGATCCGTTACGGAAGTATTAAAAAGTGACCCTTCCTATTATGATTGGATTTTAAAGGGTGACTTTGCGATGGATACAAAGAAAAAATTAACTGAAATTAAGTTGCAAGGATTTCAGCGGTAAAGCAAAATTAAGTTGTCGAATATTTAAGTTTAATTCGTATTTTTACCATGTTAATGGCCTAATGAAAAAACAATGCAATCCATACCAGACATAATTCGCACCATTCCCTTAGCACATTATATTTTATTAAGCTCCGCTTTGTTTTGCATAGGGATTTTAGGTGTATTAACTAGGAGAAATGCCATCATCGTGTTTATGGCGATTGAACTTATGTTAAATGCTGTCAATTTACTTTTAGCTGCATTTTCTTCCTATTATTCAGATCCTTCGGGACAAATTTTTGTATTTTTCATTATGGCAGTGGCAGCGGCGGAAGTGGCAGTGGGTTTAGCCATCATCGTGATGATTTATCGAAATATTCAGAGTATTGACATCGGAATCCTCAATAAGTTGAAAAATTAATTTTACAGAACATTCATTTATGTCTTTAATTTATTTAATACCGCTTTTACCCTTCATTGGTTTTGTTGTGAATGGCATTTCATTTCCCAGCATCCCAAAACATCTAGCCGCCATTATTGGCATCATCCCGCCTCTAGTGGCCTTTTTAATATCCTTCCAGGTTTTTGTTGATTTTGACGGAACCACTCAAATTTTACATGTAGCCGAGTGGATTAAATTGGGGGATTTGCAAATTCCTTTTGATTTCCAAATAGATGCATTATCTATTATGATGTTGCTTGTCATTACGGGCGTAGGCACATTGATTCATATTTATTCGATAGGGTACATGTCGCATGACCCTGGTTTTGGCAAGTTTTTTGCCTTTTTAAATTTGTTCATTTTCTTCATGTTGATCCTTGTCCTAGGGGCAAATTTCACCGTTTTATTTATAGGTTGGGAAGGGGTAGGACTATGCTCATATCTCCTAATTGGATTTTGGAATCAAAAAAATAGTTTTGGAAATGCCGCTAGAAAGGCATTTATCATGAACAGAATTGGGGACCTAGGGTTTTTGATCGGAATATTTTTACTGATTCAAGACTTTGGTAGTACTGATTATGCGACGATATTTTCATCGATCCAACAAGGCGATGTTCCAGATAATTTAGGGCTTATTGCTTTTTGTCTATTTGTGGGAGCCATGGGTAAATCGGCACAAATACCTTTATTTACTTGGCTTCCAGATGCCATGGCAGGCCCTACACCGGTTTCTGCCTTAATACACGCAGCGACGATGGTGACAGCAGGTATTTACATGGTCATTAGAGCAAACGTTATTTTTGAACTAAGTCCTGATGTGCTTCACTTTGTAGGCTGGATTGGATTATCTACCGCTCTGTTAGGAGCTATTATAGGTTTATTTCAAAACGACATTAAAAAAGTGTTGGCCTATTCAACGATATCCCAACTAGGCTACATGTTTATGGGATTGGGAGCGTCTGCTTATTCGGCCTCATTTTTTCATGTCATGACGCATGCCTTTTTTAAGGCTTTATTGTTTTTAGGAGCGGGGTCCGTCATTCATGCTATGTCAGATGAGCAAGATATTAGAAAAATGGGGGGATTAAAGTCAAAAATGCCCATCACATATTTTACCTTTTTATTGGGAACCTTAGCTATTTCAGGGATACCTCCTTTTTCAGGCTTTTTCTCCAAAGATGAAATTCTAGCACATCTTTATCACTATGATTTGCTCATGTGGAGCTTGGCCATTTTAGGTTCAGCTTGCACCTCATTCTATATGTTTCGAGTGTTTATTGTCACTTTCTGGGGTGAGTTTAGAGGGACAGAAAAGCAAGCGAGCCATGTACATGAGTCTCCTTGGTCGATGACTATCCCACTGATCATTTTAGCCGTTTTTTCAGTGGCAGGTGGCCTCATTAATTTACCTCATTTTGCAGGCGGAAATGAATTTTTAGCCCATTGGTTGGCCCCACTATTGCCATCAACAGAATCTTTAGGAGAAGTATCATTTTTTAGTTTAGAAATGGGAGCTCCATTAGTTGCCGCCTTCGTCCCTCCTATATTTGCTATATTTATTTTTAGCAGTAAAAAGCTAATTCCGGCAGAAGACGCTCAAATTCAAGGCCTACAAAAACTGATTTATCATAAGTTCTACATCGATGAATTGTATGATTTAGTCATTGTAAAACCCGTGAATTTCTTATCTGTCTTTTTTGGACAAGTCATTGATTTTTTAGTGATTGATTTATTTGTTGAGGGAATTGGAAAAATAGTACAATATGCTTCTACTGAATTCAGAAGAATTCAAACAGGAAATGTCGGCTATTATGTATTTATGATGGTGATTTCGATTGCGATCATCTTATTTATGGGATTAAAATCCTGGATATTGTAATTTAAAATTTGACAGAAAAAGCATGAATTTACTTTTTATTCTATTTTTTCCATTGCTCATTGGCGCATACCTGTTAATCACTAAGCCCAAGCATGCATTTATCATTTCATTATCAGCAGCTATTTTAGAAGCCACCGCAACGGGCATTTTACTTTATAAAATAAACGAATCTGCGCTGGCGATCACCTACATTCACGATTGGATTCCGGAAGTTGGCATACAATTTTCGTTAAAAGCCGATGGCATTAGTGGGATATTAATCGGCCTTTGCGCTTTATTGTTAACATTTATTATTGGGTCGACGGCCAAGACCGAAAAGGCAAATCATGCTCAATATCAAGGATTGATCTTATTGATGCAATCCGCGATGATGGGTGCTTTTTTAGCCAAAGACGCTTTCTTATTTTATTTCTTTTTTGAAGCTTCTTTGTTGCCGATTTACTTTTTAGCCTCAAAATTTGGAGGAGAAAATAAATCAGCCATTACGTTTAAATTCTTGATCTACACTATTTTTGGATCCTTATTTTTATTCATTGGACTTATATTTGTCTACCTAAGAACTCCGGGAACGACACATTCAGCTGATATTGAAACCTTATATGTAACAGCTCGTAACTTAAGTGCTGAAGCGCAAGGTTACTTGTTTTTAGCCTTTTTCATTGCATTTGCAATCAAAATGCCCATTTTCCCGTTTCATACTTGGCAGCCGGATACCTATACGACTTCCCCAAGTCAAGGCACCATGCTCCTTTCGGGTATTATGTTAAAGATGGGAACCTATGGGGTGATCAGGTTAATCATTCCCATGTTTCCTTTAGGTATTGGAATTTGGGGAAATACGGCCATCGTGCTTTCGATCATTGGCGTTATTTATGGTTCGATCATTGCGATCCAACAAAAAGACGCAAAAAGGTTATTAGCTTATTCTTCTTTTGCACACGTAGGCCTAATTTCAGCTGGTATGTTGACGCAAAGTTTAGAAGGAATTCAAGGCGCTTTATACCAAATGCTTTCTCATGGAATTAATGTCATTGGGCTCTTTTTTGTGATAGAGATTATTGAAAGAAGAACTAAATCTAGGGAATTGGCCCAACTAGGCGGAATAACTCAATCCTCTTATGTGCTTACGGTATCCTTTATCATCCTAAGTTTAGGTTCTGTTGCGTTGCCATTAACCAATGGCTTCATTGGAGAATTTATTTTATTGAAAAGCATATTTGACTATTCCTTCGTATTTGGAATTGTTGCAGGTATCACCATTATTCTGGGTGCGGTTTACACACTGCGTTTAATTCAAAAAACAATGTTTGGAAATGTATCAAGAATCACCACAGAATTTTCAAAATTGACATTAGAAGAAAAAATGGTCCTTATTCCATTGAGCATATTCGTTTTATTAGGGGGTATTTTCCCAAATGCTATCTTACATTTTAGTGAGGAAAGTGTTTTGCAGATAACCCAACTATTGAAATAATTAAATTTAAAAGCATCTGATTTTTATGACGGCGATTATAGCGTTATCCCTTTTTGGAATTAGTAATTTATTTTTGGGATTTTGGTTCCCGAGAAAAGTATTACAAGTTCTTACTTTATTGTTTTTAGCTATTGGCATGGGCTTAACAGCTATAGACTGGAATCATGAATTATTGTGGTTTGGCAATATGTTTAGGACGAGCAATACGTCGATTAATTTTAGTTTAATTATTCAATTGGCGGCGTTTTTGGTCGTTGCACTTTCAAGAGGATTTGGGGCTGACGATGAACATACACATCCTGCTGAATATTACGCAATTTTACTGTTTTCAGTGGTTGGAGCCATTTTAATGGTTTCATTTGATCATATGATTATGTTATTTGTGGGATTGGAAATTTTATCTGTTGCCATGTATGTGTTAACTGGTTCAGATAAAAGAAACCTTAAATCCAATGAAGCCGCCTTAAAATACTTTTTAATGGGCGCGTTTGCTACTGGTATTTTACTGTTTGGTATCACCTTGGTGTATGGGGCAACAAGATCCTTTTATGTTTCCAACTTAGCTAATATTATAGCAGCCACCGCGCCAGAGTCCATGCCTAGTTTCTTGTATATTGGAGTTTTACTGATGGTTGTGGGACTTCTATTTAAAGTCTCAGCCGCTCCTTTTCATTTTTGGACACCGGATGTTTACGATGGAGCACCTACCATTTTTACCATGTTTATGTCAACCGTCGTAAAAACAGCTGGATTTGCGGCACTTTACCATATTTTATCCGGTGTATTTGGCGGGATCTATTCTACCTGGGTCTTAACGATTTATTTCATCAGTATGCTCACCTTGATCATTGGTAATGTGACTGCGGCATACCAACAAAGTGTGAAGAGAATGCTAGCCTATTCAAGTATTTCGCATGCGGGGTACATGTTGATGACGGTGAGTGCCAATCAAATTTCATCCACATCCACTATTTTATATTACTCGCTTTCATATACATTAGCGACTGTTGCCGCATTTGCGGTCCTAATCATCGTTTCAGAATATCAAACAGGTCGAAAAGAAAAACCAGAAGATTATGCATCATTTGAAGGATTGGCAAAAAATAATCCTGGATTAGCCTTTTGCTTCACTATTTCCTTATTGTCTTTAGCAGGGATACCATTGACTGCTGGTTTTTGGGGCAAATTCTTCATTTTTTCAGATAGCTTTAACCGCAATATCATTTACCCAGTCATCCTAGCCATATTAATGTCGGCAGTCGGCATTTATTATTATTTCAAAGGAATCATCTTCATGTATTTTAAGGATGGAGACATAGAAAAAATAGAAGTTCCTACCCTATTTAAAATAGCATTATGGTTTTGTACGATAGCTACGCTTGCTTTAGGAGTTTATCCCAATATGGTTAAGAGTTTATTTTAGATACGGATTTGACAAAAAAAACGACCCTTTTTAATAAAAAAGATTTGATTGCGTATTTTTTGATCGCAGGAGCAGGAGCTATAGTCCAACTCGTTTGCGGGGGACTCTTGAAAGATTGGTTCAAATTAAAGTATGAGGCAACGATACTCCCAGCATATTTCATCTCAGTCATTGTAGGCTTTACCTTAACCAAACTGTTTGCGTTTGACGCTAGAAAAACGCAAAAGACGAACCGCGAAATGGTTAAATTTTTATTGGTCGCCACTTTTTCTGGATTTGTAACCTGGTTTTTCAGTGTAATGCCCTATAGATTCATTCAAACATGTATGAGTGATTTTTATTTCCAAATTCCCTTTGCCTACAAAAAAATCAATGTGACTCAAATCCTAACCACCACCACAGGCATGGGATTCAGTTTTTTCTCAAACTATGTTTTGCACAAAACTTTTACATTTAAAAGTAGTGGATTTTACGACAGATTTAAGGACTTACTTAGGTAATTTAAGATAGATCTATCTTAAATATTACCTACTTCTTAGTAATTACTTAAAAAAAAGGAGCCTCAATCTTATTTTAAGCCATTTAAAAGCAATTGTAATTCAAAACTTAAAAAAACCTTAAATTTTTATGCTAAAAATTTGTTGTTATCATTTTATAGACTAGTTTTGTAACTCAAACCTTAAAATATTACATAAATGAAAAAATTATTCGCTTTAGCTTTCGTTGCTGGTATGGTAACTTTAGCATCTTGTGGTGAGAAAAAAGCAGAAGCTTCTGCTGATTCAGTTGCTGTTGATACTGCTGCTGCTGCACCAGTTGATACTGCTGCTGCTGATACTGCTGCTGCTGATACTGCTGCTGCTAAGTAATCTAAGCAACCAGAAAAAAGTCCTTCGCAAGCGAAGGACTTTTTTTATGCCTAAAAATGGAAAAGAACAAAAAAATTAATTCATTTTTTGACCACTTCCCGCCAAAGGTTGCTGAATATTGTTTTCAATTATGGCATGATTATCCTTTTGACTTTATTGTCAGTAAATCGCGCCATTCCAAATTAGGTGATTATCGCTTTTCACCGCAAAAAGGACATCAAATAACAGTCAATAGAAATTTAAATTCATATGCCTTCCTGATCACTTATTTACATGAAGTGGCACATTTATTGACTTATCTAACCTATAAAAACAAAGTTTTGCCTCACGGGGAAGAATGGAAAAATTCATTTAAATCAGTATTTGACCCTATTTTAGAAATTGGTTTATTGCCTGATGAGTTAATAAAAGTTTTAAAATCGTATTTGGTTAACCCTAGCGCTACGTCAACTGGCCATGGGCCTTTAGTGGATGTTTTAAAAACGTACGACAAGTCAAATTCTAGCATCACATTACATGCACTTCCAGAGAATCAAATTTTTTTATTGAAAAACCTCGAGTTAATCAAAGGTAAACTACGTCGAACACGCTACTTTTGTACAGAGGCCAAAACTGGCAAACTTTACTTAGTAGCAAAAAATGCACAGGTTACTCCATTGGAATCGAATGAACTTTAAATGCTATTTTATAGCATTAATAGGGTTATTTTGCATTTATAATTCAGTCATCGCCCAAACAGATTCCAAACTATCTACTGGTAAATGGGTGAAAATTGGCTTAACCCAAAATGGCATTTATAAAATTGATGCCAATTGGCTCGATAAGAATAAAATCGACAGGGCTTCTTTAAAACCTAAACAAGTCAGCCTTTACTCAACGGCCTCAGGCAATTTACCCCAAGATTTAAAGATTCCCAGGCCTCAAGATTTAGAGGAAATACCGATCTATTTTGAGGGCGAACAGGATAACAAATGGGATGCGAACGATTCCTTTATTTTTTGGGGAAATTCTCCACATAAAATACGTTTTGATTTTCAACAAAAAATATGGGTCCAAGAGTTACACGCTTATTCCGACTCTAGCTTTTATTTTATGCGCTTAGATGACCCGGCAGCGAAACGTATAGTGGAAGAAAAAGCCACACCGGGTGAATCTAAAACGATGGATTATGCCTGGTCTATTTTTCACTATGAGCCAGAAACCTATAATTTAATTCAGTCGGGGAGACAATGGGTAGGAGATGCATTTTATGGAACAAACAACAAAACTGTTCAGTATCCTTTAGCTGATTATAAGCTTGGAATAAATTCAAAATTAAGTGGTCGTTTTTATTCCAGTTCCATTCAAGAAGGCTTGTTTACATTTGATGTAACAGGAAATACGATAGGGAACTTGAAAATCCCAGCCATTTCAGGAGGACGATATGACAATAAAGCTAATTTTCTGGATCTCGATATTTGGCTGGCACCCCAATTAAAGGATAATCTTTGGAACTGGACCATTAATTATAAAAACACAACAGGGACTGGATATCTCGACTACTTATCGCTTCAATACCCACGAATATTCAACGCGAAGCATGATAATCCACTTTATTTACTGCCCAATACAACGGATTCAAGTTTTTCAATCTCCTTATTAAATGCAAATGCATCCACACAAATTTGGCTCCGGAATGGCACGAGTCATTGGTCAAAAATTATAAATTATTCATCTGCAATCAAACTGAATGTTAAACCGGAAAGCCAGTTATTGATTTTTGACAGCCAAAAAACAATAGCACCCGATTTTATAAAAAATTTACCCAATCAAAATATTAATAAAGAGATTGGATATGAACTGCTCATTATATCCAGCCCAGCGCTGAAAGAAGCGGCAAATGCACTCGCAAAATATAAAATTAGTTCCCAAAATATATCTACAAAAGTGGTTGACACCGAGCAAATCTACCATGAATATTCCGGTGGAAAACAAGATATTACGGCTATTCGAGATTTCATTTATCGACAATATAAAAGCCCAAATTCCACCTTAAAATATGTGATTCTTTTGGGCGATGCATCCATTGATTATAAAGGCAAATCGGTCGTGTCGACAGACATCGAAAAAAATTGCTTTGTGCCCACCTACCAAAGTATTGAGTCTTTCCAGCCATTATTGAGCTACTCGTCGGATGATTATTTTGGTTTACTAAATCCAGATGAGGGCGATTGGCTTGAAGGTGAAAGAACCAATAAAAAGACACTCCAAGTTGCTATTGGACGAATTCCTGCAAAAAATCCCAGCGAAGCAAATTTCTTTGTCAACAAATTAATTGCCTTTACAGAATCAAAAAAGAGTACTCGCTTCAAGCCTGAGGTTTTAGCATGGGTGGCCGATGATGGAGATGCTAATATTCATATTCAAGATGCTGAGGATTTTTCCAATCTAATGATCAAAGATGCAAATTATGTAAGTATAAAAAAGCTTTATTTAGATCAATTTGAACAGGAAATGACGGGAGGAATGTATACCTCTAAAAAAGCAAAAGATGCCTTACTATCTTTGTTTAATGTCGAAGCTGATTTTATACATTTCATTGGACATGGATCAGAAAGTGGTTGGACAGACGAAAAAATACTGACCAATAATGATTTAGTCGGGCTAACGAATTTGCAACATTTGCCATTTTTATTGACCGCAACTTGTCAATTTGGACGATTTGATGATCCAAACCAATTATCAGGAGCGGAAATTTCATTAATGTCCACAAAGGGAGGGGCTATTGGACTAATTAGTACAACAAGGCCCGTTTTTCAAAGCAGTAATTACCTGTTTGGCCAATCGTTTTATAAAAACTTACTAGATCATAAAACTCAAGTAAAATACCGAATTGGAGATTTATATAGAGAAACAAAAAACAATAGCCAAACGGGTGTCATTAATCGAAATATTAGTTTGTTGGGTGATCCTACCCTAGAATTAGCTTGGGCAGGACAATCCGTAACCATAAAAACAGATACGATCCATCCGGGGTCAGAAAAAATCCTGGAAGGGCAAATAATAACGAATAACTCAACGAATTTAAATGCTCAAATAAGGGCCAACCTTTATTCGCCACCTGTTAAGAGAAAGACCTTGGGCACAAAAACAAACGCCTATGAATATTTTACTGAGGGTGATTTATGGTGGACATCTACTATTCAAATGACTGGCGCTGGATTCTCTGTTAGTCAAAAATCTATTCCAAACACAAATGGCCCCTTAATTGGCAAAATAATAGGTCAATCAAACTCCGGAGAAAAAATCAATGGATTCAAATCGCTTCCTATAGGCATTTCCAACTCCGTTTATGTGGATACAAAAGCCCCAAGCATTTCCGTAATGGAGCCCGAGTCAAACAAATACCAAACGATGAATAATCGTTTTGAATTAAAAATTAGAATCGAAGATGACAATGCACTTCGTTGGAAAAATGATCAAAACGAATTTGCTGAGTTAATCGTGAATGATACACTTAAAATTAAATTATCAGATTATTTTATTCCTGATGTGGGTTTCCCTCAAAAAGGGACATTTACATACCCATTTAAAAACTTAAAAATAGGAAATTATTTATTTAAGGTGAATTGTTGGGATGGAAATAATAACCAACAAAAACTATTTTTTGAAATGAAGGTAATAAATTCAGATGCTAGTCGTTTAGCATGGGTCATATTTCCTAACCCCATGAGTAATCGCTTGCAATTGAGGGCAATCGGTCAAATACCTTGGGATATTTACCAATATGATTTGCGGATTTTCAATGTATTAGGTCAGGAAATTTTGTTAAAAAAAGGAAGTATAACGTATTTTTCAAATGTAGACTTTGAAATACAAATAGATTGGACTGAGGAAGAATTAGCTAAATTAATAGGTGAATCCGTGTTTAAATTGGAATTAGTACCAAGTAAAAACAATGAAACTATTTTGATCAGTGGAAAAATCACGACCCTAAAATAAATTTTATGAAATATTTTACATTTTTAAACATTAAATACTTTAAAAATACTTATTTTTGAACTTAAATAATTTGCAATTACTAGACAATCTAATATTTAATAACCGATGACGACAAAAATTTCTATTCTCCAAAGATCATTACTATCCGCAATAGCGCTTTTAGTATGCAACTTCGCAATAGGTCAAACTTTGGTTTCAGGTCAGTTGAACTCTGGTAGAATACCATTGCCAACCATGTTATTCATGAATGTAACACCAGATGCTCGTTCAGCGGCTATGGGTGATGCGGGAGTAGCCATTTCTTCAGACGTTAATGCGATTTATTGGAATCCTGCAAAATTAGCATCTGCTGATAAAGATCTAGGATTTGCAATTTCATATACTCCTTGGCTACGTAACCTGGTAAATGACATGGCGCTTTATAATATTGCAGGATACAAAAAAACAGCGAAAGGACAGGCATTCGGATTTTCGATTAATTATTTTGACCAAGGATTGTTCCAAGCCACAACAGCTTCTGGAACAAGTGCAGGTAACTTTAATTCTAAGGAATATGCTTTAACTGTATCGCATGCAAGAAAATTGTCAAATACATTGTCATTAGGCTTAAACTTGAAATATATCAACTCAAACCTTTTAGGAAACTATCAAGGTGCAGGTACATCAGCCATGCAACCGGCTCAAACGGTAGCTGCTGATTTGTCTTTATACTGGAATAACACTTCAGAGAAAAATTGGAACTACACTTACGGCTTAATGCTATCTAATATTTCTGGTAAAGTTTCCTATGGTGGTTTAGATAAAAACTTTATCCCAACAAACTTAAGAGCTGGTATTGCTGCGGTTAAAAATGTAGATGATAAAAATAAACTAACATTCACGTTAGATTTAAATAAATTGATGGTTCCTACACCAACTAAAACAGACCCAACGGGTTCTAAATCATCTGCCATTGGTGGAATATTTGGTTCATTGTTTGATGCAGAAGATGGATTTGGCGAAGAAATAAAAGAATTTACTACTTCTTTAGGAGCTGAGTATATGTTTAATAATACTTTTGCTTTACGTGGTGGATTTTTCAATGAATCAGAAATGAAAGGAAATCGTAAATATTTTACTTTTGGAGTAGGGCTTAAATTGGATCAAAAATATGGTTTTGATTTTGCTTACTTAGTTCCAACAGGAACAAGTAGCCCATTAGCAAATACATTGCGAGTAACATTATTGGCTGCTATCAACAACGATACTCCTAAAAAATAATTAAAAAACATTTTTTTTATTATAAATGACATTCATGATTGGATGTCATTTGTTTTTTATAAAGACCTATTTAGATGTTGGACAGAAGTAAAGCCCCCGGTGCATTTCCTATTGAAAAAATAAAATTTCCTTCTGCCAATAAACATATTTTAAAAAATGGCATCGTAGTTAATTCGGTCAATCTAGGGGAACAGCCTGTTTTCAAGTTTGAGCTAAGTACAAAAGCGGGAGGAGTGCATAGCGACGTAGCGGGATTAGCTAGCTTGACGGCCCAATTAATGAAGCGCGGCACAACCCAGCATGATGCATTACATATTCACCAAACGTTTGACTTTCATGGTGCATTCTGGGATATCCAAGCTACATTAGATCAAGCCACATTCACCGTCTATGGATTAGTCAAACATTTCGCGGCATTAATGCCTTACGTTGCTGAAATGATTCAAATGTGCATTTTCCCTGAACAAGAATTTCAAAAAGAATTAGAAATTGAAATTCAAAAAAATAAATTAAACTGGGAGAAAACAGCGTTTAGTGCAAGTCAAATAATGCGAAATAAACTTTATGGAGATGATCCTTATGGCCGCGCCGCAACTCCAGAATCCTTGGCATTACTGAAGGTAAGTGATCTCAAAAGTTTGTATGAAAAAACATGGTCAAGTCAAATTCCCAATATTTTTCTATCAGGTAAAGTATCGAACGAAGAAATTAAAATTTTAGACGCTACGTTTGGTGAACTTGCTTTCAACACAAAAGAACAATTGACCGTTCCAAATCCTATTTTCATGGAACCAAGTTCGACAAAAGAAATTAGGGAAGACGCCTTGCAAAGTTCAATCAGATTAGGCATAAAATCCATTACCAGAAAAAACAAGGACTATTTCAAATTCAGTGTACTAAACACGCTTCTTGGCGGATTTTTTGGCTCAAGGCTTCAAAAAAATATACGAGAAGAGAAGGGATTTACCTATGGAATATCGTCCTCGTTAATTCCCATGTACCGTTCAGGTTATTGGGCTGTGGGCACCGATGTTAAAAATGAGAATGTGGAGGAAACGATAGCTGAAATAAAAAAAGAAATGCGTGTTTTAAGAGAAGAGTTAGTCTCTGAAGAAGAATTATCACTGGTAAAAAACTATTTAATGGGGAGCTTTACAGGAGATTTAATTCAAGCATTTGATATCGCAGAAAAAGTAAAAATAATTGAATTAGAAGGATTGGATGCCGATTATTATGATCAATTTCAAGATCAAATTTTTTCATGCACCCCAAATGAAATAAGAGATCTAGCTATTAAATACCTAGATCCCTCGAAATTAACTGAAGTCGTTGTGGGTGGAAATTAAAAACGAGCGAGTTCTTTAAATTCGCCTACTCTAGCTTCTAAATCGGAAGTAGTCACTTCAAAAAGTCGTTCCGTCCCAAATTTCTCTACACAGAATGATGCCATTGCGGAGCCATAAACAATGGCCTTACGCATATTTTCAAATGATATATCGTTGGTTTGCGCTAGATAACCTATGAATCCGCCAACGAAAGTATCTCCCGCACCTGTAGGGTCAAAAACCTCTTCTAAAGGCAATGCTGGGCAATAAAACATGTTGGAGTCTTGGAATAACAAAGCACCATGCTCTCCTTTTTTGATAATTAGCGTTTGTGGCCCCATCGCCATAATCATTTTGGCAGCCTTCCGAAGGGAATATTGTCCAGATAATTGGCGCGCCTCTTCGTCGTTAATACACAAGACATCGACCAATTTAAGTACCTTTTTTAAATCATCCATCGCCACATCCATCCAAAAATTCATGGTGTCCATAACCACTAGCTTTGGTCGATTCTTTAATCCTTGAATAGCCTCAATTTGAACTTGGGGCGTTAAATTACCCAACATCAAAAAATCGCAATCTTGGTAACTATTCGGTATTATGGGTTTAAAATCCGCTAATACATTTAAATCCGTCACCAATGTATCACGAGAATTCATGTTATTATGATATTTGCCGGCCCAAAAAAAGGACTTCTCCCCTTTTTTAATTTGCAATCCATCCAAATTAATGCCCTTAGACATTAAAGAATCCATGTATTCTTGTGGAAAATCATCTCCTACCACGGCAACTACATTGACCTTAGGAAGAAAAAATGCTGCTGATAAAGCAATGTAAGTACAAGAGCCACCGATAATTTTATCAGTTTTTCCATAAGGGGTTTCTAGGGCGTCGAACGCTACGGTTCCAATTGTTAATAAGCTCATTTTTAAAATATTTAGCCTACTTTAGGGCAACGACTAAAGGGCTGGTTCGGATTAAATAAATAACGGTATGTAATAAATGTTTTATCATTAGTCGCGCCCAATTGGGAAACGAAACGCATCATTTTAGGATTAAAATCACCGACCCAATTCATGTCCATCGTGGTATACGGATAGAAGGGGGTTTCTCGCGCTGCAGTTCTAAAACGCAAGGCAATGGCCGATTCAACGCCCTTTCCTTGATGTTCAGGCACCACGCCAAAAATAAGACCACAAGTTCTAGTTAGCGCACCCCTACTTTTTAAAAGTAAAAATTTTATTTTTCCCCAAGTATTCAATTTACCTTGTAAATGTTTGATAATTTGATTCAAATCGGGGATCACTATAAAAAATGCAACAGGCTCGTCAAGTTCAGAATACGCTAACCAAAGTAATTGTTCGTCAATAATGGGCTTCATTTGCTTCACTAGTTTCTGAGCTTGTTCGGAAGACATTTCACTGACACCTGGAAATTTTGCCCATGCAGCATTGAAAATGATTTTAAAATCTTCGGCATATTTAGCAAGATTAGACTTTTCTATATGCCTAAAATTATAATTGGGGTTTTGGTAAATTCGTTGGGCCTTTTCCTCAATTCCGGCGGTAACATTAGCTCCCCGAATGGAAGAAACATAGACATATTGTTGGAAATAATCTTTAAACCCATAATTTTCAAAAAATGAAATATAGTATGGCTTAGTCCATGGCATCTTATAGGTGGGTTCAAACTCCCATCCTTTGATCATTAATCCCCAAAAGCTATCCCGCTCCCCAAAATTAATGGGCCCATCCATACCCTCAAATCCTTTTTCTTTTAGCCAATGCTTACATGCATCAAACAAAATTATGGCTGCGTTTTCATCGTCGATAACCTCAAAAAATCCCATACCAGCTATTTTCAGATTACTTTTATCAGGTTCTGTATTTTCATAAAAGGCCGCTACCCGACCTATTGGATTTTGATTTTCGTCAAATAAAATCCATCGAATGGCCTCTCCCTTTTTTAAATGAAAGTTCTTGTTAGGGTCAAAAATAACTTCAATGTCCTGATCTAAAGGCCTAATCCAATTCGGGTCACTCGCATATAAAGAAACCGGAAACTCCAAAAATATACGTTGAAGGATCTTGTTTTCCCCCACCTCTTTTAATATCATGTAAACCATCAAATGAATTTACAAAGATACTATTTTTTGGGTCCAATCACCTTTACGTATTTAATTGATTAGGCTACCCAATAATAGTTTTGGTGATTTAAAAGAATCGCAGTAATTTTAATGCCTTATATAAAATTCTATGTAAGGACAGAAATAGTCTACATGCAGCCATTAAAATTATACAATACCCTCAGCCGTGAAAAAGAAGTTTTTGTAGCGATCAATGCGCCACATGTGGGATTGTATGTGTGTGGCCCTACCGTTTACAACTATGTGCATCTAGGAAATCTTAGAACTTTTACATCATTCGATATTCTATATAGATACTTAAGCCATATTGGTTATAAGGTTCGATATGTAAGAAATATCACAGATGTGGGACATTTAGTGGGTGATGGAGACGAAGGGGAAGACAAGATTGGTAAAATGGCCAAATTGGAAAAGTTGGAGCCCATGGAAATTGTGAATCGGTATACACAAGATTTCCATCACGTTTTACAAATATTTAATCTGTTACCTCCAAGTATTGAGCCTTCCGCCACGGGACACATAGTTGAGCAAATAGAGACGGCACAAAACCTTTTAAACAAAGGCATGGCCTATGAATCCAATGGCTCCATTTATTTTGATATAGAAACTTATAACAAACAAGGGGGTGATTATGGAAATTTATCAGGTCGTATTTTAGACGATTTACTAACTGAAACCAGGGATTTAGATGGTGTGGGAGAGAAAAAAAGTCCATTGGACTTTGCTCTTTGGAAAAAAGCATCCACAGAACACATCATGCGGTGGAATTCCCCTTGGGGAGAAGGATTTCCTGGTTGGCACCTGGAATGTACTTGCATGAGTCATAAATATTTAGGTGACAAATTTGATATACATGGGGGTGGAATGGATTTGAAATTTCCACATCATGAGTGTGAAATTGCACAGGCCAAAGCTGCCTATGGTGAAGTCCCCGTCCGGTATTGGATGCACACCAATATGCTCACTGTTAATGGTCAAAAAATGAGTAAATCATTGGGGAATTCCTTTTTACCCAAAGAATTAATTACTGGAAATCACCCATTATTAACGCAAGCTTATAGTCCCATGACTGTTCGCTTTTTTATGCTACAATCACAGTATCGAAGTACATTAGATTTTTCAAATGAGGCCTTAAAAGCTTCCCAGAAAGGGTATAAGCGAATAGCCAATGGATTGAGAATCATCAAAAAAATGCAATATCCGAGTGATATTTCTACGCAAATCGATTCCTCCCAAGAAGCCGACCTTTTAAGTTCCATTCAGGGTTGTTACGATGGGATGAATGACGACTTAAACACCGCCGTGACTATAGCGCATTTATTTAATTTGTTGAAAAAAATCAATCAATTACATACGGGAACACTTGCATTTGAATCTATTAGCCCAAGCACATTTGAAGCTTTAAAAACAAACTATATCCTCTTTTTAGAAGAAGTATTAGGCTTGACCTTGGAAACTCCTGAAAACTCAGCATTGTTAATTGACGGATTATTATCTTTATACAAAGAATTTAAGGACCAACGAAAATATGATAAGGTAGATGAAATACGCGCTACTTTTAAATCAATGGGACTAATTATTAAAGACATGAAAAACTCCATTGATTGGGGATTTGAAGAATAGATATATGTTTAGAAATCTAACACCAACCGTTCGTAATTTAATTATCGTTAATGTCGTTCTATTTTTAGGGAAAGGGGCTTTACCTGAAGATTTATTTACCTTACATTATTTTCAAGCAAAAGATTTTTATTTCTTTCAAGTTGTCACTTATATGTTTGTGCATGCAAATTTTATGCATCTATTAAGTAACATGTTTGGACTTTTTATGTTTGGGTCTTTACTTGAGCGTGTTTGGGGGGCCCAACGATTTTTATTTTTCTACTTTTTCTGTGGTATTGGCGCTGGATTATTGTACATGGGTATTCAGCATTTTATTGATTTTGCCGATTTCAGAAGGGCCACTGAATTAGTTTTATCCAACCCAAGTTCATTTAATTTGACCGACTATGTTCAGCATTTTAGTGTCATCAATCCCATAGAGCCCATTAATTCCGATTGGGTCAGGGCGAATTATGCTGAATTTATAAATCGAAGTGTTGTTGGCGGAGCTTCGGGGGCAATTTTTGGAATTTTAATGGCTTTTGGATATTTATTTCCAAATTCAGAAATGTTTCTTTTCCCATTACCTATACCAATTAAGGCTAAATATTTTGTAAGTTTTTATGGATTATATGAACTTTATCAGGGAATACAGCAAAGTGAAGGAGATAATGTGGCACACTTTGCGCATATCGGCGGAATGATTTTTGCCGTCATTCTTTTAAAATATTGGGGAACAAAAAGAAATACCTTTTTTTAAGATGAAAAGCATTTGGTTCGATATAAAAATGATCATTAATAGTCCCAACCAAGGACTAAAAAAGCTTATTGCTTTTAATATTTTTATATTTCTTATTTTGATGGTGGCCAAAGTCGCGCTTATCCTTGCAGGCCATGAAGAAATATTTTCAACGGCATTAGAACATTTAACATTATCATCAACACCGAAAATTGTACTTAAAGAGCCTTGGACCGTATTCACTTATTTCTTTGTTCATATTGAGATATTTCACCTGCTTTTTAATATGATATTCCTTTTTTGGTTTGGAATCATTATTCAAGATTTTATAGGTTCTGAACGAATCGTGAAATTGTTTATTTGGGGTGGCATAGCAGGGGCGGTTGCTTATTTGCTTTTCGTGAACAGCTTTTCGTATTTTATTTCAAAAGGCCCTACCTACCTGAATGGAGCATCCGCGGGGGTATTTGCGATTGTGATTGCCGCAGCAACCATTAAACCCTCATTTCGCGTACATTTATTTTTTATTGGCGATGTACAGATTAAATATGTCGCCGCATTTTATCTTATATGGTCATTCATTGAAACTACAGGAACTAATGCCGGCGGAAACATCGCTCACTTAGGTGGCGCCTTAATGGGTTTTGTTTATGGTTTTTATTTCAAAATTCCCCAAAAAAAGAATGTATTCGTCAAAGAAGAAAAAGTATTTTCTTTTATAAAAGTGGCTCAAAAAAGAATGAACGAATCTGCTCATGAACAGGATAGTCAAGAAGTTGTGGAGGAAGAACTTAACCAAATTCTAGATAAAATTTCTAAATCTGGCTATGATAGTTTGAGCAAATACGAAAAAAAGAGGTTGTTTAAAGCGAGTCAAAAAAACGAATAAGCCTAAAAACATTTTTACCTTTATATTGTTTGATATTCACCTTCGGGTCATTTTAATGATTAATTTATGCAATTCAAAGCTGGTCCATTATTGAGTAAAATACATTCTCCGGCAGATGTAAGGAGTCTTTCCCCCTCAGATTTGCCCCAATTGTGTGGAGAATTAAGGCAATTTATCATCGACCATGTTTCTGTGAATGGGGGGCATTTTGGAGCCTCTCTAGGAGTGACTGAATTAACCGTGGCACTTCATTATGTTTTCAATACTCCCTATGACCAATTGGTTTGGGACGTTGGGCACCAGGCCTATGGCCACAAAATACTGACGGGAAGAAGAGATGTTTTTCATACAAACCGACTTATAGGAGGCATCAGTGGGTTTCCAAAAAGATCTGAAAGTATGTATGATACATTTGGTGTAGGGCATTCCTCCACCTCCATTTCGGCAGCTTTAGGAATGGCGGTTGCTTCCCGTTACAAAAAAGAATTTCAAAGGCAACACATTGCCATTATCGGAGATGGATCCATGACTGCGGGCATGGCGTTTGAAGCTATGAATCACGCCGGTGACATTCCCAATAATATGCTGATTATTTTAAATGATAATTGCATGGCCATAGACCCCAATGTGGGGGCATTGAAAGAGTATTTAACGGATATTAGAACATCTCATACCTACAATAAGGTGAAGGATGACGTTTGGAATTTATTGGGAAAAATGTCAAAATTTGGTAAATCAGCCCGAGAAATTGTATCCAAAATCGAAAATGGACTTAAAGCCACTTTATTAAAACAAAGTAATTTATTTGAATCATTAAATCTTAGGTATTTTGGACCCATTGATGGCCATGATATAGGATATTTAACAACTGTGTTAAATGATTTGAAAGATATTCCTGGGCCTAAAATATTACATTGTATTACCACAAAAGGGAAAGGGTATAGTTTAGCCGAGAAGGATCAAACCTTATGGCATGCCCCAGGAAAATTCGATAAATTAACAGGTGAGATTCATAAAAAGACCTTTGATAATCCTCAACCGCCTAAATACCAAGAAGTTTTTGGGCATACCTTGTTAGAGTTAGCGGAAAAAAATTCCAAAATTATGGGGATCACACCTGCCATGCCATCAGGATCCTCCTTAAATATTATGATGCGAGAAATGCCAGATAGGGCATTTGACGTAGGTATCGCCGAGCAACATGCCGTTACATTTTCTGCAGGATTAGCCACACAAGGACTTACTGTTTTTTGCAATATTTATAGTACATTCTTGCAAAGAGGGTACGACCAAGTGGTTCATGATGTTTGTTTGCAAAAATTACCGGTTATTTTTTGTTTAGATCGTGCAGGCCTTGCAGGTGCAGATGGTCCCACGCACCATGGACTTTATGACTTCGCTTTCATGAGGGCACTCCCTAATATGATTGTAGCCGCACCTAGAAATGAGCAGGAACTTAGAAATATGATGTATACCGCTTCTTTAGACTCATTTAAAGAGCTAAATCAAGCCATAACTATTCGCTACCCTAGAGGTGAAGGTGTAATGCCCGCGTGGAGAACTTCATTTGAAAAAATTGAAATTGGCACAGGTACTGAAGTCATTCAAGGAGAAAATGTAGCCATTTTAAGCATCGGACATATTGGAAATGAAGCACAAAAAGCAGTCGAATTGGCCCAACAAAAAGGCCTAAAACCGGCACTTTATGATATGCGTTTTGTCAAACCACTCGACGAACGATTATTGCACAACATTTTCAAAACATTCAAAACCATCATAACAGTCGAGGATGCAGCGATTCAAGGAGGTTTTGGATCTGCCATTGCCGAATTTATGGTCGACCATCAATATAAAGCCAAAATAATCCGCTTAGGGATTGCCGATCTGATTGTAGAACATGGAGAACAAAAAGAACTATATGAACTTTGTGGAATCGACTCAACCAGTATTTTAACCAAAATTTTACACGAATATCCTAGTAAAACAAAGGTAATCAATACCCACACTGCGATTGATTAAATTCGACTATCGTAATTTAAATCAAATAGTACTTTTCAAAGAAATAATCTATACCTTTGCACCTTAAAATTTACGAGCCTTCATTTTATGCAAAGCATCCGCAACATTGCCATTATTGCCCACGTTGACCACGGTAAAACTACTTTAGTTGACAAAATCATTCACGCCTCAAAAATATTTAGAGAGAATCAAGAGTTTGGAGATTTAATTCTAGATAATAATGATTTAGAGCGTGAGCGAGGTATAACGATTACCTCAAAAAACGTATCAGTACGCTACAATGGGGTTAAGATCAATATTATTGACACTCCTGGTCACGCCGACTTTGGAGGAGAAGTGGAGCGTGTTTTAAGGATGGCTGATGGTGTTTTACTATTGGTTGATGCTTTTGAAGGCCCTATGCCTCAAACTCGTTTCGTATTATCGAAAGCGATTGCTTTGGGGCTCAAGCCGATTGTTGTGGTCAACAAAGTTGATAAGGAGAATTGTCGTCCAGATGAAGTTCATGAGCAAGTTTTTGACTTAATGTTCAATTTGGATGCATCAGAGGAGCAATTAGATTTTCCATGTATCTATGGATCTTCGAAGCAAGGGTGGATGAGTGAAGATTGGAAGGAGCCAACAGATAATATCATTGCATTATTAGATTCTATTATTAAAAATATTCCTGCATCGAAGGTTCAAGAAGGAACCCCACAAATGCAAATTACCTCATTAGATTATTCATCTTTTGTGGGTCGTATTGCCATCGGACGCTTAGAAAGAGGAACCTTGACAGAGGGAATGCAAATTGCGCTTTGCAAAGCGGATGGAAGTACCAAGAAAATGCGCATCAAGGAACTTCAAGTATTTGAGGGTTTAGGTAAAGTGAAGGTGGAAAAAGTAGAATGCGGTGAAATTTGTGCCATTACTGGTATTGAAGATTTTGAAATTGGCGACACGGTTGCCGATGCTGAAAATCCAGAAGTATTAGAGCGTATCGCGATCGACGAGCCTACCATGAATATGTTGTTTACGATAAACAACTCGCCATTTTTTGGGAAAGAGGGAAAATTAGTTACTTCTCGTCATATTCGTGAGCGATTATTCAAGGAGACTGAAAAGAATTTGGCCTTAAAAGTAATGAATACGGAGAGTGAAGATAAATTTTTAGTTTTTGGACGAGGAATTTTACATTTATCCGTGCTAATAGAAACCATGCGTCGGGAAGGATATGAGTTACAAGTAGGCCAACCGCAAGTTATTTTCAAAGAAGGTGAAAATGGGGAGCGTTTAGAGCCCATTGAAACTTTGGTTGTCGATGTACCCGCGGAAGTTGCTGGAAAGGTGATTGAACTTGCAACCCAAGGAAAGGGAGAATTGTTGATTATGGAACCTAAAGGTGACCTTCAACATTTAGAATTCAATATACCCTCTAGGGGTTTAATCGGTTTAAGATCAAAAGTATTAACAGCAACATTTGGCGAAGCCATTATGGCGCACCGTTTTACCGCTTATGAGCCATTCAAAGGACCTATTCCAGGACGTATAAATGGTTCGTTAATATCGATGAATACGGGAGCTGCTATCCCCTACGCCATAGATAAATTACAAGATAGAGGAGTCTTTTTCATCGATCCAGGTGAAGAGGTTTATACAGGAATGGTTGTAGGAGAACATAATCGTCAAAATGACATTGAAGTTAACCTACAAAACGCCAAGCAATTAACTAATATGCGAGCTTCTGGAACAGATTCGAACGCCAAAATTGCTCCTAAATTAAATTTCTCTTTAGAAGAATGTATGGAATTTATACAAAAGGATGAATATTTAGAAATTACTCCTAAATCACTTCGAATGCGTAAAATATGGCTAGATCCTAATGAGCGCAAACGCAATGAGAAAAAACCAAGCTAATACCCAGATTAAAAAAGACTACTCAAAAAGGTAGTCTTTTTTAATACACAATAGCTGATCTCTGATCCAAAAAATCAACTTTCTTACTTAATAAATGAGGATAATAAGTCGACCATACATGCTGAAAATAAATGCTAGGTTTATTTGCAATAAGCAAGGTGGAATGATCCCAAGTGCGTAACCAGTTCGGATTTTTCATGAGTACATTTCTTGATACAATCACGGTGGTTCCTTGGCCAACTGGCTTAATGGCTGCTTTATTTAAAAGAATGAATTTTTTCTTTTTATACACCCAACTGTAATTCATACTTGGATCATAATAGTGACCTAATGTATCCGCAACTCCCATATTTGCCCAAAGTGGACTTAGATGACCCTGTATCCAGAGAGGATCTAACTGCAATCCCAATGGAGCAAAAAAATGTGATTTAATGCCAGAGACCACGACAAAAATAGGGTAGCCTTTGTATTGAGACAAAAAAGATTGTTGATAGTTGCGACTAGGGACTATGTGAAATAAGATTTCAAAGCTAATAAATAGGATAGCTAATGACATATATATCCACTTACGGTAAGTCAACCAACACCAGAAGCACGTAACAAGTAAAAAATAAATGAAAACTTCAATCAAGTGAATTTTAAGAAATGGAATGATGGGATGAAAAAGGCCGACAAACTTGAACATGACAAAATGCAACATTGAAAAGCTAAAATCTAATATAAAGCCTAGGCATAGCAACAAAAAATCAAGCTTAAAAAAAACCAAAATAGGAGATAAACTAATAAATAAAAATCCCGTACCGAGCGAAATAGTAGACAGCACAATTAGAATAGGATTAAGCAATAAGAACCAAAATGGATTTGGAAATTGATAAAAATAAAAAATAATTAAAGGCCAAGTAAAAATTTGGGCTGCAAGAGCAACACAAGTTAACTCCCAAGAATTATATAAAATAAATTGAAGAGGTTTAAATGAAAAATTAAGTTTTATCAGAGATGCCCATTTTTGTTGGAAAATAATTAGGCCTAGCACAGCCAAGTAAGATAGCTGAAAACCGGGCTCAAACAAAGCCATAGGTTTACAGACTAATAGCACAAAACATGAGAACGCTAACGTATTAATTCCATTTTGTTGGCGTAAAAATGCCTTAGCGAAAAGCATCACAGAAAACATCCAAGCAGACCTAAGAACTGGGTCAGAAAAACCAGAAATTCCAGCATAAGTCCAAAGCAAAGTCATCATCAAAATGAAAAAAAGTATTTTGCCATAGCGGCCTTTCCGCAATAAAAAGCCAAAAATAAGACTTAAACCTGCATATAAAAGGCCAACATGCAAACCTGAAACCGACAAGATGTGAATGGCGCCCAAGGATGAGTAGACCGACATCGTTTCAAAGTCGATGCTTGATTTAACTCCCAAGAGCATCGTTTTTGCCACATCTAAATTGATGCCGCGATGCATAGCAAGCTCTAAATGTTCGGCTAAACAAGATTGCCAAAAGTGAAAATAGTAACTGATATTTTTAGTATCAACAGCGTCATTTAACTGCGCAAACGCTTTTTTAGCAATAAATGCAGAGCCGTAAATTCCTTTGGCCTGAAAATATGCTGACCAATTTTTCTCAAAAGGAAATGACGGTTGAGGAAAAGGAATCAATTTAGATTTCACAAGTAATCTGCTTCCCTTCACAGGCTTATTTGCCGTTTTTTCAAGGTATATTTTAAATTTACCTGAACCCTTTTTCCATTTCTTTTGATCTATAAATGCGATGCAATGAACAAAGAGGGAGATGGACTTAGGTTTGATTTCAGGAAAATCAATGACCTCAAAAACAAAAATGTTTGTCTTTTTGAGATCGAAATTTAAGGTTTCTTGGGCGTTAAAACCCGTGTTTAAATAGCTAGAAATAGGCAATAAAAGGCTGAAAGAAATACTTAAAAAATAGCGTATTCTTAAAAAGCTCCCTATAAAAACTGCGACCCATAGGCCCATTAAAATATAAAAAAACGGGTTTGAATAATATGGAAAATAGGCATAAAAGCCTATTCCAATCATCCATAAAATGGTGATCCGAAGAAAAGGGAAACGAAGGAAAAAAGAGTACAAAGTTTAGGCAGATAGGCCTAAAGGTAAAATTTTTTCTGACAGATCATAGCCTCCACTTGATCAGGAACTAGATATTTAATGGGCTTGCCTTGTTGGATACAAGATCTAATATAGGTGGCAGAAATTTGCAAAATGGGTGCATCAATCTTAATGATACTTTTATGCTGCCATAAATCGGAGGTGGCTATTTCGCCACGAGGATATACGTAGAGCTTAAAATAATCAAGTATCTTATCGAAATTTTTCCAACTTTTAAACTGCTCAAGGTTATCGCCTCCCAAAATCAAAGAAAATTCTTTCGTAGGATGACGCTCAGTTAAGTGGATTAACGTATCTATCGTATAAGATGGTTTCGTTAAGCTAAATTCAATGTCGCAGGATTTAAAAGCAAAATTATCGGCAATGGCTCTTTCAACTAAATCAAGTCGATCAAATTCATGTAATAAATTTTTACTTTTTTTATGCGGATTTTGGGGAGAAACGACAAACCAAATTTGGTCTAATTCCGTTTGATTTAATGCGGCTTGGGCAATAATGAGGTGTCCATGATGAATGGGATTAAAAGAGCCAAAAAACAATCCGACTTTCATGTTAGCTTGTGAATTGAGTGAACAATTTCTGTGCGTTTGGGATAGCTATATCTAATGAATCATTCATTAGAATTACATCAAATTTATCTTGAAATGACCATTCAAACTTCATTTTAAAAACTCTCTTAGAGAGCGATTCTTCTGTCTCGGTACCTCTTGAACTTAATCTTTCTTCTAATATCTCTAATGAAGGTACTTTGACAAAAATGGCCAAAGCCTTATCACCATAATATTTTTTTAAAGCAAGCCCCCCTTTAACGTCCACATCAAAAATCACATGCTTTCCACTAGCCCAAATACGCTCAATCTCTGATTTTAGGGTACCATAATAGGCCCCAGAGTACACTTCTTCCCACTCAACAAAAGCACCTTCATTGATCTTTTCCCGAAAATCATCAGGAGTAAGAAAGTAATAATCTTGGCCATTCTCTTCTAATCGCCCTCTTTTGTCTCGTGTACATGCCGAAATGGAAAAACCTAGATTCGAATTATTTTTCAATAATTCTTTAACGATGGTCGTTTTACCTGATCCCGAAGGGGCCGAAAAAATAATTAATTTACCTTCCAAAAATATTTCACTTTAGTTAAGCTAGCAAAATAAGGGAATAAGAATTGAAATTAGGATTAAAAGCAAAAAAGTTTTAATCTAATCTTGTTTATAATTTGCTCCGGACAGGATAATTGACATTTAGATTTTATGTTTGTTTTAAGCGACAACTCTAATTCATAGCCCTTTTGACATGGTATACATTGATCCTTGTTGGCAAAAAACGACTCTTTTTCAGCTAAACTTGCTTCCCCATCCAAAATCTTTTGAATCAATTGCATACAATCCTGATGGTGTTCACAGCTCATTTTCATTTTATTTCACCTTAATTCAATTTTTTTAACATCTTCTTCATAAAATTAGTTCCCCTGATTTAATGACACGTTGTCAGTTATATCCCTTTGTTTTAGCATACTTAACTAATTTGGTTTTAAGCAAGGCCCTTGCACGATGCAAACGTGATCTGACTGTGCCGATAGGGATATCTAAGATTTTAGCCATCTCTTCATAACTAAATTCCTCCAAGTCACATAAAATAATAATCATTCGAAAATCAACAGGGAGAGATTGGAGTGCGGCGGTGATTTCGTCTCCCAACATATCATTGACTGTTTCAGCTTGTAAATCAGCGAAATATGCGGGTTCTGCGGCTTCATCTTCGCCTGAAATGGACTGCTCCACCCATTCAAATTCAACTTTAAAAGGACCTCTCGATTTTTTTCGATAATCATTGATGAAATTATTTTTCAAAATCCTGAATAACCAGGCTTTCGCATAGGTGCCTGGCTCAAATGAATTTATAAAACGGTATGCTTTTAAACAAGTGTCCTGAACTAGGTCTTGAGCATCATCTTCGTCAGCTGTTAACTTGAGGGCGAAATTATACATGGCATCCAAATGAGGCATGAATTCCTTTTCAAAAACACGCCTCGCATTAACCAAAGAATAACTTTTATCTTGTACCTCGACTTCCATGAGCATGAATTTATTCGCAAAATTTACGAGGCAAGCATAAGTGCAATTATTAAGCCAACAAGCGACGTGACAAAAAGACTTAGTTTTTTTGATTAAATAATTCGAGCATTCCGAAAACCAATGTGCCTAAAATAGCACTGGCAAAAGCCCTGAGTAGACTGTATATCAATAAAGTAGTATCGGCGGATTCGACAAAAAATAAAATCAAATGATGCGAGAAAAGCATCACAAAAATATAGGGAAAAAACCATAACGCTTTCATTTCACTCAATGATACACTTGATCGCTCGTCATAGCCATTAACCGGAGTTAAAACCTTAAAGAAAACAGGCCGTAAAAATGCAATAAATACGGTGGCTAATGAATGGATACCATGTGTATTGTAGAATATATCCACAATCCAGCCTATAAAAAATCCGCCAAGAATTAAATAAAATAAAGGAGTTTGAATAGGCGCTTTTAAAATAATCCAAAGGTAAATAAAGCAAAAAGCCACATGAGCTAATGCCACATCTCGTAGGATAAAAACCTGAGTAAAAAGGCTAAAAAGAACAATAAAAACCCATTTGATTTGAAATGAATTACCCATATTATTCAGACTTAGGTTTTAAAGTTTCCAACTTTAATTGTTGGTCTAACAGGTTATTCTTAATCACATACACATATTTAAGGGTTGAGAAATTAGTCAACAGCATCACTTTAATCTGATGAAATGTTTCATCTTTTTCAAGACCTAATTTTGCGACAATGCCAATAGGGATATTGGGAGGAAATACCACATTGTAATCAGAAGTTACAATCGTGTCACCTTTAAGCACCTTTTTATATTTGGAAACATCCATCATTTCTACCACCTCTGTTTGAATTCCAGGCCATTTAATATACCCTAATTCCCCCGTTGATTTAATTTTCGCGGAAACGTTATTGTCTATATGCAATACGGAGACCACTAAGGATAAATTAGAGGTACAAGACATGACTTTCCCGACCACTCCCGTAGACGAGATTACCGCCATACCCGGTTTGATTCCATCGACTAAGCCTTTGTCAATGGTTAAATAATTCTGTGACATTTGAGTACTTTGATCGATTACCTTACTGGCCAACGGAGCATAGCGATTTAACATGGCTGAACTAACAAAATAAGGAACTTTGCTTTCCGGCTGTTTTATTGCACTTAATTTAAAAATCTCTTGTCTTAATCGGGAATTTTCTAATGCTAGCTCCGCATTAACTTCACCCAGATGATAGTATGTTTTTATTTCACGACTTGTAGCTAAAAGAGAAGCGGCCCAACGATTTGTTGTGTTCAAATAAATGACATGCTGAAAATCATCGTATTTGAAAATAGACCAAACATTAACCAACTCCAATAGAACAAACAAAAGAATTATCCTTTGCCGAATAAGGAATTGAAGCAATTGATTCATGCCAAAGCTATAATTAAAAGAAAGAAATTAGGTAATTAAGACCGCTCTATATTTGTCAAGATTTTTAAGAATTTCGCCTGTACCTCGCACAACGGCCTTTAAAGGATCATCAGCAACATGTACTTTCAGTTGGGTTTTCTTCTCAATTCTTTTATCCAAACCATGTAACATGGCACCTCCACCAGTTAAATGAATTCCATTGTGGAAAATATCCCCGGATAACTCGGCAGGCGCCCTTTGCAAGGTTTCCATAATAGCCACCTCAATTTTTGTAATTGAACTATCTAAGGCATAAGCGATTTCAGAATAATTAATTAAAATCTCTTTTGGAATACCTGTCATTTGATCACGGCCTCTAATCTCAAAATCGGGTGGTGCATTTTCTAATTCTGGCAATGCCGCACCCACTTGAATTTTAATCTGCTCGGCCGACCTTTCGCCAATAACTAATTTATGCTCACGCAATAAATAATCTTTTATATCTCTTGTAAATTCATCTCCTGCTACACGAATTGAGTTTTCAACTACAATTCCACTCAATGAAATAATGGCAACCTCCGTGGTGCCTCCACCGATATCCACCACAAGTGATCCATTGGGTTGCTCAATATCAATTCCAATCCCGATCGCTGCTGCAATAGGCTCATGCACCATATAAACTTCACGTGCCCCAGCATGCTCCGCTGAATCCTTTACCGCTCTTTTTTCCACCTCTGTAATCCCTGAAGGAATACAAATAACCATTCGCAAAGCAGGCGAAAAAAACGAATTCCCCTTATCCATCATCTTAATCAATCCACGCATCATTAGTTCAGCTGCTGTAAAATCCGCAATTACACCATCCTTCAAAGGCCGAATCGTTTTGATATTTTCATTCGTTTTTTCATGCATCATCATGGCTTGTCTACCTACAGCCAACACATTATTTGTTTTTCTGTCTAAAGCAATGATAGATGGCTCATCCACCACAACCTGATCTTTATAAATGATTAGGGTATTTGCAGTACCTAGGTCAATCGCGATGTCCTTTGTAAAAAAATTAAATAATCCCATGATTTAGTATAATTATTGGATTTGAGCTAGATGGTAAATCCACAAGTACCAAATTTACGATAAATTATGAGCTAATTATTTATTTTAATTTAAAAATATAGGCGTCCTAAAAATAATTATAAAAACACCGAGTACTCACTTTTTGAATTTTTGAAGAATCAAAAAAGCATACTTATAAGTATATTACAATAAAAGCTAGTAAAATATATTAGAAAAAAAGACAATTTTTTTTCAAAATAATTTGGATTTATTCGATGATTTATTAGTTTTGTCCAAGTTAAATTAAAAAAATCGTAATAATTGACGATAAAACACTAGAAAATGGAAGATTATAATAAGATTATCGAGTCCTTAGGAGTTAAATTTATTAAGGCTAGAAACATTAGAATATTACAAGCTATCCGAATAAAAAATTATTACGATGTTGAAAACTCGCTCTTGATATTGTACAAAGGCGAAGTTTCATTTGGTGAGGAAGAAACCCAAGTAGAAGAGGGTGATATGCTTTTTATTCCGGGTGGCAAAATGGTCAGCGTTACGTATGGTAATGCGGAAAAACCTAAGGCGGTAAATAATGAGGAGTTTATGACACATCGTGAGCTTTACTTCGACCAAAATAATGATGCAAGCGCCATAGGCCGACTAGAAAATTCATTTGGGATGGTCGCTTTTGAAGCTAAGGTTTTCGATTCTGTCAATTTCTTTACTTCCCTTGATATTCCTCCATTTTTAATCAAGAAAGATGAAAAGTTGGCTCAAACCATCAAAGAAATTCTCCTTGAGGATATGTCGGATGAAATTGGAAAAGGCCGGATCATCAAAATTAAAACGGAAGAAATTGTCATTGAAGTTATTCGCTATATAATTCAAAATAGATTATTTGTTGAGCAACTAGCGACGAACAGCACTTATTTCAAAGACCCAAGGTTAATTGACATTTTCGCTTATATTAAGGATCATATCGGTGGCGATTTGTCCAATAAAGTATTAGCCAATGTGGCCAACGTATCTGAAGACTATGTAGGGCAATATTTCAAAATGTTGACCGGAATTAATCCTCAGGATTACATTGAATATCAAAGAATGGAAGCTGCCGTGGGCCTATTGCGTACCACTAAAAAATCCATTCGTGCCATTGGTTCCGAAGTAGGATATAAAGACACCGCTTATTTCTGCAGAAGATTTAAGATGATGTTTGGCATCCCTGCTGGAAAAATGAGACGCCGTGAATCGTTGATGAATATTTAAATTCAATCATAAATGCATAAAAAAAGGCCTGAAAATTCAGGCCTTTTTTTGTTTACAGGAAGTACTTTAACTTAACAAGCTCTCGCTCCGTTAAATACCTCCAATGACCTCTTGGCAAATCTTTTTTAGTCAAACCAGCAAAAGTTGTTCGGTCTAATTTCGTTACCTCATAGCCCAAATGTTCAAATATTCTTCGAACGATTCGGTTTTTCCCTGAGTGAATTTTAACGCCAATGACGTAGCCATCCGGAGTAACTTTAGCTAAATCATCCACTTTGATTTCTCCATCCTCTAAGGTTAGTCCCGCTTTGATTTTCTCGAAATCATCATCGGTCAAAGGCTTATCTAACTCTGCTTGGTAAATTTTTTCAATCTCATGGGATGGGTGAGTTAATCGGTCGGCCAACTCGCCATCATTTGACAATAATATTAAACCCGTTGTATTGCGGTCTAATCTACCTACGGGATAAATACGTGCATCGCCCGCATTTTTGACTAATTCCATAACCGTTTTACGATCATTCGGATCTTCCGTTGTGGTCAAAAAGTCTTTCGGCTTATTCAATAATACATAAACTGGCTTCTCGCGATTCAATTTCCGATTACCATATTTAACAATATCTGTGGGAGCAACTTGGTAGCCCATTTCAGTGATCACTTTATTGTTCACTTTGATTTCACCCGCCTCGATCAATTTATCTGCATCCCGACGAGAACAAATTCCCGCATTCGCGATATATCTATTTAAGCGAACCATGTCGCTTTTGCTTTCAGCCTCTCTAATTTTTCTTTGAATTTTAGCAGGAGCCTTTTCTTTAAAACGATCTAATTTATATTGTGGCGTATGTGCTGGGCTCTCCTCGTACCTATTTCTGCTTTTAAACGTATCTCTCTTTGAGAATTTGCTTGTTGGCGCTTCCCGAAAATCCTTCGAAGTATCATCCGTTTTTTCCCTGTCAAATACTCTTTTTGGACGCTCGGTCTCCGAACCATCAGGTTGAAATGGCTTGCGCTCACGGTCTCCTGAAAATTCTTTTTTAGGCCCGTCAAACTCTCTAGGTGTACGGCTTTCTGAATTTGAATCTCCTCCTTGAAAAGTTCTGTTAGGTCGATCCCCAGCATATGGTTTTCTTTCTGGATTATAAGGCTTGCGCTCACGGTCTCCTGAAAATTCTCTTTTAGGTCCGTCGAATTCCCGACGCGGTCTACTTTCTGAATTGGAATCTCCTCCTTGATAAGGTCTTGACTCTCTATTTCTTTCTCCTGAATTAGGTGTTCTGTCGGTTGAGTAGGGCTTATTATAAGGCTTGCGCTCGCGGTCTCCTGAAAATTCTCTTTTAGGTCCGTCAAATTCACGACGGGGTTTGCTTTCTGAATTGGAATCTCCTCCTTGGTAAGGTCTGCTAGGTCTATCCCCAGCATAAGGTTTTCTTTCTGGATTATAAGGCTTGCGCTCACGGTCTCCTGAAAATTCTCTTTTAGGACCGTCAAAAGATCTAGGTTCTGAAGAACGAGACTCAGATCTTCCACCCCGATCGCTCGTTGGCTTAATTCCCGTACTCCGATCTGTAAAATTTTTGGTTGGTTTTCTCGCTGATGAGCCTCCGCTACTTGGACCAGAAAACTTGCGTGTCGATTCTGAACGACGTATGTCGTCCTTTTGGATTCTTTTTCTCATAAAATGTGCAACATCACTGCTGGATTGTATAAGGCCTTGAGCCTTATTATTTTCTAAATTTCTACAAAGTTACATGAAATTAATGAGCATAGCTTATTACATTTGAAAGTTCTTTTAAAATAGATGGTATTTTACAATCCGCATATGTTCAAAAAATATTCGATTTTGTTCTTAATGGGCGTTTTTTTCACTTCATGCCACACAGATAAATTAATCAATAAAAAAGCGTTGAAGCACTTTGATAAGGGGGAATATGACTTGACAATTAAGGAATTACTCCCCTTGGTTAAAAAAGGTTTTCAATTGGATCAAACCAATTTTCTATTGGGCGAATCTTTCCGACTATCCAATCGGATCACTCAATCTTTACCTTATTACCAACAAGCGCAGTCGAAAGGCTATGTGGACAAAATGCTTCCCTATCACATGGCCATGGCAGCTAAATCCATCGGCAATTACGAATTAACAAAAAGCTATTTAAATGAATTTGTCAAGTCAAAACCAAGCCGATTATATCAAATCAAGTCAGAAATTGAGTTAGAAAATTTAGGGCAAATCCCTGATTTACTAAAAAAACAAAGCCCGGTAACGCTACAAGCGCTCACAGGAAACACCGTTAAAACAGAATTTGACGCCAAAAAAATAGGAGACGAATTGATTTTCACCAGTTCCTCTAAACCTGAAATTTACAAAAACAATGGCCTGCCTTTTTTAGGCATTGTTAAAGCCCCTTTAAAAAATCCAGGCGAAATAGGGAATCAATCCATATTTAGCTCGGCACTGTTTAAAGAAAATGCAAACGACGGAACACCTGCATTTACCAAGGACGGAGGTACCGTCGTTTTTGCCAGAGGAAATACAGGCAAAAGCAAGGATCCTTCCCCTGATGTCGACTTATATATTTCAAAAAAGACGGGTACTACTTGGTCCGAGCCGGAAAGACTTAGCATTTCAGATTCACTCGCTTGGGATGGAAGTCCCAGTTTTTCTGCTGACGAAAGGACCTTGTATTTTAGCTCCAACCGTAGAGGAGGAAAAGGGGGCGTTGATTTATACCGAGTGCCCATTGATAATTCGGGACGTTTTGGCCGACCCATCAACTTAGGTTCCGTGATTAATACCCCGGGAGATGAATTATTTCCCTTCGTAAGTGCTAATGGGAAATTGTATTTCTCCTCTGATGGACATCCGAGCATTGGGGGATTGGATTTATTTGTAGCGAGTCGGAATGAAAATGAAATTATGGTGGAGCATTTAGGTGTCCCCATTAATTCCATAGGCGACGATTTTGCTATCTCATTTTCGGATTCTACCCAAGGCTACATTAGTTCCAATCGGCCGGGTGGCAAAGGCGATGATGATATCTATTTTTTCAAGTCAACTGGCTCAGAGGATCGATGGTGGACTACCGCTCCACCACCCGTTATTGATACTTTAAACAAGAAAATTATCAATTATTTTGTTCAAGTCAAAGTCATAGATCCCTCGGGAAATCCCATCGATTCTGTCAAGGTCAATGTTCGCAAAAATGGCCAAACCTTATCCAATGAAAATACCAATAAAAAGGGATTCATTGAATTGATCGATTTGGCTGAAAATGACGAGCTCGTCTTTAAGTGTGATAAGGAAGACTTTATTACGGTTCGGTCAAGTTTCTCCATGGAAGGAAAAACCATCCCTGAGTCTTTATTGAAAAAAGAAATGACGGACACGACTTTTCAAATAATCATCACGATGGACCGACCGGAGATCGGGAAAGAGATTTCAAAATTGTATGAAATCAATTCCATTTACTATGATTTAGACAAAGCTGATATACGGGCGGATGCGGCGGAGGAATTAGATAAGATTGTCCAATTTTTAACGGATAATCCACCAATGAATTTGGAGCTAGGCGCCCATACGGATGCTAGGGCAAGTACCGGGTATAACTTGAAATTATCACAGAGAAGGGCTGAATCAGCGGTCAACTATATAATTCGCCGGGGAATTGCTAAGGATCGTATAAAACCCAAAGGGTATGGCGAAGGCCAATTGATCAATGAATGTTCAGATGGGGTAGAATGTCCCGAAGAAATGCATCAACAAAATAGACGGACCGAGTTTAAAATTATCAAAATTAGCACGGAATAAAATGGCTAACTACCTATTAAAAGGCGGTCAAATCGTCAATGAGGGAAAAATCTTTCAAGGGGATATTCGTATCAAACATGGCCGCATAGATAAAATTGCTTCCTCTATTGCCGCTACTGCGGAGGACCAAGTAATAGACCTGACTGGTAAACATATATTTCCAGGCATGATCGACGACCAAGTGCATTTTAGGGAACCTGGATTAACGCATAAAGCAAGAATTGCTTCTGAGGCATGCGCTGCGGTTGCGGGAGGAGTCACTAGCTTCATGGAAATGCCCAATACTGTGCCCAATGCGCTTAATCAAGCATTATTAGCCGACAAATACGATATAGCGCAGGCGGGGTCTTTGGCCAATTATTCCTTTTTCATGGGGGCATCCAATGATAATTTGGAAGAAGTACTTAAAACATCCAAAAGAGATGTATGCGGGCTTAAAATATTCATGGGTTCAAGTACCGGAAATATGTTGGTCGATAATATCCAAACCCTTGAAAAGCTTTTTGCCAGCAGCGAGATGCTGATCGCAACCCATTGTGAAGATGAGGTAACGGTTCGCACCCGATTAGCTTTATTTAAAGAAAAATATCCAAGAGACGATGCTCCAGCTTATTTGCATCCACTCATACGCAATGAAGAAGCTTGTTATTTATCCTCTTCCATGGCGATTGACTTAGCCAAAAGAACGAATGCACGCTTGCACGTTTTGCATATCAGTACTGAGGAAGAACTTGCATTATTTGATTCGACCAAATCTATAAAAGAGAAAAGAATCACGGCTGAAGTTTGTGTTCATCACCTTTGGTTTGATGCATCCGATTATGAATTAAAAGGAAATTTAATCAAATGTAACCCTGCAATAAAAGACGCGAGGCATAAAAATGCATTGAGAAAAGCTTTGAATACAGGCCATTTAGATATTATAGCAACCGATCACGCGCCACATACCTGGGAAGAAAAGCAACAAGGCTATTGGTCCGCGCCTGCAGGTTTACCCTTAGTACAACATCCACTTTTAATCCTTTTCGAATTAGCCCAAGAAGGGGTGATAAGTTTAGAAAGGATTGCTGAAAAAACAGCGCATGCCGTGGCTGATTGCTTTCAAATAGAGGAAAGAGGGTATATCAGGGAAGGTTATTGGGCTGACTTAGCGATTGTCGATTTGCAAAAATCCACACATGTCGAAAAATCCAATCTGCATTTTCAATGTGCATGGTCCCCATTAGAAGGCCAGACATTTTCTGCAAGCATCGATTCGACCTTTGTGTCGGGACACTTAGCTTATTCAAATGGAAATTTTGATATGAGTCAATTAGGAAAGAGACTTCTTTTTACCCGCGATTAAAGCACGTCATCAAAATAAACGCGTAAATAAAAACCTAAGGATTGGTTATATAAAGCTCCTGATCCAGAAGCAATATTTAATATACCAGTTTGATAGGTCACACCTAAGGAAACAAAGTTTTGAGAAACAATTCCTAGGCCTACTTTGAAACCCATGTCTACCCTTCTCAAATCGCGGGAAAAACTTTCACCTGAAGTTGTAGTCGTCACATATGTGGTAGGCTTGAGTGGATTTGGACCTCTGTTGATATAAGTTGAATTATCCCATAATCCCACCCCAAAATAAGGACCAGCCCAAACTGTTAAACCGCCACCATATTCCGACAAGCTTCCTAGTTTTATCTCCACATTGGGGCTAAAGTCCACATAATTTAAAGAAATCGTACGGTCAACATACGCCGAATCTGAGTAATTTGTTTTCGCATGATACCCTCTTTGTGATAAGGCCAATTGGGGACTAAAACTAGCCCGAGCCGTTATTGGGTATTGTAAACCTATGCCTACTTCCACAGCAGGTTTGAAAAAATAGGATTCTCCTGAAGTACCATTTCCACTAAATCGGACCGACTTAGCTTCCAGATGAAAAATCTTTTTTGGTTTATATTTTTGCCCCATAGCACACATAGGAACGAATAAAAAAAACAAGAAAATTGATTTGAAATACGAAGACATCATCGGGTTATTGCGAAATATTCCTCAATTTTAACCCATATTTATGTAAACACCAACAAAAGTTTATTAATTGGCTCGATTTTATGAAGAAAACTACAGGGATGCTGCTCCCCTATTTTTCACTTTCAGGGATAGAAGCGGGATTAGATGAGGCGGGAAGAGGCTGTTTAGCAGGCCCAGTAGTAGCCAGTGCCGTTATATTGCCCAAAGACTTTTTCCATGCAGCCCTCACGGATTCGAAACAATTAACACCCAAGCAGCGAACGAATTTAATTGACATCGTAAAACATTATGCCATTGAATATGCGATTGCGGAAGTGGACCATGAAACAATTGATCAAATTAATATTTATAAGGCCAGTGTATTAGCGATGCATAAGTCGGTGGACCAATTAAAAACTAGACCCAATCATTTATTGGTCGATGGAAATCGGTTCATCAACTATCCTTTGATTTCACATACTTGCATCGTGAAAGGGGATTCGAAATATTTTTCGATTGCCGCCGCCTCAATTTTAGCTAAAACGTATCGCGATGAATGGATGAAAAAGGCAGCTGAAAAATACCCAGGGTACGGTTGGGAAAGAAATGCAGGCTATCCCACGTTAGAACATAGAAAAGCGGTGGTCAATTTAGGGCCAACAGAAATACATCGAAAAACCTTTCGTGTATAATTAAAAGAAAAATGCTAAATTTATTTTTTTTATACAAGCCTTGAAAGTACTCTATACCTGTAAAAATTTCATTCTCATCTTTGCACTTTTCTTGATTAGTCAAAAAATAGTGGCACAAGGAACACAAAATCGGCTCCTGCAAACCAGTGAGCGCATAAAAAATGCACAAGATTTCAGTCGGAAATTAGACAGCAATTATAAAAAAAGCTTACGTATTGCAGGCGAAAGAGGCCTTAAAATAAAAGAGGATTTAGGGAATGGAAAATTTTTAAGTCTCCAACAAATCAATGAAATAGGTGAACCGCTTTATATCATCAATCACTCCAATGCACAAGCTGCAGCGACCACTAAAACAAACCAACTTTATTCAGGAGGGAGCCTAGGGATTTCATTAGGTGGAAAATCAGATACCATGTCGGGCCGATTAGCCATTTGGGATGGTGGTAATACCTTGGCCACACACCAAGAATTTGGAGGTCGGATTAAATTACAAGAGAATTTAAGTAGCACGGATCTCCATAGCACACACGTTGCCGGTACCTTGATTGCCTCAGGAGTTAATGCGAATGCGAAAGGAATGTCATTTGGCGCAGATTTAAAAGTTTGGGATTACAATAACGATAATGCTGAAATCAGTGATGCCTCTATTCCAAAAACGGGTCCACCTTTGTTAGTAAGTAATCACTCCTATGGTTATCAAGCTGGTTGGGTCTATGATTCAACAAAAAATAAATGGCAGTGGTGGGGCGAGGACCAAGTAAGTACCTTCGAGGACTATAAGTTTGGCTTTTATAATTCAAATACTCAAACACTAGATAAAATCGCATTTAATGCTCCTAACTACTTAATTGTTAAATCCGCTGGAAACAGCCGTGATGTTAATGGTCCAGAAGCAGGGAAATACTATTTTCTAAAAACATCTACCAAAGATTCCTCAAATATTGCCAGAAGTAAAAATAACGGATATGACATCATTTCTACTACCGGAACTGCCAAAAATATTTTAACCGTAGGCGCCGCAGAGTCCATGTACACCATTCCCGAAAAAGGAAGTGATGTTGAATTAGCAAGCTTTTCATCTTGGGGTCCCACAGACGATGGCCGAATTAAACCTGACATCGTAGGGATAGGTACTGATCTTTTATCCACAAGTAATGCCTCCACCACCAGCTATACTTACTTAAGTGGCACCTCTATGGCCACCCCTCAAGTGTCAGGATCCATCTTTTTGCTTCAACAGTTATACAACCGTCTAAATACTAATACATTTATGCGGGCAGCTACTTTAAAAGGGATCATATTGCATACCGCATTGGATATGGCAGCAGTCGGTCCTGACTACCAAACGGGTTGGGGTCTTTTAGACATGGAAAAAGCGGCAAAAGTTATTTTAAATGTTGGAACCTCAAACTTAATTTCTGAAGGCACATTGGCCAACTCCGCAATAGATAAGCGTTCATTCGTAGCATCTGGGAAAGGCGATTTGGTCGCAACGATTTCTTGGACTGATCCTGAGTCAACTGTATATCCAATTACCACTGAAAATTTAAATAACCGTAAACCTAAATTAGTCAATGACCTAGATATTAAAATTACGGATGGTACAGGAAAATTTCTACCCTTCATATTAGATCCCGCCGCCCCAGAAAAAATCGCAGAGACGGGAGACAATATTCGTGACAACATTGAAAAAATCATCATTAAAGGTGCTGTTCCTGGAAAATCATATGATTTATCGATCTCACACAAGGGTACTTTAAAAAATGACAAACAAGATTTCTCACTCATTGTATCAGGTATCGGTGGTAAAGTCTATTGTGCGATTACGCCAACAATCCCACAAAATCTTATCAAGACCTTAGCCATTGGCACCTATTCAAATACGGTTTCAACTACACAAGACTTCACGTCTACTCCTATTTCATTGGAATTAGGGGGATCCAGCGACCTTAAATTAACTTTCTCAAGTACTGCTAGCAAAAAAATAAAAGTGGTCGTAGACTGGAATCAAGATGGAGACTTCGAAGATTCAGATGAGGTGATGTTGGCCAGTGATCTCCTGAGCACCGAAAGCTATTCGGCAAAATTTAAAGTTCCGTCCAACCTTAGTATAAATCAATACTTCCGAATGAGGGTTGTCAGTGAACTGGGAAATTCATCTACGAATGTTTGTGGGAATTTAGGCACTGGTGAATCAGAAGAATATGTCATTCAAGTCATTCAGGCCTCCAATGATATGGGTGTTTTATCCATTTCAAATCCGGTCATTAGCTATTGTGCGACCAATGGACCAACTTCGTTATTGGTCCGAGTAAAAAATTATGGAAGTAAATCTCAAAGCAATATCCCCGTTACACTTAATTACTATTTGGACAACTTGCTGCAGGGAAGTCTTAGTGGGAAAGTATTAAAAATTGACGCGGGAGTTGAACAAATTATTACGGTCACTGGAAACGCAAATTGGGTTGCAGGTAAAACATATACGTTAAAGGCCATATCAAGTCTTGATGTAGATCAAAATACCAACAATGATTTATTAAGTGTCAATCAAAGTATCGAAAATCCGCAAGCACCAGTGGGAACAGGTTTGTTTTGCTCGGGGGCAAGTACATTAAATTTAAGTGCGTCTCAGGGATATCCACTTTGGTACAACAATAATGTTTTGGTAGCCTCAGGTACGACTGCCACCGCTCCATATTCAGCGAATTTCACAGTAGGCTCTAATGACTTTTCAGGCTCGATGAAGCCTCTAACAAAAAAGGACTTTGGCTCAGGTTCCTATTATGAAAATTTTGGACCGGCGCCTATATTTGACATCAAAGTTCCTATCGTATTGCAATCAGCGAGGGTCTATGTCGGCACATCGGGTACCATCACTTTTGATGTTTTCAACTATGAAAGTGGTGAATTAATCTCATCAGTAACCAAAGATTTAACGGCTACTAGAACGCAAACAAATTCAACCAAAGTGAATAACCAATTGGCCGACGACAAAAACGATCCCGGCCAGGTAGTTGAGCTAAATTTATCCTTTCCAAAACCTGGAACCTATATCCTTGAACAAACATGCAGCAATGGGGCGACGATATTCCGAAGTAATAAATCATTATCGGACACGGTAAATACCCCTACAAATCTGGGCTATCCTTATATTATCCCCAATATTTTATCCATGACGGGGGCTTTATATAATGGAGCGCCCATCACCACCGGATACTATTATTTTTACGACATGAAGTTCAAATCGCTTGGATGTCCAAGTCCACGAGCAACGGTCAATATAACGACTTCAAAAACTCCAGAAGTAAGCATAAATCCGCTAGGCAGTCAAACAATCTGCGTGGGTGGTTCCCTACTCATTACGGCAAAATCGACAGACAACCCTAGTTATCAGTGGCTATTAAATGGGGCCGCTATCAGTGGAGCTAATTCAGCCACCTATAATGCTAATAAAACAGGTGCCTATCAAGTGAAATCGACCATTGGTGGGTTATGTTCAAGTACATCAAGTACCTTGAATTTGACCATTTCAAATCCCTTGCCTCCGGTCATTACTTACTTAGATGGAACCATGAAAATAGCAGGTACTGGGACTATTCAATGGTATGTAAATGGCGCTTTAATTCCTGGAGCTACAACGAACACTTATGCTCCAGTTCAAAGCGGATTATATTCTGTATTCTTAAAAGATGTCAATGGATGTAGTGCAACCTCGGATTTATTAACCATCACCATTTTAGCTGCAGAAAAAGAAAATCCATTTTCAACGTATATCGCCTTTCCTAACCCGGCCTTCGATTTGCTTAACGTAGGATTACCTCAAGCCGTTGCAGGTACTTATACCATCGAAATTATTGATATACACGGGCGGATTTTCCTCACCGAAAAAGTCAATTTGGAACCTGGGGCAAATCAATTAAAAATTGATATTTCTAAAATCCCTGTTGGCACATACGTGGTTCGATTGCCTGAAATGCTGAACCAACCCAGCATGAAATTTATTAAAAACTAAGTGATTGTTTTTACGAGGTATCGACCGCTTGTTTTGCCGGCCAACATGTCTTGCATGATTTTAGGGGCTTCTTCCAAATTGATTGTTTTTACGATTTTATCCAAAGAGAAATTCCATTCTTTAGAAAATTTATTCCAAACTTTTTGCTTCAACACCAAAGGAGAATCAGCTGAATAAATGCCTAATAGTCGGGCCCCTCTCAGTATAAATGGATAAATCTGCAAGTTTAATTCGACGCTAGATGCCATCCCGCACGCAGCTACCGAACCCCCGGCTTTAAGACTTTTTAAAATTTTGATTAACGTGTCTCCCCCTACCGTATCTATCGCAGCGGCAAAGCGCATCGAGTAAAGTGCTTTCGATGTTTCCTGAAGGAATTCCTCCCGATCGATTATTTCATCCACCCCGATCGACTTTAAAAAGTCATGTAATTCTTTCTTTCCTGAGATCGCGATTACTTCGTGTCCCAATTGCTTGAGTAATAATATACTGCACATACCCAAACCCCCTGTGGCTCCACTCACCACGATAGGTCCATCAATGGGCCGAATACCATTTTGTTGCAAGGCCAACATAGCCATTCCGGCGGTTAAACCAGCGGTGCCAATTTGCATCGATTTTTCAAGCGTAAGCCCTGAAGGCAATTTGATTATCCAGGTCGATGGGACGGAAACAAACTCAGACAGTCCTCCATGTGCATTCATTCCTAAATCGAAACCCGTTATGATTACTTTAGTCCCTGGCTTAAACCTGCCCTTAGGATCATTAATCACAATTCCTGCCGCATCAATCCCAGGAATATGAGGGAAATTTCTAGTTATGCCTCGATGTCCGTTTGAAGAAAGTGCATCCTTATAATTTAATGAAGAATAAAAAACTTGGACCAGTACCTGCTCGGGATTTAAAACATCCATGGGGATATTTGAAATGGCCGTTACATAAGTACCATCTACATTTTCACTCGTCCATAATCCTTTGAAAGTTTCCATCCTTTAATTTTTTGTCCAAAGAAAAATCATTCTAGGTGAACTTTGATCATCAAACTCATTTAATTGATAATCACCTAGCATGCCTGTCCAGGTAAGTCCTGATTTCAATGCATAATCCAAAAAGTCTGATTTGGAAATCAATTCAACCTTTTCTTCAAAATGATAAACGGTATTTTGATCCTTAAAATCAATGGATTTATACAGGTAGCCATGTTCGGTCCAACGATTTATCTCAAATGAAATACCTTTTTTCATCACGGTTTCCTGCCCAAATAAATTAGTTAGAACATAGGTAGGATTAAAGAAGTCCATTAAAAAAACACCTCCGGGCTTTAAAGCGGAACTTAATGAATGGAAGGCTGCTTGATTATCGGATTTCACATCAAAATAACCAAAGCTGGTAAAGAAATTACAAACCAAGTCATAGGCGCCAACTACAGGCAATGGGTCTCGAATATCGTGTACAAAAAATGACAAGTTTTCAGCAGTATATAGCTTGGCCGATTCTATATTTTTAGGAGATAAATCAAAACCATCGACTTTAAAGCCTAATTCATGCCATGTTATGGCGTGTCTTCCTTGTCCGCAAGCTGCATCTAACACATGCGCATTGGGAGGAGTTTTTAATTTTTGTTGAATCGCTTTTATGAAGGCTGATGCTTCATTTTCATCTCTTTCATCATATAAAATATGGTAATAGGGAGAGTCAAACCAGGTACTAAACCATTTCATCTTAGACATTATTTGCTGCCTCCAGCGGTCAATTGTAAAAAATCCTGATAGGCTAATTTAATCCCATCTTTCAGTGCAATTTTATGATGCCAACCAAGGCCATGAAGTTTAGAAACATCCATCAACTTTCTAGGCGTACCATCTGGTTTTGATGAGTCCCAAACTATTTCTCCCTGAAATCCAATAATCTGTTTCACAAGAGCTGCCAAATTTTTAATCATCACATCTTCGCCTGTTCCTATATTGACCAACTCAGATTCATTATAATTTTCCATTAAAAACAAACAGGCCTCAGCAAGATCATCCGCATGCAAAAATTCTCGCATCGGCGATCCAGTTCCCCAAAGCGTCATTTCAGAAGCTCCTTTTTCCTTTGCCTCGTGAAATTTACGAATCATCGCAGGCAAAACGTGTGAATTGACTAAATCGTAATTATCGTTTGTGCCGTATAAATTGGTTGGCATCACCGAAATAAAATTACATCCATATTGCGCCCGATAGGCCTCACACATCTTAATGCCGGCAATTTTAGCAATCGCATAGGGCTCGTTGGTCGGCTCCAAATAACCGCTCAACAAATAGGATTCCTTCAGGGGTTGCGGAGCTAATTTAGGGTAGATACAAGACGAACCTAAAAACATTAATTTCTTGGCTTTATTTACATAGGAAGCATGGATAATGTTGTTTTGAATCGCTAAATTTTCATACAAAAAATCAGCTCTTAGCGTGTTGTTAGCTACGATACCCCCTACTTTTGCTGCTGCTAAAAACACATATTCTGGCTTTTCGAGGTCAAAGAAATCTACAACTTTTTGCTGATTCCTTAAATCCAATTCAGATGATGTCCTGGTCAATAAATTCGTATACCCTAAAGATGTTAATTTTCTGACGATTGCGGACCCGACCATACCTCGATGGCCTGCTACATATATTTTAGACTTTTTTTCCAATTCAAAACTATTTTTAATCCAACAACATTTTAAAGATTTAAGCAAATTACATATTATCACGCATCTAATCATTTTAATTTCTAATTTTGAGAAATTTTTAGCGATCTGCACGTTAATCCAAACATGGGTATTCGGAAATTATATGTATTGTTTTTATGTCTCGTTGGCTCAATCGCCCACGGTCAAAATAACGCAATTCTCTCCAATAAAAAACCACTCATCGATACGACCGTTAAATCCAAAGGAATTCTGGGCGGAAGACTAACGACTGGTTTAGAAAATAGCTTAGATCAATTTAAACAGGAAAGTGCAGATTGGAAAAAGGAAAGCAGTGCCTTTATTGAAGAACTTGGGATTAAAGACATTGGGGTAAAAGCCAGTATCGCATCCAGGAAAATCAAGAAAAAATTTGTTGTTAAAGACGAGTATGTCAACATTAAAACGGACCGACGTTTGGGCCAATATGGGAGCGGAAATCGAAGTACAGTGGAGGAAATCAATGTGGTCAAATTTGTAGAAGATGAATCACTTAGCGTATATGCCCAAGAAATCTGGTGGTTTGATCCAAATCAATCCCGTATCGTAAACTCATCCATTAAAGACAATAAAACCGCGCAAATCTGCCATGGCCCCTTTAAGAAGGTAGTCAATAATGTGATTGTTGAGCAAGGATTTTTCTATATGGGAACCAAAGATGGTCGCTGGGAAACTTTTGGACCTGAAAATGAGTTAGAGAGTAAGGTTTATTTTAACCGTGGCTTTTTAACTGGCTCAAGCATTACGTATCATGACGACGCAAAAAAGAAAATCAAGCAAGTAGTCCCTAATTTTTATGGGAAAACAAGGGGTAATTTTTTGTCTTTTTATCCGAGTGGCAATTTGAAAGAAGATGGTAAATTGGATGACTCAGTCCGAATAGGCCGTTGGCGTGAATTTTACGAATTTGGCACTGGAGGAAGATTAAAAAAAGAGTGGCGATATGGGAAAGATAAATTTGATGCATCGGAACCCATATTAATGGTCGAGCGAGATTCTCAAGGGAAAATTATCTACCAGAACAATCAAAAATTCGATTAATGAAAGTGTATTATTTGTTTATGGTTTTGCTTTGGTCTCTTGGAATGATGTTTTATTCCAAAGAAGCCCAATCGGCTATTTCACAAAATAGCACATCTAAATTTACCTGGCATACGGAAGAAAGTTTTCATGCACATGGCCCAACGCTTCATATAAACACATCAAATAATGCGGAAGAAGATGAAGAAGTAAATGATGAAGATGAAGATGAATATAAATTAAAGTGTTTTTTTTCAAAAAAAGACATACCATTTATTCCTATAAATTTCAAAGAAAGGTTGATTTCAATACATTCAAAACCTAGGCTTTTGAAGCCCTTTTTAAAACCTCAATTTACCCCGCCAGACCTTATATTGATTGTCAAAATTCATTAATTTAAAAATTTTAACTAATCAGTATGAATCTTAATCATTATGTTAAAGCCATCATTTCAGGTGATTGGAAATCGGGTATTGCTGTATTTTTGGTTGCATTGCCCTTGTGTCTTGGAATTGCGCTCGCCTCAGGAGCGCCCTTAATGGCAGGCTTGATTGCCGGAATCGTAGGAGGAATTTTAGTTACCCTTATTTCAGGATCTGAATTATCAGTAAGTGGCCCAGCAGCTGGGCTTACCATCATTGTAGCCAATGCGATCATTAAGCTAGGTTCATTTCAAGGTTTTTTGGTGGCTGTTATCTTAGCAGGTATTATCCAAGTGGCATTGGGTCTACTTAAATTAGGTAAGATTGGGAGCTTTTTCCCATCTTCCGTAATTCGGGGCATGCTAGTTGCCATAGGGATCGTTATTATCTTAAAGCAAATTCCTCATGCCATAGGGGATGATTTGGATTTTATTGGGGAGTTTGAGTTTTTTCAAAGTTCTGATGGTCAAAATACATTTTCTGAAATCCTTGCGGCATTTGACACCCTAAAGCCAGGAGCGTTGATCATTGCATTTTGGGGGCTTTTGATTTTGTTTTCTTGGCCCTGGATCATTCGAAAAATTACATTTTTAACGGCAATTCCCGCTTCCTTGTTTGTAGTATTAGTCGGTGTGCTAACGAGTGAATTACTGAAAATGTATTCACCTGAATTGTATTTAGGCAATTCGCAAGAGCACATGGTTAATTTACCTATATTCAATTCAATAGGAGATTTAGCTGGGGGACTTGCAAGGCCAGATTGGACTTTTTTGACTAATCCAGCTATCTATTCCATTGCCATCACACTAGCCATTGTGGCTAGTTTAGAAACATTGCTTTCTTTGGAAGCCATTGATTCCCTAGATCCTTTAAAACGAATTTCGTCTGCTGACAGGGAATTAGTAGCCCAAGGAGTTGGAAATTTAACCAGTGGATTTTTGGGTGGAATGCCCATCACATCTGTGATTGTTAGATCTTCTACGAATGTCTATGCCGGTGGCAAAACTCGGATGTCTAGTTTCATTCATGGTCTATTATTGGTGGTATCCGTACTTTTTTTACCTCTTTATTTAAATAAAATCCCTCTTGCATGTCTAGCCAGTGTTTTATTATACACCGGGTATAAATTGGCACATCCAAAAGAATTCAAAAAAATATTCGCAGAGGGTTGGAAACAATGGATTCCGTTCATCGCGACGATTATTGCGGTGGTAGGAATTGATTTGTTATGGGGGATTTTCATAGGTACGTTTGTTGGCTTGATTTTTGTGATTATCACCAATTACGAATCTGTTTTTTCTGTCTTCCATCATGGGAATGAAGTATTAATTAAATTCCAAAAAGATGCGACTTTTTTACACAAGCTATCTCTTAAAGAGGAATTTCGAAAAATACCCAAAGGTTCGGAGGTATTTATAGATGCTTCTAAAGTTCGTTTTATGGACCACGATATTAAATTATTAATCAATGAATTCATGTCAACGGCTAAAGAACGTGGCATTGAAGTTGAATTTAAACAAAAATTAAAATGAAAGAATACAAGAAATTACTTCTCAGTAATAAAGCATGGGCAAGCGAGCGTCTTAAGGTAGACGAGCATTATTTTGATACTTTATCTAAAGATCAGAACCCTTTATTTCTGTGGATTGGCTGTGCCGATTCTAGAGTACCTGCCGAAGAAATTACGCATGCGGAGCCTGGTGAAATTTTTGTGCATCGAAATGTGGCTAATATGGTGGTTCACACCGACATGAACCTTTTATCGGTTTTACAATATGCCGTTGAGGTTTTGAAGATTAAGCACATTATCGTTTGTGGACATTATAATTGCGGGGGTGTAAAAGCTGCCATGACCAATAAAGACTTTGGCTTAATTAATAAATGGCTAAGGAATATCAAGGAGGTCTATCAAAAACACTATGATGAGTTGCAGGCGATTGAAAACGAACAATCTCGCTTTAATACCTTGGTCGAATTGAACGTGAAGGAACAAATTCAGAATTTGGCAAAAACATCCATTGTTCAAAAAGCATGGAAAAATAGTCAATTACCTCATTTGCATGGTTGGGTTTTTGACATTCATCAAGGTCAAATTAAAGAAGTGATCAACATTTCAGCTGGGGAATGGGAAAGCCCGGTCTTTAAATACGAATTTGAATAAAAAGTTTGAATAAAATAAAAAGGCCTGAAATTTCAGGCCTTTTTTCTACAAATTTGTTTTTATTTTTAATTCGTCTAACTGCGCTTGCGCCAGTGGGGATGGCGAGTCAATCATGACATCGCGGCCCGCATTGTTTTTAGGGAAAGCAATATAATCCCGAATGGAATCCGTACCCCCAAACAAGGAACATAATCGGTCAAAACCAAAAGCTAAGCCCCCATGTGGAGGTGCTCCATATTCAAAAGCGTCTAATAAGAACCCAAATTGAGCCCTAGCCTCTTCGGCAGAAAATCCTAAAACTTCAAACATCTTGGACTGCAAATCTTTTTGGAAAATACGAATTGATCCACCCCCTACTTCCACGCCATTAATGATTAAATCGTAGGCATTGGCTCTCACTTTTCCAAAATCACCGGCCTCCATCAGGGGGATATCCTCCGGCTTTGGGCTTGTAAATGGATGATGCATCGCAAACCAGCGATCTTCTTCTTCCCCATATTCTAACAATGGGAAATCGACAACCCAATGAACTTGATAATTAGCTGGATCTCTCAAGCCTAATCTTGTCCCCATTTCTAAACGCAATTCGTTCAACTGCTTACGCACTTTATCTCCATCGCCTGATAAAATTAAAATCAAATCGCCAGGTTCAGCGTGACAAGCCTTCGCCCAAGAGGCAAGATCTTCTTCACTATAAAATTTATCTACTGAAGATTTGACAATTCCATCAGGTTGAACGCGCGCATAAATTAATCCTTTGGCGCCTATTTGTGGTCGGCGTATAAAATCGGTTAACTCGTCCAATTGCTTACGGGTATACTCCGCGGCACCTTTTACACAAATTCCCACCACGGTATTGGCAGAATCAAACACTTGGAAATCTTTCCCAGATGTCAAATCCACCCCTTCGGCCTTAAATTCAACAAATTTCATCTCAAACCTAATATCAGGCTTATCCGAACCATACCATTTCATCGCATCTGCATAGGTCATTCTTGACACAGTGCCAATATCGATTTTCTTAACCTGCAAAAATAAGTGCCTAATTAAACCTTCAAACATATTTAATATGTCTTCTTGCTCCACAAAAGACATCTCGCAATCAATCTGCGTAAATTCCGGTTGGCGATCCGCACGTAAATCTTCGTCTCTAAAACATTTGACCAATTGATAATAGCGATCAAATCCGGACACCATCAATAATTGCTTAAAGGTTTGGGGAGATTGAGGAAGGGCATAAAATTCGCCTGGATTCATGCGAGAAGGAACGACAAAATCTCGAGCACCCTCAGGCGTTGATTTAATCAAAACGGGGGTTTCCACCTCAATAAAATCTTTATTATCTAAGAAATTCCGAACTTCTCTAGCCACTTGGTGACGTAAGCGAAGACTCTCTCGAATCGGATTTCTTCGCAAATCTAAATACCGATATTTCATTCGAATGTCATCCCCACCATCCGTTTCATCCTCAATTAAAAAAGGCGGAAGTTTAGCGGGATTCAAAATTCGTATGTTTTTGATTTTTATTTCAATATCTCCCGTGGGTAATTTATCATTCTTGGCTAATCGCTCCACCACTACGCCTACAGCCTCTATAACGAATTCTCGGCCTAAACCTCTTGCAATAGCAAGCGCCTCAGGACTCGATTTACCTTCCTCTAACATCAACTGCGTTATGCCATAACGGTCTCTTAAATCCACCCATATCATTCCCCCTTTATCTCTTGATTTATGAATCCAGCCACATAAAGTCACTTCTTGACCTACTTCTGTGATCCGCAATTCTCCGTTCGTGTGTGTACGTAACATATTTTCTTCTGCCAATTAAATTTGAGCAAAATTACTGAAATTGGATTGAGGGAAAAACATTTAGCTGTTTATTCTTTAAATCCTTAATTTAGTGGTTTGAAATTTTCATCAATTAATGGCTCATTTTGGAATTGTCGGTTCAGGGATTGGGGGAATAGCATTAGCTATTCGTATGGCTTGTTTGGGCCAAAAAGTGATGATATTTGAGGCCAATGAATATCCAGGTGGCAAGTTATCTCAAATTGATTTAAGTGGATATCGCTTCGATGCGGGACCATCGCTCTTTACTTTGCCCAAGCTCGTGGATGAGCTTTTTGAGCTCGCTGGTAAAAACCCGAGAGATTATTTTAATTACGTTCGATTACCTGAAATATGCAAATACTTTTGGACGGATGGAACTCGGCTTACAACCCATGCGGATGCACAAGAAACCGCCGCGGAAATGGCAAAAACGTTAGGGGAAGAGGAAGCCAATATGGCTGCATTTTTAAAGGGACTTCAAGATAAGTATGAAATCATTAGTGAGCTGTTTTTAGAAAATTCACTTCAAGACCTAAGCACATGGACCAGTAAAAAGGCCATGAGGGGCTATTTGAACATCCCTAATTTGGGTCTATTTTCAACCATGCATACCTACCATGCGCGAAGATTTAAACATCCAAAAACAGTTCAGTTATTTGACCGATATGCGACCTATAATGGCTCAAATCCCTATCAAACCCCTGCGATATTATCCGTTATTCCTAATTTAGAATATAACATTGGCGCATTTATGCCTGTGGGGGGCATGATTTCCATTACCAACTCACTATGCCGTTTGGCCAAGGAATTAGGCGTGGAATTTAGAATGAATGAAAAGGTTGAGGAAATTGTGACGGAGGGTCAGCGAGCCGTGGGGATAAAAACAGCCAAAGGTATATTTGCCTTTGATCATGTAGCTAGCAATATGGACATTAGGCCCAGCTATAAAAAATTATTGCCTCAAATTCAATCCCCTAAAAAGCTGTTGAATCAAGAACGCTCAAGCTCTGGGATTATATTTTACTGGGGAATAAATCGAAAATTTGATGCGGTAGGCGTTCATAATATTTTCTTTTCAGATCAGTATAAGGAAGAATTCCAATGTATTTTTCAGGATAAAACCTTGATAGATGACCCCACAATTTACCTCCATATTTCGAGTAAAGCGGCAACTGAGGATGCACCTGAAGGGTGTGAAAATTGGTTTATTTTAATCAATGCGCCCTCAAATGAAGGTCAGGACTGGGATGATTTAGTTCAAAAAACAAAGGCTAATGTCATTCAAAAGCTCTCAAACTGCTTAGGGGTCGATGTGGCGCTCCACATTGTAGCCGAGGATATTTTAGACCCACGATCGATCGAAACTAGAACTTCCTCTTCCGGTGGCGCTCTGTATGGGAATGCGTCCAACAATAAGTTTGCGGCGTTTTTGAGACATCCAAATTATAGATCAGCGATCAAAAATTTATATTGGGTGGGTGGAAGTGTCCATCCGGGAGGAGGAATCCCATTATGCCTATCTTCCGCTAAAATTGCTGCCAAAAAATTTCAAGAAAATAATTAATTTTACATATTAAAAACAAGATCTACCATGATACAAAGACCACAATCCATTTTTTTAGCCATCGTTGTTTTAGCGCAAAGCTTCGTGGGATATGGTTGGCCTATATGGACAAAAAGGGGTATTTCTGGACAAAGTGCGGAATTGACCAATGTTCACTGGTCCATCTCTCAAAATGGGGCTTTGGTCAGCGAGCATTCCCATATTATCCTAGCTCTATTGCTGATTGCCTCTACCCTTTTGACCATACTCATACTCTTTTCGTTTAAAAACAGAATGCGACAAATGACCCTTGGCCTTTTAAATTCAGTATTAATCGCCGGTTCGATGGCCTATACTTTTTGGATTATTTTTAAACAAGCGATGCCTGTATTTGAACCAGAAAACCAAGGAGCCTATGGCTTTGGATTTTATGCCATGGTGGTCGCACTACTGGCCAATATGATAGCCAATCGGCTCATCAGAAAAGATGAAATGCTAGTACAATCCTCAAATAGAATGCGTTAGGCATCAATAAATAAACGTTTCAAGGCAATTTTTCCATCTAAAATGGACGTTCATAGCGTCATTTCCTGATAAAATTGGACTCAACCTTAATTACTGATCTTTTTTGCTATGGATTGGATATTTTTGATTAATTTCAAAATTAGAAGATTTTTTGAAGGTTTAAAATAAATCTTAAAAAAACAAAAGGACAAAACAATTCAGCCGACTTGAACTATATGCCGATTACTATAACAAAAGAATTACTGAGTAAAGAACTGAAAAAGACCTTTGGGTTTAGTCAGTTCCAAGGGGAGCAGGAAGCCATCATTCAAAATACATTACAGGGAAAAAATAGTTTTGTTTTAATGCCTACGGGCGCGGGCAAATCGCTTTGCTATCAACTGCCTGCCATTGTCTTGCCAGGAACGGCGATTGTTATTTCACCGCTTATTGCCT